>PBHQ01000007.1 GCA_002719475.1 Methanobacteriota archaeon | reverse complement strand
CATCGTCATTGGCAGGGTTCCTGATATGCATCAAATGTTCCTATGAATGGAAAGATCCGAATTATGTTCATGCTGCTAGGGGCCCCCCTCCAAATCACCGTAGAGATTCTGAATTGATTAATGAATTCAAACAAGAGATGGAAAGCGGTCAACTGAGAGGAGTATTAGGAATCAACAAGAACCTCTCAAGAGAACAAGAAGCCAGTCTACAGCGCCTTGAAGATAAGTGGATGAGCGGTTTACAAGGGACCTTCAATGTCGCTACTGAAGAACGAAAACCGCTGATGATTTCCTTTGATGATGATGATAACATTGGCAATACGGTAATAGCATCTGTTACTTTGCTCAACAACGAGTTCGATGGCGGGGAGGAGGTACGGTTGGAATATCCTGGAATGGGTACTGAATTCTATGGTTATGATGAAGATGATAGTAGAGGCTGGCGCCGAGGACGTACAATAGAAGATACTGCGCGCAACATGGCTAGTGTAATCAATCGATTGTCAAACTTNGTTTATGCTNCNAATGATGGCNCCTCTATCCTCTTTGAGATGAANAATACACAATTGGATCCAGCATCACTAGTAATCTATGTTGACGACCCTGGAGGCCAAGATTTAGTNGCTGAAAAGGGNGGNGTATCNATGGANGCNCGNGATGTACGAATGATNGAGGATTATCAAGCGGCAGTTCAAATNGTACTGGAGGATGGNATAATNTCGCCAAGTGAAGANCAGATGCTNTNGGCAATGAGAGAACAATTAGGGATTTCAGATGCTGACCACGTGCGTATTGTTATGGGNATTTTNGGTGATAGAGCAGTCAANGAATGCACCNGTTGTGGCGGNATGGCTGACCTTTATCCNGAGTACGCAGCATGGTATTGCTCTGCCTGTGAATCATGGGTTTGAGTANTCCATACAGGCATTCTTCTGTGGGATGCTTCATAAGTCCTCTTCAAGTCCCGCGTACAGAGGCGAGCAAATGGCTGAAGATGTACTGTATATTGGGGTGGACTTAGGAACCTTCCGTTCCGTNATGGTATCGAGTGATAATCACGAGGAAGAGGAACTTACTGTCATCGGCACTCCAAAAGATAATATCGCTAGAAACTTCCTCAAAAGAGACGTTCTATTTGGAGAAGATGCACTNAAAAATCGATTGGCCCTCGATTTGTTCCGACCTTTGGAACACGGTGTAATCAAGGANACCCAGAAGGACAGAGAATTCATCGCCCATTTCATCACCCATCTTATCGGTCTAGCAGACCCTGAAGAATACGATAGAGTAGTAGCAGTCATTGGAGCACCTGCTGAAGCATCTTATGTCGANAAGACATACATCTTTGACGCTGCAGCCGGAACTGTAAATGCTTGTATGATTATATCTGAGCCATTCGCTGTTGCTTATGCTTTGGACATGCTCGAACACACTTTGGTTATTGATATCGGTGCAGGAACAACTGACGTATGCAGAGTNTATGGTACAATTCCAGAACCAGAGGACCAGGTTCATACCCAGTATGCAGGTGATTACGTGGATAACCAAATCATCGAACAAGTACAGATAAAGTACAACGGTGCTCAAGTGACCAAAGANATGGCTCGACGATGGAAGGAAGAGCACTCCTTCACAGGAGCATCACCACCTGATAATCCAATTATGGTAGATTTCTCCATCGAAGGTAAAGCGATGACTCTCGATGTTACNGATTGTATTCAGAAAGCCTGTGAAAGCATTGTCGACCCAATTGTCGAGAGTGTCAAGGGACTTATTGCTTCATCAAACCCAGAATACCATGACTCCTTCCGACGTAATATGATTCTAGCAGGAGGNGGCTCAGGAATTCGAGGCCTTGGAGCATTGATTGAGGAGAGACTCTCTGATTTGGGAGAAATAAATGTACANGTAGTAGATGATCCCGTTCGACTAGGCGCCATGGGTGGTTTGAGACTCTCTATGGAAGTTCCAGAAGATATGTGGAAGAACCTTACATTGGCTTCTCGCTGAAGTCGANTCATTCTTCTTCTTGGCTCATGACTAGAGGTTGTCCACATGATGGACAATCATCATCCCTCGTTAATTGCATAGGCCTTATCGCTAGAATCGAAGAGCAATGTGGGCAACTAGCGTATATNTCACCTTCAGCCAGCCCNGTNCCATGGATGGGGATTTCCATACCCAAATACCATGCCTTNAACAATACATTTCTCATTATATTCAATCGACGTATTGAAGATACTGCTGTGAACATCAATAATACTCCCAACAGTAGTGATAACATATCTCCGCTGAAAATAAACATGAATGCNAGTATTCCAAAGAGTACGATAGCTGCTGCATTTAATGCAACTGCAAACGGATAAGCCCATTCTCTACGATTCTTGAAACCAGACCATATTACTCCTAGAATTATGCATGGGAATAATGAGACCCATCCAAAACCACTAGAAATCGTATTGAAAATAGTCCATACAAATAGGGCGAACAGGAAGATTGTCCCTATCATGACAAAACTGATCTGCCGGTGCAGAACCTCGAGGGGATGTTGTGTCGAATTTGGGACACTTCCAGCCATCACCAATTCATTCGGGTCATTCGCCATTGCACCCTCCAAACAAGAGCACCTCATCATTCAACCGGTGCTTGCTGGTGCGAAGGGGCTTTGTGCGAATGCTTCTACGAAGTTTCGTGGAGAGATTGCGAGATACCGGCGTAGACCTGCATGGTAACAGCCTTTCAGGTAAGCGNATCCTCTTGGGAGTCACTGGAGGAATTGCCGCAGTCGAATCGGTCAAAGTATGCCGCGAATTGCGCAGACATGGGGCTGATGTCATTGTAATAATGACTCACTCTGCCCAGAATATCATCTCTCCTCTAGCCATGTCTTGGGCAAGTGATGCGCAAGTAATCAGCGACTGGGAGGGGGATATGAAGCAACTCGATGATTTCGATGCAGTGCTAATTTGTCCTGCAACAAGACATCACATGGCAGGATTGTTACAAGGAATGATGGATACTCCACTATTGATGGCTGTTTCAGCAGCACGCGGCAGACAATTGCCAATCATGCTTGTCCCTAGTATGCATGAAGATCTGGCTTCTGATCCAATTACTGAAGAAATTCAGATGGAATTGAAGCGGTTTGGAATGCGCCTTCATTGGGGCCCTTCAGTTGAAGGTAAGCGTAAACAGGATGATCACACTAGCATTGTAGCCACTTTCGCNCATATGGTCAACTCCACGGCGGAAAACCGTCGCTCNGTAGTGATTACTCTGGGCGCAACTAGGAGCATGATCGATGANGTCAGATTNATCCAAAATANGAGTAGTGGTGCAACAGGATGGATTATTGCAGAGAATTTGTACAGACATGGACATGATGTAACTGTTGTTGCAGGAGTTTACTCTGTCAAACCNGCATTCAACTTACCATTGGTCATCAGCACNCCGGAACCAGATGAGATGCTTAAGGAATTGACTGCTCTNTCAAATGATCAAATCGATGCATGGATTCATTGCGCTGCAGTATTGGACTATGTGGTCAAGGATTCAATCGAGGGTAAGTTTGGTTCTATGCAAGGAGATTGGAAGATTTCATTGATTGAAGGTTCTAAACATATTGAAAAATTACAAGAACTCTGTGAANGAAGTATCAGAATCGGTTTCAAACTAGAATCAGGAGTGAAGATGAACGATTTGGTACATCGCGCCTCTTCTCAAATTGAAAGAGCGGGTATGACTGCAGTTATTGCAAACAGACTCGAGGANATTGATAGCGAATCCAAACCACGNGCCCATCTNGTAGACAAAAATGGAGAACATTGGGCTTTGAAAGATAACCAAGCTATTGCAGAAGCAATAAGATCACTAATCGAAAGAGAANATCAGTAAGTCTTGGCAAGCCANACTCTACGGCGGGTGGTTTTTCCAGTAACTGCACACTGCCTATCTTCGCTAAAATCCTCTACTGCATCGCCGAGAAAAGAAAGTCCTGTTGTCCTTTCTATCATCTCAGCCTCTGCATCATTACCGTCGAATGCAATTTCATAGACCATNCCATCATCGATTTCTGAAACAAGAGTAANATTCCCATCTATGACTTCTAATNCAGGTAGTGGTCTTACTCTCCCATCCATGTGTTCCTTAGCCCGTCGCTTCAGTTCTTCCTCNACTGCGTTCAACTCAGAATTCACTAAATTTACAATATCATTACGTTCAAGCGGAGATTTGCCACCCGTTCTNCGTGCTGCGAAAACTGTGCCATTCTGTATGTCCCTCGGCCCTAATTCAAGCCTCAATGGAACTCCCTTGATTTCCCAATCGTAGTATTTCTGTCCAGGTCTTATGTCTCTATCATCCATGCGACAACGAAGTCCAGAATCTTTGAGTTCATCTATCAACATTTGTGCTTGNTCTAGAATCATATCACTTTGATCCTTCTTCAAAACTGGAATGACNACCACTTGGANAGGTGCAATCTTTGGTGGCATTATCAAACCAGAATCATCGCCATGCATACCAACCACTGCTCCAAGTAAACGCTCAGACATACCGTATGTAGTCTGATGACAGAATTGCGGATTTCCATTCTCATCCTCGTACTTGATATCAAAGGCCTTGGCCCATTGATCCCTATAATGATGGCAACTNGCAACTTGTAGNGTTCTACCATTTGGCATTACGACATCGATGGCAATAGTATACCATGCTCCGGGGAAAGTATCCCACTCAGGACGCTTGGCAATCAGAACCGGTAGGCAAAGTACATCCATTAATCGTCGCACTATATCCAAATCTTCGGTAATCTGTCTACTAGCACAATCCTCGTCAATATGAGCTGTATGTGCTTCNAAGAAATGNATCTCTCTCACGCGNATAAATGAACGCGTNGTCTTAGTTTCATAGCGGAAAGTGTTGACGATTTGGTANGTCTTCAGTGGAAGGTCTCCATGGCTCCTTATCCAAAGTGGAAAAAGNGNATACATAGCGGTTTCAGAAGTAGGGCGCAAGAACATTGGTATTTCCAACTCATTTTCTCCAGCATGCTTGACCCAGTATACCTCCTTCTTGAAGCCAGCCTCTTCTTCTTCGATTCGTAACTCATCAGGATCTACTCCTTGTTCTCGAGCAGCCTTTAATCTTGCAACCAAGGAATTCTCTTTCTCNAGTAAATTCTCGGGAATTAACATTGGAAAGTGTACTTCTTCATGGTCAGTTCTTTCCATTTCCANATGAGTGAAACCATCTATCAGGCGCATNGTCTTCCAGCCATATGGTCTCCAAACATCCATTCCTTTGATTGGATATCTTTTGTCAACCAACTCCGCAGCCTCAACGATGAATGGATACCATTCATTGAAGTCTGACTTAGGNGGAAGACCGCGCTTGGCTCTGGCAGGTTGTGTCATTTCACCACCTCAAGACTTCTTACGCAGACCAAGGAGAGTGAGTATAGTAGCCCCTCCAATCATTGCATAATCTGGAATACCAGGTGTNCCTACAGCACCCCAGCCAGCATCATTAGAAATTTGATGGGGGGCTAGCCAAATCAACTTCTTGTTTGTAGTACACCAATCTGTAGTACAAGGATTGTATAAGTCTCCAATTCCAATCACAAGATTGTAAATTGCAAGAACAAGGANGAATAGACCGAGTAAAATGACCAATGGGCGTCTAGAACTATTCTGCCCCTGTTCAGGTATGGCAGCCGGAGGTGGCAAAGCAGGTAAAGNTGCGTTGCTTTCAGGCACAACTTCAATCANCATATCTGAACCTGAAGTCTGAGAACTTGCAGAAGCAGCTTCTTGACTACCTTCTGCGGAGATTCCTTTCTCANCCAACAAGGCCTTGATATCCATCCCATATATGCGTTCAGCTAGGCTGGCAAGCGTCGGGTCCTTGGCAATTTCAGAGGGGTCCATCTCCCCATCCAATAACTGCTGAAGCCTTGCTCTGGCATCGCTCAAGTATACTCCTCCCGGCACCGGTGGGCCTGCATCCCTTCTTCAAGGCTTTTGATNCACCCCCATAGGGGGTGATGCACAAGAATATAGAAAAAATGCACAAAATATGTCAAGCATTACCCGCAGCCTCAACTTCTGCCCAATCATCAAGAAATTGCTGCAGACCCTTGTCAGTGAGCGGATGTTTGACCANTTGACGNAAAATCTTGGTCGGCATTGTNGCAGTATGTGCTCCCATCTGCATAGATTGTAGTATGTGCATAGGATTACGTATTGAAGCAGCAAGAACCTTGGTGTCTAATTCAGGATACATATCCCAAATGGTCATTATTTCAGCAATAAGATCCATGCCATCTGCACCGGTGTCATCAATTCTTCCGATAAATGGGGAGACGTACATCGCCCCTGCTTTGGCGGCCATAACGGCCTGTGAAGCGTTGAAAATCAGAGTTACATTGACCCCTATTCCCTCATCTGAAAGAATCTTTGTTGCTGCTAACCCTTCTGGAGTACATGGAATCTTTATGATTACATTTTCAGGCAGTTCCTCCTTCAATGCCAAGCCCTCTGACACCATTCCATCTGTATCAAGTGCCGTAACCTCNGCCGAAATCGGTCCATCACAAATCTCTGCAATTTCGCGTACAACCTGCTTGAAATCTCGNCCTGATTTTTTGATTAAACTTGGATTGGTTGTCACACCATCTAGAATTCCCCATGCTGCTATTTCTCTAACCTCTTCTACTTCTGCTGTGTCTAAGAAAAACTCCATATTCTCACGCTCCATTTTTCCTCGTTATTGCTCGCATCGCTGCTTCGATTATGTCTCCAGTATTGATTGAAAGAAGATTAAGCATCTCTTCGGCTTGTCCAGATTCNCCAAATCTATCTCTGACACCAACCCTCTCCAATGGAACAGGGTTTGTCGAACATATATGCTCTGCCAAGGCACCTCCAAGACCACCGATAATTGAATGGTCTTCAGCCGATACTAGACAACCGTTTGATGCAACTAATCGATCAACTAACTCAGTATCTAGAGGCTTGATGGTATGCATATCAACAACTGTAGCAGAAATACCGTCTGCCTCAAGTTTCGCTGCTGCCTCAAGAGACTTGGAAACCAAGACTCCGCATGCGATGATTGCTACATCATGTCCATCCTTGAGTACCACTCCTTTGCCGATTTGCAATTCATNTATACGATCTCCATGAATTACTGGAGTTTTGTTCCTTGCCGTTCTCATGTATGAAGGCCCATTCAAATCCAAACATTGTCTTGTCAATGCCGCTGCACTAACATCATCGCATGGATGCATGACGGTCATGTTTGGAAGTGTTCTGTAAATCGCCAAATCTTCGATCGACTGAGCACTACTGCCATCTGTCCCAGTATGTGTNCCCCCATGGCTCCCACAAATATGAACGGGAAGATTTGGCCGAGCAATACCGTTACGTACCTGCTCAAATGCCCTTTCTGTGAAGATTGCGAAGGTACTAGCAAAGGGTTTGTAACCGCTAGAAGCCATACCCGCAGCAACCAGCATCATATTTTGCTCACCAATTCCGCAAGATACGGTCCTCTCTGGAAACTTGCCACGGAAATGTAGAGANTTGGTTGATTTACCGAGATCAGCCTCGAGCACGACTACCTTGTCATCATCAGCTATGTCCAATAGGCCTTGGCCGTAACCATCTCTAGATGCAGCCATCATGATTCCACCTCCAAACCAAGTTCCTGTAAACCAAGTGCCAATTGTTCATCATTTGGAGCTGCACCGTGGAAAGATGGATTGTTCTCCATATANGAGATTCCTTTACCNTTNACAGTGTGAGCTATGATGACTGCGGGCGAGTCCATCGAGGAGGCCCATTCCAATGCTTCGAGTATCTCCNGCATGTCATGCCCATCTATTTCTTTGACTTGCCAACCAAATCCTTGCCACTTAGCAGGGACATCAAACATACGCATTTGNGCCTCGACAAAATCATCATTCTGAATTCTGTTATGATCAACAACTACCTTGAGATTGCCTAACTCATGGTGCCTGGCCGCCATCGCTGCTTCCCACACACTGCCTTCCTGTAGTTCACCATCGCCTAACATGACCCAAATGTCNCTTTCACTANCTTCGAGGCGCGCCGCTAATGCGCAACCCATGCCGAATGAAAGGCCCATTCCCAAAGAACCTGCGCTGAAGTCAACTCCCGGAGTCCACTTCATATCGACATGGCCCTGACAAACTCCTCCAAGAACGCGATAAGANTCCATATCTTCNTGAGAAATGAATCCNGATTCAGCCAANATTGCATACATACCAGGACTAGCATGNCCCTTAGATAGNATAAACCGGTCTCTATCTGGCCANTTCGGTTCTTCAGGGCGCACACGTAAATGTCCGGAATAGAGGGCTGCAAGGATATCAATTTCGGATAATGAACCGCCNGGATGGCCGGCAGCAGCTCGATGTGTCATCCTAAGAATGTGTCCGCGACAGCGATTTGCAAGGGCCTCCAATTCAGCACATCTGCTCTCTTCTGCCGCCATCATCTACTCGCCTCAATGGATGGTTTACCATAGGGCCTTTCAACATTGACCTCGAAGCGAATCTCTGAGAAGGCCTACCTTTGAGGTAACAAGGCCTTGATGAANTTACGAACNCCATCTGTAATTANATCTATTGTATCAGTAAGGAGGTTGCCTCCATCNTCATGTTTGGGCAATGATCTNGAGACCAGATAAATGAATATCCCAATGAACCAAGCATAGAATATCAGAGTCCAAAGTTCTGGTAAAGNTTTCAATCCAATCAACTTGTAAGGTTCATCCCACAAAACGATAATCATTGCTATGAATACACCCATTAATGATTCACCTGCAATGAATCCAGCCCCTAACAGTACTCCTCTTGATGCCACCTCTTCTCCTGCGGCATTAGCCTCAGGTGAAGGTTCATCCAGCAACTCACCGTCAATCCTGCGATGTGCAGAACGAATTACTACATGGCTGACAAGACCGCCAACAACAATTGGCACAGATAGCCCTAATGGAAGATAAATTCCTATTGCAACCGACATAACAGGCATTTTCCTCCAAATGATGATTATTGCAATCAATGCCCCTANAGTAANCATTGGAAGATTCAATTGACCGCCGAACATTCCTTCGATGATGGAACCAATCAATTCAGCCTGCGGNGCCAATAAGGCCCCCTCACATGCTTCTTGTAANGTNACTCCAGAATTTGGGTCCCAACTACTGGGTGGATTGTCATAACAATGTGTCTTGGTAATTCGGAATGCTTCATTCAACAACCAAAGTACTGGCCCGATAACTACTGCTCCTACGATAACGCCAATGATTTCAGCGGTCTGTTGACGATACGGAGTAGCACCNACAAGATGNCCCGTCTTGAGGTCCTGCATGACATCACCTGCTATCGCTGCATTAACTGCAACTACNGCNGCGATAATCAATGTCGCAAACATCAGGTCTTCCTGTTCCATTCCAAGGATTAAATCTCCAACGATCCAAACCAGCATNGATGTGAATAGTAGCGTAGCAATTGTCATTCCCGATACCGGTGAATTAGAAGAGCCCACTACTCCGGCAATATATCCTGCTACGGCAGAAAAGAAAAACGCTGCAACAGCCAAAAACCCTGCTCCAACCAAAGCTAGTACAAGACTATCGGTTCTCCACCAATAATAGAAGAATGTGAGCAATGCTATGATCGCACAAACAATCAGTACCTTGCGCATATCAANATCAATCTCTGTTCTTAGTAACTCTTCATCTCCCTCAGATTCTCTGAAGTTCAGAGCTTTCTTGAANCCAGTCATGATCGTTTTGCGCATCGTCCAAAGTGTGTATACTCCACCGACAACCATTGCACCCACTCCCACAAATCTGATTTGGTCACTCCAGATTTCCATGAAAGCGANAGTGGGATCCATCCCTGCTGGCCAACCATTGATCATTCCATACATGGGAACTAGAATACCAAAACCGATAACTCCGCCCAAGAATATGAATGAAGCAATTCTCAATCCTACGATATACCCCACCGANAACAAAGCGATGGAAACTTCGGTTCCAGCATACACGCGCATGCTCCCAAAATCAAANGCCTTGTGAACCATATGCTTTGTTAGGTGCATTCCTTTGACGCACCAGCCGAATAAAGCGCCGATTATCAGCGCGTAAATTATTGCGATAAGCCCGCTTCCTCCTTCTTCTCCGGAAACCAATACTTCTCTACAAGCAACACCTTCTGGATACGGAAGTGCTTCCTCAACAATGAATACTCTCCTAAGTGCAATAGTAAACATCGTTCCCAATACACCTCCCAAGAATGCAATAATGAAAGTATCAACCCAATTGATATCTGACCATATCCCCATAACCAGTAGTGCAGGGACTGTGAAAATCACTCCAGCAGCAAGACTTTCTCCTGCAGAAGCCATAGTTTGTACAGAATTATTTTCCAAAATTGAGACATCTTTGAATTTCAATCCACGTAGAATAAGCATCGACATGACAGCAGCGGGTATCGATGCACTAACTGTCATCCCCACTAGCATTCCAAGATAGGCGTTAGCAGCCGTCATGACAGTGCCCAAAAGGATTCCAATGATTATGACCCTCGTGGTTAACTCAGGTAGTTCCTTTTCTGCGGGCACATACGGGGTGTCCCCAGACATGTGTTCTGGGAAGTGGCATTGCTTCTCAATCATTCGCAAGTTAATACCACGGCTGAATTGACAAAGTGTTTTGATTCTCTTCAGGCATGCTTATGACTTTCCGGCAGCCGGTAGGGGATATGGTGGTGTTCCAATGACCGCAGATAGAGATTGGTTTGCCATGAAAAAAGATGAAGTCTATGCCAATTTATCGACTAATCCTGAAGGTTTGAGTGACGAAGATGCAAGAAAGAGGCTCGAAGAATATGGTCCGAATAAACTCGATGAGCCTGAAAGAAGTGCATGGTGGCTACGCCTACTGTCTCAATTCAACGATCCGTTGATATTCCTGCTAATGGGAGCGGCATTCATATCCTTGATAATTCATAATTTTGAGAAGCCTGGAGATGCGATTTTTATCTGCTTGGTATTGACCATCAATGCGGTTTTTGGATATTGGCAGGAAAACCAGGCAGAGCAAGCAATGGATGCTCTGAAACAAATGGCGGTAAGCAACTGTATAGTTGAAAGAGAAGGTCGGGAACTCGAGATATCGACATTAGAACTTGTTCCCGGTGATATTGTCAAAATGGAAGAAGGACACAACATCCCTGCCGATGTCAGATTGACCGAAGTCTACCAATTCAAAATTAATGAGTCGGCATTAACTGGGGAGTCCGATACTGTAACTAAGAATACGACATCAATTCAAGGTAAGCGTATTTTGGCTGAACAATCAAATATGGCCTTCATGGGAACCGTTGCATCTAGTGGTAGAGCCGTTGGAATAGTAGTTACTACAGGGATGAAGACAGAATTGGGTCACATCGCGAGTGGGATTGCCGATGCTGAAACACCAAAGACTCCACTTGAAATTAAACTTGAATCACTCGGTCGTTTCTTGGGATTCATCGCATTATTTGTAGCAGTACTTCTGGTTTCATTGGAGTTAGTAGTAGCATATCTTCAACCCGATGACCGGAGTCTACTTGATGTTGCAATCGATCAATTCATTATTGCCATAGCAATCTTTGTTGCTATCGTTCCTGAAGGTTTGCCAATCATTCTAGTCATTACTTTGGCGCTAGGTATGCGAAATATGGCTCGACACAAGGCTATCGTTCGAAGAATGAAAGCTGTCGAAACCTTAGGCTCTACCACTATTATCTGCACTGATAAAACGGGTACTTTGACCAAGAACCAGATGACTGTCAAAAAATTCTGGACACTAGATGAAGAATACAATGTTTCTGGTGAAGGCTTTGACCCGACAGCAGGAAGTGTGGTTTCTAAGGGTGAGGAATTGTCATCTGAAGTATTAGAACAAATGATGAAAAATCCTGCTTTCAGAATGGGCACTTTGTGCGCTGCTCTGTGCCACAACAGTACAGTACACAAATTCGATGGAGCATGGGAGGCCATCGGAGACCCCACAGACTCTGCCTGTGCTGTGTTTGGTTGGAAAGTTCATGGAGATATAGAAAATCTAGGTGAAATGTTTCCACGTTCATATGAATTCTTCTTTGATGCAGAAAGAAAGAGAATGAGCACTATAACAGAGATTGATGGTGAAACTTGGGTATTGTCCAAAGGTGCTGCGGAGGGCTACAGAGACCTAGTCAAAAATGTCGTCATAAATGGTCAAGAACAGCCAATCAAACAAGCTGATATTGAATCAATNCTCANTGCAAATCNCGATATGGCTGCACAAGCCATGAGGGTTCTCGCGTTGNGTGGGCGCAAAGTAGAGCATGGAGAAGATACTACAGACATGGTAAGCATGGAAAATNACCTGACACTCTTTGGTTTGGTTGCCATCATGGATCCTCCTCGTGCCGAGGTCAAAAATGCTATCAAAATCTGTAAAGAAGCCGGTATTCGCGTGAAGATGATTACAGGTGATCAAGAGATTACAGCACTATCAATAGGCAAAGATCTAGACATTGCGAGCAAACATTCTGATTCCTTGAGTGGCTATGAACTTTCGGAGATGAGTGATGAGGAATTAGTAGATAAGGCGAGTCAAACCGATGTATATCATCGAGTAACTCCAGACCAAAAGATGCGCATTGTCAGTGCTTTGCAGGTACGTGGAGAAGTTGTTGCCATGACTGGCGATGGAGTTAATGATGCTCCTGCTTTATCGAAAGCAAACATCGGTATTGCGATGGGTATGGCGGGTACTGATGTAGCGAAAGATGCTGCGGACATGGTTCTGCAGGATGATAACTTTGCGAACATTGTTCATGCAGTAGAAGAGGGAAGGAAAATTTACCAGAATATACGTAACTTCGTAAGATATCAGATTTCCACCAATGTAGCTGCAGTTGCTATCATTATCATTTCCACTTTCGTATTTGGATGGAGTCTACCATTTACTGCAACTCAAATACTTGTCATCAATATACTGATGGATGGACCACCTGCAGTTGCCCTAGGCGTAGAAAAGAAGCATGGAAGCGTTATGAGTGTTCCACCAAAGCCTGTCAATGAAGGATTGCCAAATCTCGTTGATATGGCTTTGATTTTTTGGACCGCTTCGATAATGGTAGTTGGGACATTAACCGTGTTTTACATTGCTGATGGATCAGTAAAGAGTCAAGATAATTGTACTATGGGTACTTTCGATAGTGGAAATATCTACTTTGATGGAAAATTGGCCGCTTCTGAAGAAGGGCTGTGCGATATAGAGGCTTGGGAAAGTTGGGCTGAAGAAAGATTTGAAGTTGCGAGGACTGCTGCATTTGCGGTATTTTCTCTCTTCCAATTCTTTAACATCCTCAATTGCAGAAGTGTTACTGACAGTGTATTCAAACTAGGAATATTCAGCAACCGGGCGATTAATTATTCATTGATTGGATGTTCTGCAATGTTGTTATTTGTAGTTCAATATTCAACTTTCACCATACCATTCTCTGGTTTGATGATTGGAGAGTTATTGTCTACCAAATTCCTCAACTGGACAACTTGGCTAGTATTATTGTTGATTTCCTCCTCTGTCTTATGGATAGAAGAGTTCCGCAAGATAATGCTCAGAGAGGGAGTACTCAAGACTAAACTTAGTAACATCCCCCCATTTAAGCGATGAAGGGCAATACAAGCATTCATTCTTGATGTCCATGACGAGGGAGCGGGGATTGCATGCGCCAACCTGGTTTCAATTCGGAATGGATGCTATCACAAAGCGATGGTTTGCTAGCCCTAAATGGACTGGATGAGACGCTTGAAGAAATTCGAGATCGTTTGATTACTGATGGAAGAATAACAGTTCAAGATGGGCTCGCTTTATTACTTCATGAAGATCTTGGAAGCATATTATCCATGGCAGATATTTGCAAGAGGGCAAGATTTGGAAAGGACATCCATTTCAATCTGAATATTCATGTAAATCAAACAAATATCTGTGTTCTTGCTTGCAAGTTCTGTGCTTTCAGACGCGGAAGAAGAGCAACAGATGCATATGCTATGGAAATAGAGAAATACATTTCAGAGATTGAACCATATTCTGAGATAATTGATGAAGTTCATTCAGTAGGTGGATTACATCCTGATTGGGATGTGGGACATTATTGTGAATTGTTTCGGAGAACGAAGCAGAGGTTTCCAGAAATCCATATCAAGGCCTTGACCGCTGTTGAAATCAAACATATTGCTTCATTGTCGAATCTCAGTATCAGCGACACCTTGGAAATGTTGTCAGAAGCAGGATTAGAGAGTCTCCCTGGAGGCGGTGCCGAAATTTTAGTGGATTCAGTAAGAGAGAAAATTTGCAGGGGCAAAGAGAGCAGCCAAGAATACTTGGATATTCACAGAAGTGCACACAATCTTGGTCTCCCTACAAATTGCACAATGTTGTTCGGAACTGTGGAGACCCCCGAAGAGCGTATTGAACACCTGATCAAACTTAGGGAACTGCAAGATGAAACAAATGGTTTCCAATGCTTCGTTCCCTATCCGTTCCTTCCGGACTCATCTAGACTACCTGAAGCCCAATTGGCTAGCGCAAATGAGATTTTACGCATGATTGCAATCAGTCGATTGATGTTGGATAATATTCCTCACATCAAGGCATATAGAATGAATATTGGTGATGCAATTACAGAAATGGCGATTTCTTGTGGGGCTGATGACGTGGATGGAACCGTACTCCAGGAATCAATAATGCACCTCGCTGGATCAACAGCTCCTCTGGATCATGGAATTGATGAGATGTGTAGGCTTATTGAGAGATCAGGGTGCGATGCAGTTCGTAGAAATACTGTTTACAATAAGTTCGAACGAGTTATTGTTGACCGAGTTTCGCGAAGGAGATCCCTACCAATGGTCAATTGAGGTGACATGATGGAAAATACGTCAACGTGGCAGCGCACTTTAGGAAGAGTAGCTTTCCTCAATTGTGACCCGCTATATCATCAAATCTCAGACAAGTGGAAGATTCTCGCTGCCCCGCCTGCCTGGTTGACTGGGCATCTACTCAGAAAGGACTGCTTGATTGCCCCTATTCCTGCTGCGGACTGGGCACTAAACAGAAATGAGTTGTCCCTAGTTCCTGGAATGGGTATCATTTCTGACGGAAGTGTTGGTAGTGTACTACTATTTGGCGAAAGAGAAATTGAAGACATGAGAGACGTTGCATTACCTACCGATTCTGCAACCTCTAGGCGATTATTGATGTATCTTCTGAAGAAGCGCGGACATGACCCGCGACCTGTTGAAATGGGACCCGATTTAGAAACTATGTTGGAGAGATGCGACGGAGCCTTGTTGATTGGAGATAGAGCATTACATGAGGCTCAAAGAAGGCCTGATCTCGTTCGTATGGACCTTGGCATGGAATGGAAGGATGTTACTGGTTTACCAATGGTGTTTGCTGTTTTCGCTACCCATCGGGATGCTCCTCTCGATATTGTTAGTGACGCCTATGCAGAATTACAGAATTCACTTAATTCATTCCGAAACCCCGAAGTCAAGGAAGAAATTGTTTCTTCATGTTCAGATAGAAGTGGATTCAAAAAGGATCGAATAAGAAGATATTTTGAAGAAGTTCTCTATGATTTTGACAGTGAAGTTGAAGCAGGACTTGAAATGTTCATTTCTGAAGTTCTGGAGATTTGTGATTTCCAGTTGAGTGAGGAAATCAATCAATCCTTGGAATCTCCCGTTAACATGCCCAATGCCTTGTCCATTGCTGATTCTTCATCATCTGACGAATCTTTGCCGCCATCACCTTGAGTTTGCTTTGACACTGCTGATTTGCGCTTCTTAGTTGCAACAACTTTCTTTGCAACTACGGGTTCATCGACTGCTGCTTTACTGGATTTTTTCTCCTTCTTGTTATTACGCCTCTTAACCTTCCTTCTACCCTTCTTTTTCTCAGGCTTGGGCTCTTCCTCTTCAAGTTCAGGAACATTTTCCACTTTACGCACCTTTCGGACTTTGGTTTGGGGCGGTTCGTAAATGTCATACTCTGTATCCCAATCACCATCATGATAAACTCCGTCTTGGCCATAATCATAATCCAATTCTGCGGATTTAGAAAGAGTGCGACGCTTAGAACCAATTGGTTGTTTACTACTAACGCGCTTTCTCCTAGCCTTTACAGGAGGCGAATCATCAATTGGATATTCTTCATGCGCCACTCTTCTTGTTGATCTTCGAGGAGGACCCCGTTTTGGCCGAGGCGGCATAGATTCTGATTCATTACTCCATGTTGATTCGTCATCATAATCTTCCTCTTCATCATATTCAGATTCGTCTAGAGATGAGTCATCATATAATTCATCATCATAATCATCCTCTTCATCTTCCTCCTCTTCATCTTCATCTCTTTCTCCACGGATTAATGCATTAGTAATATCCTTGTTTTGCTTGAGAATTAGTCCGAAACCAACAAGGATTCCGAGGAAACTGCTTATTGGAATCCAATAATTGTCTGAAATGAATGACGCTACTAAGCCAGTCAATCCAGGACCCTTTTCCTCTAATTCTTCCATTAACACAATTCTAGTCGTTTCGTTCCGATTCCACAAGTCAATTTGATAATTTTCTGAATTCACATCGACAAAATCGATTGAAGCAGGGAACTGCGGGGCAATGATTGCGGAAGACCCTGTGGGGGCAAGGATAATTCCCTTTACAGTAATATTGTAGGGTGCAATTGGTGCACTCGACAAATCAAATGTTGTTACCCAAGTAAATGTTGCTCTCAGACTCAAATCACCAAAATCGTTGGAAGAAATTCCAGATACGGGTTCACAGGATAGTGTTCCATTGCTCAATTGTGAACCCTCAACCTCAATCATTGAATGCCATTGATCAACAACATCCCTATGCCGAATATTATCGCACATGGCAGTTGACATCCAAGTTAATTCATCGACACTGATTTTGTTATCATCAGAAAGTAGACTTGTAGTCAAATTTCTCAATGCATTAGAATCGTATCTATTGAAAGACACACTATCGCTTATGATTAACTCCTCATTCGATACTTCAAACTCAATATTACGCATATAATTAGGATCGGGTTCCTTGGTACAATCTGAACTAGAACAGTTTCGGTCGTAAATATCCAAAATTCCGTCACCATCATCATCAACATCGATTACGTCTGGCACCCCGTCTTGATCAAAATCATCTCCTGGCTCACCAAAACCTTGTTGCAAGTATGTCGACTGATATACACCCGTATGTATAGTTCCAGTACTGGTAACTAATGTAGCTTCATCATCCGATAAATCAAACCCATTCACATTGTGACCTATGTAAGTGAACTCATCGACTATCCAATCATTCACTCTCACACGCTGCAAAGAGGGTAGAATGTTGGTTTCCAAAACGTATAGATGATCACCATTATGGCTCCACTTGAGTTCCTTGGCTTCTATGAAATCCAACTCTGAACCTTCAACTAAAGTCCCGTTCAACCAATATGTTCTAACTTTTCCGTCATCTGTCAAAATAGCAACTTGAGAGGATGATGGATTGAATAAACAATCAATGATTTGGGAATCCTCGAAATCAAGTGAGGAAGTAAGTGAATAATCTGAAAGATCCCAGAAAGCGATTTTACCATCCAGTCCGCCAGATATTGCAATTAATCCACCATATCCATAATCTGTACACGTAATATCATCCAAATGGTGCCCCGTCATGTGACCCAAGATGGAGAATTCTGGGAATGACAATTCAAACACATCACCATCTTGTCCCTGCAGAAGTATCTTGTCTCCAGCATCTGTGAATGATATGTCGCGCGGATTTTTACCATTGGCAAATGATTTTTCGTACTCACTCCAATCTTCGGTGATCAGAACCCTTAGTGCATCCCCAGAAAGGGAATCAGACCTAAGTCCCAAAGCAAGATATTCTCCATCTGGAGAAAATTCTAGAGCAGTTACATGGTCTGCTACTGATATTGTTTCAATTACAGAACGGTCGGACATACGTGAAATAACAACATATCCTTCAGTTCCCGTAGCTAGAAGAGAACCATCATGAGATAGGGCAACGCTAAGCGTTTCATCGAAACTTTCCTGACCCGCTGTATGCACACCAACAAAGCCCATACCACTAGGTGTTGCAGCTTGTACAAGTGCTATTACTGAAAGTGAAGTTAGCAACAAAGCGACCAGTGGCCCCCCGCGTATCCGCATAACTATCCTCGCTGCTGCGTCACACTATCTGAAATAGAATCTTTGTCGGCACTCAGCAAAAATCAACGATTATCATAATTGTCAATATTTGTCAAATCAGTTCTTATCGGCATCTGACTATCTTGAAATGAGGACCCCATTTCGGCGCAACATGGATGAACAGAATGACTTGAAGTCTGAATCTCTCAAAGTTGTAAGAATAGGTCATTCACCTGATCCTGACGATGCTTTCATGTTCCATGCTTTGACTTCCGGATTAATATCCACCCCAGGATATCACTTCGTTCATGAATTGCAGGATATTGAAACTTTGAATAAACGTGCAATGAACAGAGAATTGGAAGTTAGTGCAATCAGTATTCACTCGTTCCCAGAGGTTTCTGAGGATTATGCTTTGATGAATTGTGGTGCCAGCATGGGAGAGGGATATGGGCCGATGGTAGTAGCAAAAAGCGGTAGGAAAACAGAAGAAATCAAGCATGGATTGATTGCAATCCCAGGGTTGAAGACTAGCGCTTATCTAGGTTTGCGAATGGCTTGGGGTGATGTTGAAATCAAAGTTATCGCATTCGATGAGATTATCGAGGCTGTTAATTCCGGAGAAGTTGATGGCGGTCTTATCATCCATGAAGGACAATTGACCTATGTTGAGCACGAACTTGATGTTCATCTTGATCTTGGAGTTTGGTGGTCAGAACATAATGAAGGATTGCCATTACCTTTGGGCGGTAATATTGTTCGTAAGGATCTCGGTCGTGAAACGATTGAGAATATTACCAATTGGACTAGAATGAGTATTATTCATGCACTAGAGAACCCAGAACAGGCACTAGAATTTGCCAAGGCATGGGGAAGGGGTATAGATGATCAAACAAATGAAAAGTTCGTTAAAATGTATGTCAATGAACGCACCATTGACTATGGAGATGAAGGAAGAGAAGCAATTCGTAGATTCCTCAAGAAAGGGCAGGAAATAGGTATGATAAATGCGAAATTTGAGCCTGATTCAATCGAATTCATAGGGAGGACATCGTAGATGAAAGATGGAAATATTCCCGAGGTCAGTGAATTCGGCTCAGTAGACCCTGCTCCTCCGTCTAACGAAAAGGATGTAGAAGCTCTGAAGCAAGTATTGAATGATGAAAAAGAGAGGATGTTTGTGCGGATGAGATCCGTTTTTGCTCTGCGGAATATTGGTGGAAAAGAAGCAGTTGAAGCCTTGTGTAGCGGATTTTCTAGCGCTTCAGCACTATTGAGGCATGAACTGGCATACGTATTGGGGCAAATGCAGGATTCAAGAGCATTACCAGCACTGAATCGCAGACTAGAAGACCTTGATGAACATGTTATGGTTAGACATGAGGCCGCAGAAGCGATGGGAGCCATAGGTAATCGAAATAGCCGAGAAATCCTCAACCGTTTTCTTGATGATCCGTCTATTGAAGTTGCTGAATCCTGTGAAGTTGCGTTGGATTTGCTGAATCATCATCAAAAGATGAATGAATAACTGACCGATGCTCACATTGAAAGACTTGCGCCCCAACGGGTAGTTGAGACGCATGCCCCACGACCATGTTCCATTGGCTGCAGCCCCTAATGGAGAGCTTGGACCTCTATGCCATGGATGTGGCAAGAGATTGACCTTTGGCCAATCAATTCCTATCGATGAGCACTATGCATGTTGGAAATGCTATCAAGAAATAACTGGCGCTTCTTCAGCAACCGCTGGCAAAGATACAGAGCGTCCATTCTACCGGTAAATGACCGCGTCATTCATCATCCCTCGGCTACAGGACCAAGGCGGAGGCACCTAGATGGTCAAGGGATGGTCGCTTTTTGCTCATAGATTTGAGCAATATTACCGTTCTTTCGATGGCTGGATTCCTCCTCGCTTACGCACTAGAGAGTGGATGTTGATTCCGTTTGGAGGAGGCAGGCCACTCAGACATTTGGGCTTTGATGACCTATCGAGTATCCAGCGAAATCTAATCGAGAGGACTCCGCATTCTGTGTTCTACAGTACTGCATACTGGAGAGATCCTCGCGAATACAAAATGAAGGACAAAGGATGGTTGGGGGCGGATTTAATCTTCGATCTTGATGGAGATCACTTACCCGGAGTAGTAGATACCGATTTCACTGGCATGTTGACATCGATTCGTGAGCAGGCTTGGAAATTATGGAATGACTTTCTTGAGCCTGAATTTGGTTTTGACGAAAGATATCTGCACTTAACTTTCTCCGGGCATAGAGGATTTCACCTTCACTATAGAGATCCAGGATTAGCGCATCTCGACGGTGAGGCTCGTAGGGAATTGGTTTCGCACATAAGAGGCGATGGAGTAGATGTCATCTCATTATTACCAAGATCAATGGAAAGAGATGCTTCGGGATGGGCTGGACGACTGAAGAATGGGCTTAGGGATACCCTAAGAAAGCTCGATATTATCAGAGAATCAAACGATGTTAAATCCAAAGCACTGATTGAAAATTACGTTGATACTCTCAAGAGATCTGCTAAAATCAGGGGATTGAAAAGAACGCGCGGTGAAAAGGTTGTGAAGGACCTAGCGGAACTTGTTAAGCACCAGGTTAGAAGGGAAAGTCTAGAAGAAGGAAACCTCAATGCACTAGGTGGACGAAAGGGCGATTCTAATTTCCATCGTGATGCATTTATCGATATATTACGAAGTGATGCTGCCGTAGTTTTGGGTAATGCTGGCGAGACTGATGAAGTAGTTACTGTTGATTGCCACCGAGTCATCAGATACCCTACCTCTTTGCATGGCAAATGTGGATTACGGGTCACTACTTTCCCACTGAGCAGATTGGACCCCGATGGAAGCGATCCTTTCGACCCATTACAGGAAGCGATTGCATTACCGATGGACAACATGATGGAAGTAGAGATTCTTGCCGAAGACATCAATACTCGTATGGCATCAATAAATATCGAAGGTTCGGCTGGCGACCGACTATCTTTGCCTGAAGCAGCTGCAGCATTTGTCGTCCTCAAGGGCTGGGCACAACTCATTTCATGATTCGGTTTTACTCAAATAAGAGTAATTCTGCCAAGTTCAAACGCGGTCAATGTTAAAGAAGAAGCGCGAAGTCCACAGGCCACCCGTAGGGTGGAATCATGGGACGTAAGAAGAAGAAGAAGGGGGCTGCACCTCCAAATCCGGCAGACCTGCCGCCTTTGCCTTTGCCTCCCTCACTTCCTGCTGCGATTCCCCCTCCTCCAACTGAAGGACTACCGCTACCACCTCTCGAAGGGATGCCTCCTCCGCCGGTTGAATCCGCAAAACCAAGAGGCGCATTAGAGGGAGCAGCAGCTCCAAAAATCTCTAGTTTGGCTCCACCTGACATGTCTAAAGAAAGGAAGAAAGATGGTTATGATTCATTGTGGAAGAGAGGAAGTAGTAAACCTCTGAAGCAAGTTTACGGACATATTGACAGACTTGGTGAAGGAGAAGTAGGTAGTCTACTTGACAGGTATGCTGACCGTTTCGGCCATCAACTAGACCGCGAAATAATCGTCAAGAGGAAAGCGGAACACGATTCCAAGATAGCAGAAATTAGGGATGCACCTACAATTACACTACTGGACGAGGATGAAGAAGAAGAGATAGATGCAATACCTGCAGAAGAGGAGTCCTCAGAGGTAGAAGAAGAAGTTGAAGACACTTATTCGGAGGACGAAGTGGACGATACTGAAGCAAGTGATATTGATGATGAAACTCTAGAGATGTTGAATTCTAAGAAATCTGCACTCGAGGCTGAGATAAAGAAGTTGAAGCCAAAATACCAACTAGCAAAACAGAAGAACCAGGCATCGAAATTGAAAAAGTTGAAGCCAAAACTAGAGGCTTTGTTATCAGAACGCAAGTCTATTGCTGCAGTAATTGATGGAGAGGCCCCACTATCATCTTTGGAAGAGGAAGAAGATGATTACGATGAGGTTGAATCGGAGGATCTATTCATTCAATTCGTTTCCATAATTGATAATCTACTGGGTAAGTTGCCAGATACTGATGCGTTTATCCGTAGTGATGAATTTACACTTTATGCGGCTGTAGCAGGAAATCCGTCAGATGCAGCCGATGATCAGCGAACCGAGTTCTTCCAGATGGTTGATTCATTACTTCTCGAATTGCCTGAAGATGAAATTCAAGCATTCATGCGATCAGGAGAATTCGCGATTTATAGCGAGATAGGCGCAACATACGGAGTTTGAGGCATATGGGACTACTTGACAAGGCAGGAGAGATTGACAAAAAGCCGGCTGCTAAAGAAAAGCCGGTAGCAAAGGCAAAACCGGCAGCAAAGGCAAAACCGGCTAAGGTAAAGGCAAAACCTGCCGCTAAACCCAAACCAGTTCGAGAGAAAAAAGAAAGAGTTAGGAGAGAAAGACCTGACAAAGGATTTCCTTCAGACTTTGTAGCAGCAGCTAAGACAAACAGAGCAGCAGCAGCATTAGTTAATTTTGTGTGGAACTGGGCGGCACTGATTGCAGTATTATCGATCATTATTTCCGGTGCAATGGCAGATATGACTTGGCTCATAGCGGGAGGTTTGTTATTACCCATCGTGAACGTATTCTTCATACCAGCGAAGTTTGGTAGAAATATCGGGCAATTCGTGTCACGTACCAAGTATGTGTCATACAAAGGTGAAAGACCGATATTCCTTCATGGAATAATGACCAACATCAATACTCCTATGTTCTTCATGGGTCTAGGGTTCTTAGCAATTTCAGGTATAGGTAACAATAGCAGCGATGGCATCAATGCTACAATGATTGTTCTCTGTGTTTTGTGTTTAGCATTCCCTCTTTCAGAGTACATCTTCAAAAAGGTAGTAGGCAAGGATTCCGGACAAGGAATGTGGGACAAAATCTTCGCATCCTACCTAGTTCATCACGTGCCAACAGGAAAGGAAACTGGTTGGTTGGCAAGGCTTGAGAGTCTTGGTGAATTCGGAGCAAAGCGCATCGCTAAGATCGATGAAAAGCGTGCTGCTGCTGATTCTGATGCAGCGGATGATGACTCATGACTGGACTAAATCGTAAGGCCACACATGAGTCTCCCTTGGAGAAGTATTTCCTTACCATAGCAATATTTTTGATTTCAGCGTCATTGCTATTGTATATTCAAAGACCTTTTTCCATTGCATATTCAACACTATCTTCAGTTGTTCTCTTCACTATAGGCATATATCTGCTATTGCAGTCAATTCGCATTTGGTATCTTAGAATTCTCTTTCAAACACCAAAACGAAGCATATCTTGTATTGAAAACGAAGAGTGGCAAAAATTAGTTGTAAAAAATGATGATGGAGTATCAATCCATGCTCATGCCAAATGGTTGGATGAAAAAGCACCACTGATATTTTATCTCCATGGATGGAGTTCTAATTCCTCGCGTTCATTGAATAGGTGTAGAGATATCACTGGGTATCATGTTCTTGCAATGGATTTACGCGGCCATGGCCATGCGCCAGATGATCCTGAATTTACAGCGCAGAAATGTGCGGAAGATGCGGCTAAACTACTTGATTCCATACCCCGAGACAAGATTTCTTCTATCTCTATTCATGGACATAGTCTCGGAAGTTTCATCGCAATTCGTTTACAATCGAGATTCAAAGGATGGTGGCGTCAGAACCTTATGTGCCTTGTTCTCGAATCTCCAATGACTGATTATAATCTCATTCTCAAAGAATATACTCCTGGTCCACTAGCTCTATTGCGGCCGTTGATATTTCGATGGATGATCAAAGCATGGAAAAGGATTCATCCCGAAATCACATTGACTGGTAGAGAAGATATCAAAATCCCCGAATGGGGGAGGTTAGAATTTCCAACACTCTTGATTCAAGCAGCTGATGATGAACGATTAGGTATGAGTCATTATCAATTGCTGCTTGAGAATATCAGTCACGTTAAACATGAAAAACATGTTATCGAAGACCTGCGCCATAGCGGAGACAGTATTCACGAGGGTAGAACGAAACTGATGCAAGACTACCTAGATAGATCACTCCTCTGAGTCATTAGAACTGAAACCATTACTTGATTGCGCCAAAGCAACTTCGCGCATGTCCTCGGCTTCATCGGTTTCATCTACTATTTCTTCTCCCAACAATGTTTCAATCGCATCTTCCAGGGTTACTATGCCAGAAGTTCCCCCAAAGTCATCAACCACAGCAAGTATCTGTTGTCTCTTGCTGATGAAAACATCTAGGGCATGATCCACACTTTCCTTCTCCTCTATTTGATCAAGAGGTTTCATCATGCTCGACAATGGTGTATCCCATTCATCTTTGCTCGCAGCCAATAGAATCTCAGAACGTATAACAAGACCCTGAATATCATCCATATTTTCTCCATATACTGGTATTCTAGAAACGCGTAGGACAGGATGTTCATCAAGCACTTGTGAAATTGTGTAATTTACAGGGAATGAAGTTACTACTACTCTCGGGGTCATTATCTCGCCTACTGTAATCTCAGCCAATCGTAACAAGTTGACGATGACCTTCTCCTCATCCTCTTCAATTGTGCCCTCTTCCTCACCTATATCTGCCAAAACCGCTAGTTCATCTCTAGTAACTGTGGTTTTCTGGGCTTGAGGCAATAATTTCCGGAACCACTCAATTGGAACCACAATCACAGTAAGTAGCAAGGTCAATTGCTGAGTTATATGTGCTGTCGGAGTTGCCAATTTCTTCCAATACGCAGAACCGATAGTCTTTGGAAGAATTTCAGAAAGTAGCAACACTGCTACGGTCAATATTGCTGACGCTAATGTTACCCATTCATTTCCATATTCATCGTGAACCACCGAACCAACGCCTACTGCACCAACGGTATGTGCTATTGTATTCAGAGTGAGAATCGCGGTGAGTGGCCTAACTGAATCATTCTCCTTCAATCTGGACCAAATCTTTCCTGCTTTCTTTCCATCATTCTGCATTAATTGGATATGAGAATGGGAAATACTCAACAATACACTCTCTAACATGCTGCACAGGAAAGATACTCCTAGCGCAAGACTTGCATAAATGACTAACAGGCTCGAAACCATCAGTGGGTGTGCCCTCCTGTGCTGAGGCGACAGCCCACTGTGTGGATTCAAGTTATTAGGGGTTGTCGATAAAGTAATCACCTTATCTCATCGCGCTCTCGGCTGGTAAGGTGGCCGTATGGCAGACGAACATGTGTTGATTTGTGTTGCTTGGCCCTACGCTAATGGACCATTACACTTGGGCCATGTTGCCGGTTGCTACCTCCCTCCTGACATCCAGTTCCGATATCAACGATCCCTTGGAAACAAGGTCTTGATGGTTAGTGGATCAGACGAGCATGGGACACCAATCACCGTTACAGCAGAACAGCAAGGTGTTGATCCACAGAAAATTGTCGATGAATACCACTCAATCAATCATCAAGCTCTTTTGAACCTCGGTTGCATGTGGAAGCCACATGTTGATACCAGAGGAGAAGGGCATGGAGGTGCCCTATTCAACAGAACCACAGACCCCTCTCACAAAAATAGGGTGCAGGAGAATTTCAAATCTCTACTTGATGCCGGTCTATTTGAAACCAAAACCATGCAACAGTACTACGAAACTCGCGATGATGGGAGCGGTAGATTTCTCCCTGATAGATACGTAGAGGGAGTTTGTCCAGGCTGTGAAAGCGATGGTGCTAGAGGAGACCAGTGTGACTCCTGTGGCATAACTTACGAGGCGCATGAATTACTACATCCTCGCTCTTTGATGGATCCAAGTGCTAAAATTGAGATTCGAGACACAGAGCACTTATTCTATCGTCTAGATTTATTTCAACAAAAATTGGAAGAATTCGCCGAACAGAGAATGCCTGGTTGGAAAGCGAACGTCAAAGCGATGACCAAACAATGGTTAGAGATGGGGTTGAGGCCACGAGCCATAACCAGAGATTTAGAATGGGGAATTCCGATTCCACTGGACGATGAAAAGTGGCAAGGAAAGTGTGTCTATGTTTGGTTTGAAGCGGTTCAGGGCTATTTGACATGTTCACAAATATGGGCCGAAAGGTATTCTGATGATGATGCATGGAAATCTTGGTGGCAAAACTCCGAAGGTGGCGTGAGCCCTAAGCACATGTATTTCCTTGGCAAGGATAACATTCCATTCCACACTATAATTTGGCCAGCATTGTTGATGGGCCTGAACCATGCTGCTGCAGGAAAAACTGACCTTGATGAAATATGCTCCCCGAGTTCAGGACAACTACATCTGGCTGACGATGTTCCAGCCATGGAATATCTCATGCTAGCGGGTGGTCAGTTCTCGAAGAGCAGAAAGCATGCAGTTTGGCTACCTTCTTTCCTAGAAAGATTCGATGCCGATACCCTGAGATACTATCTTGGGATTAACATGCCTGAAAATCACGATTCTGATTTCAATTGGCCAGATTTCGTTGAGAAGATCAATTCTGAGTTAATTGGCTGCCATGGGAATTTCGTACATAGGGTACTGACCCTTGCACACAGACTCCCAAATGAGGGAAATAATCCGTTGTTGGAATATGATGATGCTAGTCTCTCTGTAGAATGGAAGAATAAAACAGAGGATCTATTTGCTGCAGTAGGAAAAAGTCTCGATAAGCACCGGTACAAGGAAGCGCTCAGAGCAGTCATGAACATCTCCCAATATGGAAATCAGTTACTTCAAAGCGCGGCACCTTGGAAATACCTCAAAGAAGAAACAATGAATGACGATGGTTCGGCAGAATCGTTGGCCGCTTTGGCATTCTGCTGGAGAATGACAAGAATGCTTGCTATTGCAAGTCAGCCCTTCCTGCCATTTAGTGCTCAAAGACTGTGGCAATCTATAGGAGAAGATGGCGAAGTTTGTGACATTCTTTGGGAGTCTGCTAAAAATTGGCAAGCACCATTATTGTGGAATCCAAACTCTCCTGAACCTCTATTCCAAAGGTTGGAACTAGATGAGATTCTATCACAGGAACACTCATTGGTAGAAGATAATGTAGAGACCAAGGACCCCACACAAAAGATGAAAGGAAGTGGAAAAATGAAGAATGAAGAAAAACAGGCACCTGAAGGAACAACATGGTTAGATTTTGAGACATTCATGGAAGTTGAACTGAGAACTGGGAAGATTACTTCCGTAGAGGAACACCCAGATGCGGACAAGTTGTATGTTGTTCGAATTGATGATGGAAGTGAAAGTGGCCGAACCGTGTGTGCTGGACTCAAGGAGTATTACAGTGCAGAAGAAATGCAGGGGCGCAGTGTCGTATTTGTTGCTAATCTGAAACCCCGCAAACTAAGGGGCGTAATGTCAGAAGGCATGATGTTGGCTGCCGATGATGGAACTGGTGGAGTTAAACTAGTTACAATTGATGGGGAAATCGCAACTGGTTCGCGAGTGCGTTGAATTCAAACGTATAGATCTGAAGCACTGGCTAGAGACGCGTTTTTATCTCGCTTCTTAATTACAGTCTGTACTGCTGTTTGGAAATCATTCTGTAGAACCTTGCTTCTGCCATCTCTAATAGCCACCATTCCTGCTTCAACGCAAGTGGCCTTAAGATCAGCACCACTGAATCCTTTGGTCAACTCAACCAATCTAGGCATGGAAATTCGAGAGGTTGACATCTTTGAGACATGAATCGATAAGATGGACTTTCTTGCAGCATCCTCCGGTAATGGAATCTCTACTATTCTGTCGAATCTACCTGGCCTTAGTAAGGCATCATCCAATATATCTGGCCTGTTGGTTGCAGCGATTATTTTCACTGATTCTAAGGCATCGAATCCATCTAATTCTGCTAGCAATTGCATCAACGTACGCTGCACTTCTCTATCTCCGCTGGTTGCAGCATCCAATCTCTTCGCACCGATGGCATCAATCTCATCGAGGAATATGATTGCGGGGCTCTTATCTCTAGCAAGTGAAAACAATTCTCGCACCATACGGCCACCTTCGCCGATGTATTTCTGAGCCAATTCACTACCAACCATGCGTATGAATGTCGCCTTGGTTTGAGATGCAACTGCTTTGGCAATCATTGTTTTTCCACACCCAGGTGGACCTACTAACAATACCCCCTTTGGCGGTTCAATACCCACCTTTTGGAACACCTCGGGCTTCTCAAGAGGTAGTTCAATCGCTTCACGCAACTTGAGTATCTCTTCATCCAATCCTCCAATTTCATCATATGCAGTTTCAGGTCGCTCTATCATCTCAGCGCCACTAACTAGAGGGTCCCACGCATCGTGCAACAGGCTAGTGACTGCAAGAGTATCTTGATTCAATGCAACTCTAGTACCTGGTTTGAGTTCACTTGTTTGTAATCTCTTATTGACTGCAACCTGAAATACGGTGCCATTGGATGACCGAACAATCGCATATTCTTCATCGATAACATCCTGAATGTGACCCACAATCAATGGTGGACTCTTCAGCAATCTAATCTCTTCATCCAGCCTCGCAGTACGCTTTTTCAGTTTGTTGATATCACTCTCTAATGCCACCCTTTCAGTAATCAATTTCTGGGCTTGATCATGCAATTGTCGATAGTCATCTTCCAGCTGCCTCAGATCTTCCTCCGAGCGATTCTCATCAGTCCCAGAATGGGGTTTTCGGGTCCCAGCGTCGGATGACATGTACCCACCTGTGTTCGACGACTGTTATTCAAAGTAATCAAACTCTACGCTGCCAAATGTGTAGTAACAGGGTTCATTTGTGGCGGTGAACACCGACTGTTCGAGTTGAATGGCAAACTGTGAGTTATGTGGTGCGGAGAAGACATCTATTCGCAGCGTCAAAATGGGTAGAGCAACAATTGAAGCTTGTATTCGTTGTATTGAGTCCATGGGGTTACAGACCATTGCAACCCCAACTCCCCGAAGAACAACTAACTTGCCAAGTTCGAGTTCACATGGTGGTTATTCTGGCCTAGGCAAGGCGGGAAAGGACATAATGCATAGAGGAAGTAAAGAATTGCGAGATGACTTCTCAAAGGTAATTACGGATGCAAGAGAAAAGAAGGGCTGGGATAAGCGAGAATTGGCTAGAAGAATGGCTGAAAAATTCAACATGATTCAAGCAGCTGAGTCAGGTAAGCGACCAACTGATGCTTTGATCAAGAAATTAGAAAGAACACTTGGAATCACATTGATGGTCGAAGTCAAACCGGATGAAAACCGACAAGTCGGAGAAGGCTCTTCTCGTGGAATGACTCTTGGTGATTTTCTAGACGATTGAGGAATCTTGATGGACGAAATATCTGTTCATGCAATCTGGCTTGCGCAAGATGACAAATCGAAGAATACTGCTGTGAAACTTGGTAGAAGAGGACTAATTACTTTGCATGAGCGGTTGACAAAACTTCCTCGCAAAGGGATAATTCTTGACCCATTATGCGGAAAAGTTCTCGGTCCAGAAGACCGAGAAATGATGGCAAATCGTGGCAATCTCGTGGTTCTTGATTGTAGTTGGGCGCATATTGAAGAAAGTGTTGATGTTGTTTCAAAACGAACGCGTCTCCAAGCAAGAATGCTACCTCTATTGCTTGCTGCCAACCCGGTAAATTGGGGCAAACCAGGAAGACTCAGTAGTGCTGAAGCACTTGCTGCATCACTGTGGTTACTAGGATATTCTGAACAGGCAAAGACCCTGCTTGCATCATTCTCTTGGGGTGAACAATTCATTACCTTAAATCAAGAACCTTTGGAAGCATATGCTTCTGCAGAAAGTAGTGAAGAATTGGTGAGGATGCAGTTGGAATTCTTTGATCTCCCAGATGAAGTTGTGTCCGCATTAGAGGGACGTGAAGACCAGTAGGTTCATTTCATTCTTGCAATAGCGAGAACTATGACCTACCCTTTGGTTGAATGTGTTCCGAATATAAGTGAAGGAATGGATGAAGAAATTATTGCAGCCGTTGTTGCTGCAGCCTCAAATATCGATGGCTGTAGAGTTCTCTCGGCAGAACCTGATGCCGATTACAATAGAACAGTCATTACTTTGGCTGGAGATCCGAAAGCGGTCAGTGAATCAGCCTTTCAATTGATTAAAGAGTCAATTAAACTAATCGACATGAGAAAACATAGTGGAAATCATGCGAGGTTGGGGGCAGTAGATGTATGTCCATTCGTCCCATTGCAGGGCATCGATATGCAAAGTTGTGCAGAATTAGCGAAACAACTAGCTGTTCGCGTCAGCGAAGAATTGAATCTACCTGCATATCTATACGGTGCAGCAGCGAGTTCAGAGCAAAGGAGAAACCACAGTCTGCTACGAAAGGGGGAATATGAGGGACTTGAAGCTAGAATGAGTGAAGGAATGGAAACTGCTCATGAAAATGAAACAAGATTGCCAGATTTTGGACCAACTATTTGGAGCGAAGAAATCGCCAAAACAGGTGCGGTGATTATTGGTGCGAGAGATATTTTAGTTGCATACAATGTCAATTTGCAGGAAACTGATGCAAGGGTCAGTGCAGCGATTGGCAAGACCATCCGACAATCAGGGCCAGTTATCAAAAATTCAAATGGAAATCGATTGCCAGTATCTGGAATGCTTGCAAAAGTCCAAGGAATGGGATTTCCACTGGATGAACATGGAATCTCTCAAGTCTCCATGAATCTGCAAGACATTTCTGTGACTCCTATGCATGTGGTTTACGAGACTATCAAATGGTTGGCTAGCAATTACGATGTTGAGGTCAGCGGTAGTGAATTAGTAGGACTGGTACCAATTCGCGCACTGTTGGATGCTGGGCGATGGTACGCACCTGACACAGAGGAGGAAAGTGAATTGATTAGCGCTGCAGTAGAGGGGATGGGGTTGAATGACTTGGCCCCATTCATTGCAAAGGAAAGAATCATTGAGATGGCAGTAAGGGGGGGGAATAATGCAAAGTGATGATGACTGGGCGGAAATGAGTTTACGGGAGTTTCAAACTGCGCTTGCTAGTTCATCCCCAACTCCTGGGGGCGGAACTGCGGCGGCTGTCTCTTTAGGGCAGGCAGCAGCATTAACTTGCATGGTTGCAGATCTTACAATCGGTAATGAAAAATGGAAAGATGGCTGGAAAGATGCAGAAACTTCCCAAGATGTTGCGATATCGATGTTTTCTCGTTCCTTAGACCTCGCAACAGACGACAGTCGTTCCTTTGACGGAGTCATGATGGCATATCGACTTCCCAAAGACTCTGATGATGAGAAAGACCTTCGCAAACAAGCTATCAGGGAAGCGACTCTTGGTGCTGCAGAAGTACCCTTAGAAACCGCTAAACTTGCTTGTTCCTTGCTTGAAACGCTCCCATCACTTGCGACAACTGGAAATGGCAATGCAGTGACCGATGTTGGAGTTGCATCTCTGCTCGCTTCAGCAGCCTGCAAAGGGGCCCTTTTCAATGTTGAAATCAACTTGATTGGAATGGAAGGAGATATGGCTAAGCAATATAGCGAAGAAGCATCACAAATTCTAGAAAAATCGAGACAATTATCGAGAGATTGCATGGATGCTGTAAGAGAACGTTTGAACTCTTAGCAATAAACATGTTATCACCGAGTGCCTGTGCCTTGAATCATGGAGCCTGTGAATCGCAGGGTGGTTCATCGCTATATCGAGGGAGAATGGAAGATTCAACAAGACAATATTGCCAATGAATCTATTCTCGATATTGATATCAAGAGAGGAAAAGAAATTGAACGTTGGCTGAGTATTATCCGTACACCGGGAAATGATTCTGAATTGGTGTGTGGGCTCTTACATAATGAGAGGGTGCTAATCGATTGCAGCGTTAAAGAGGTCTCATTGCAATCCAATGGAAATTCGATGGTAGTGTCTCTGCCATATGGTGCCCAATACAATATTTCTCCACGCGGACGAATGGAAAGTGGTGCAGCATGTGGAATTTGTGGCCGCAAGGATCTGTCAAGTCTATTGGATGCTGCACATGAATGTGATTTTTCAGCAATTCCAATTGAACCTGAAATTCTTCTAGGTATGCCAGAAAAAATGCGTAAAGTACAATCCGGATTCACATCAACAGGAGGGATTCATGCCGCTGCTCTATTCACAATTTGTGGTGATTTAATTCTAGTGAAAGAAGACATTGGAAGACACAATTGTATGGACAAAGTTATCGGTTCTGCATTATTGAATAATCAACCGCTTGCTGACAAAGTCATATGTCTTTCAGGAAGAATTGGAGCCGAACTCGTTCTGAAAGCTGCTTCATCTGGTATTCCAGTTATTGTGGCCATTGGTGCAGCAAGTAGTTTGGCAATAGATCTAGCTCGTCAAGCAGGGATTACGCTGTATGGTTTTGCAAAAAACAAATCATGTGTTAGATACCATTCCTCAGCCTGAATCAGGCGAAGCATTGACATTAACTAATCAAATCAGAGCCCATGGACGAACGCAAAGTGCCGCAGTCCCGTACTCCTGAGGAAAAGAAAGCACCTCGTGTTTCTAAGGTGAAGAAAGTAGCAGCCGGAATACCTGCAGTAGTTTCGACTATGAAACATGGAATTGGCCGAATGGGAGTTTTGCGTACGGTCAAGACTTTGCGCACGGTAAATCAAATGGAAGGTTTCGATTGTCCAGGTTGTGCATGGCCAGATCCAGAAGGGCATAGAACCAGTTTTGAATTCTGTGAAAATGGTGCGAAAGCAGTTGCTGATGAAGCTACAAAAAAGAGAATTGGTGCTAAATTTTTTGAAAAATATTCAATACAAGAATTATCTCAAAAAAGTGACCAATGGCTTAATGCACAAGGTCGACTGATACAACCGATGTTCCTTCCTAAAGGACAAAACAATTACCGTACTATTGAATGGAATGAAGCATTTGAAATGATTAAAGAAAAACTGGTTTCCTTGAATGATGCAAATAGGGCTGCCTTCTACACTTCTGGAAGAACTTCAAATGAAGCAGCATTCCTTTACCAATTATTTGTCAGACGATTTGGAACAAATAATCTTCCTGATTGTTCTAATATGTGCCATGAATCAAGTGGTAAAGCATTAGGAGAGACCATGGGGATTGGCAAGGGCACAGTTACACTCGATGATTTCAACCATGCTGATTTGATTATCGTTATGGGCCAGAATCCAGGTACCAATCACCCTAGAATGCTTACCGCATTACGAGATGCAAAAAGAAATGGTGCAAGAATTATTCACGTCAATCCGCTTCCAGAAACCGGCTTGGTTTCATTCAAGCACCCTCAAGACTTTATGAAACTAAGATTTGGTAAAGAGAATCTGGCAGATTTATTCCTCCAAGTCAGGATAAATGGAGATGCCGCATTATTGAAAGGCATAATGAAAGTTTTACTCGATAAATCTGCAATGGATTTTGACTTCATTGAGAAATATACTTCCGGTTTCCAACTGTTTCAAAGTTCACTTCAAGAAACTGATTGGGATGATATAATCAAAGACTCTGGATTAAGCCGCGATGAAATTGAACAGGCAGCTGAGATGTGCGCAGAATCCAAGGCCACAATTGCCTGTTGGGCAATGGGATTAACTCAACACAAAAATGGAGTTGCGACGATTCAAGAAGTTGTAAATCTGCTACTACTTGGAGGACATGTCGGAAGAAAGGGAGCCGGAACATGCCCTGTAAGAGGGCATTCAAATGTGCAAGGGGATCGAACCATGGGCATTTGGGAAAAACCAAGCGACAAATTTCTCGATCNAATGGAAGAGGCTGTGGGTTTCAAAATGCCTCGTNAACACGGCCTAGATGTGGTAGATTCTATCGCTGCCATGAGAGATCGGAAAATCGANTTTTTCTTCTGCATGGGAGGCAACTTCCTGTCNGCATCCCCTGACACAGAAGCAACTGCTGCCGCATTGAACAAAGTTGAATTTACAGTACAAGTTTCGACCAAATTGAATCGCTCACACCTAGTGACAGGAAAAGAAGCGCTCATCTTGCCTTGCCTCGGAAGAACAGAAAGGGATATCCAAAACGGCACAGAACAATTTGTTACTGTAGAGAATTCAATGGGAGTGGTTCATATGTCTAGAGGGGGCCTTAAGCCCGCAAGTGAGAATCTATATTCTGAAGTAAGGATTATTTGTGAAATTGCTGATTCTTTATTTCCCGAGGCTCTAAATTGGAAGGATTTATCTGATGATTACGACAAAATTAGGGATTTGATTTCTAATGCAATTAGCGGGTTTGAAAATTATAATGAACGCGTACGCACACTTGGTGGTTTTCATCTAGCAAACCCTCCTAGAGATAATCGTGAATTCCATACGAAAGATGGTAAAGCCAAATTTACTTCTCACCCATTGCCGAATGTTGATGTAAGTCCAGGCAACTTAGTCATGATGACAATTCGAAGTCATGACCAGTACAATACTACAATTTACGATTCTTCTGATCGTTATAGAGGAATCAAAAATGGACGTAGATTGATTTTATTAAATTCGAAAGACATGGATGAAAGAGGGATTAATGACCGACAGAAGGTCGACATAACCTCACTTTGGGAAGGAGAAGAAAGACACGCCAAGGGTTTCCATGCAATCAGATATGATATCCCACGAGGTTGTGCAGCAACTTATTTCCCAGAAGCAAATGTTCTTGTTCCTCTGAAAAGTATTGCCGTAAAAAGCAACACTCCTACATCAAAATTCGTTGAGATTTCTATTAAACCTGTATCATGACATGGACTGAAGCGATAAGCGATAAGGGATGACCCTAAGCCCAAGCCATGTCCTCTGAAGAGATGCTCCGGCGATATGTTGCTGAAGGCATCCCTGATGAACTTCCGCAAGCACCATCGCTGAATGAATTGTATGACAGAGCTCCAAAGAGGAAACAAATCTTGAGTACAGAAGAAAAGAAACTTGCTGTGAGCAATGCTTTGAGATATTTTCCTGAGAAATGGCACAAAACACTCGCGCCAGAATTCCTTGCAGAACTAAATTCGCTAGGCCGCATTTACATGCATAGATTCAGACCAACTCAATATAACATGAAAGCGCATCCATTGACTGCGTATCCAAGTCGCTGTAAGCAAGCAGCAAGTATCATGGCAATGATCCAAAACAATCTGGACCCCGCAGTAGCTCAATTCCCTTGTGAATTGATTACCTATGGTGGAAACGGTGCGGTTTTTCAAAACTGGGTCCAGTATAGATTGACCATGCGATATCTCAGTAAGATGACTGAAGAACAAACCTTGGTCATGTACTCAGGACATCCGCTAGGGCTTTTTCCCTCAAATAAAGAATCTCCTCGCGTGGTAATAACAAATGGAATGGTGATTCCAAATCATAGTTCACAAGAAGACTATGAGAGAATGAATGCCCTCGGAGTTTCACAATACGGGCAAATGACTGCGGGTTCGTACATGTATATTGGCCCCCAAGGCATAGTTCATGGAACTACGATAACAATTCTAAATGCGGCTAGGATGCGATTAGGAATTCCTGCCGATGGTAGTCTTGCAGGTGTGACTTACGTTACTTCTGGATTGGGCGGCATGTCAGGTGCTCAAGCAAAGGCTGCGGTAATTGCAGGCTGTGTTGCAGTTATTTCAGAAATCAATCCTACTGCAGCTAAAAAACGACATGAGCAAGGTTGGTTGAGTGAATTACATGACGATGTTGACAAAGTCATCGATAGAATGCTCGAAGCCAAGTCTCGCGGCGAGGCAGTTTCAATAGGACATGTAGGTAATATTGTCGAACTTTGGGAACGATTGGTTGAGAGAGGAATAGAAATCGATCTCGGAAGTGATCAAACCAGCCTCCATAACCCTTGGCAGGGAGGCTATTTTCCCGTAGACATTACATTTGATGATGCCAAACAAATGATTGCTGCTGATCCTAGTGGATTTGCTGAAGCGGTTCGTCATTCTCTACGACGTCATGCTGCAGCGATCAATACTATGGTGGAAAGGGGTACATACTTCTGGGATTATGGCAATGCCTTCTTGCTAGAAGCGGAGAGAGCAGGTGCAGAATTATCCGATGGTAAGGGCGGATTCATTCACCCATCCTATGTGGAGGACATAATGGGGCCTCGTTGCTCTGACCTGGGTTTTGGTCCATTCCGTTGGGTATGCTGTTCCCAGGACCCAGATGATCTTGCAATTTCTGATCAATTAGCACGTGATGTATTGCTGAATATGTTAGAGGAGGCACCTATCGAAATCTCGCAGCAACTCAGAGATAATATCAGGTGGATTGAACAGGCTGGACAAAACAAAATGGTAGTTGGCAGTCAAGCCAGAATACTCTATGCAGATGAACAAGGAAGGCGTAAAATCGCCACCGCATTCAACGATGCAATTCGTGATGGACGCCTGAAAGAAGGTGTGGTACTTGGACGTGATCACCACGATGTTTCAGGAACAGATTCTCCTTATCGAGAGACTGCAAACATCAAAGATGGCTCAAGTTTTACTGCAGACATGGCTGTTCACAACGTGATTGGTGATTCATTCAGAGGTGCAACATGGGTTAGTCTGCACAATGGTGGAGGCGTTGGTTGGGGCGAGGTTATCAATGGTGGTTTCGGGATGTATATTGATGGCAGCATAGATTCTCAGCGTAGAATTGATTCAATGTTAGCATGGGATGTTAACAATGGTATTGCAAGGCGTTCATGGGCCCGAAATGAGGAGGCGATTTTTGCTATCAAACGAGCAATGCAAGTAGAACCATTGCTTGAAGTAACCCTGCCAAATCTTGTTTCTGATGAGGTCATGAAGGGAGCCTTTGATTGAGCAACTGTATTCAATGAACATCGACAGCAAGGAGCGGGGTAGATTGTTGAATATCGAGTTGGATGGTGCAACGCTGTCACCTGAGGCAATGCTTCTAGTAGCGACTGGAATTGCCACAGTCTCCATTTCGGAGGAGGCAAAGACTCGAGTTAATTCCGCCAGAAAAACTGTAGAAGGGATAATTCAACGAGAAGAAACAGCCTATGGCATCAATACTGGCTTCGGTGCATTGTGTAATACCCGAATAGATGCTGCCAGCCTTTCTGATTTGCAAACCAACCTGATTAGAAGTCATGCCTGTGGAATCGGAGAGCCCATGGATGCTGTTCCTGTAAGAGCGATGATGGTGGCAAGGGCTAATTCGCTGTGCAAGGGGAACAGTGGTGTCAGAATTGAAGTTATTGAGAGAATTCTAGAAATGTTGAATCTTGGTTTGACTCCAGTAGTTCCACGTATCGGAAGCCTTGGTGCATCAGGAGATCTCGCACCGTTGTCTCATGTTGCCTTGACCCTGATTGGAGAAGGAGAAGTATGCGATGAAGATGGGAACCTTATGTCAACTGAAAAAGCACTTGCAGCATGTGGTCTTAAACCAATCACCTTGCAGGCAAAAGAGGGTTTATCACTAATTAATGGGACCAGCCAGATAATATCTTGGCTGTCTATTTCTTACGCTGTACTGAGGGACTTAATTCCCCTTTGCGATCTGATTTTATGTGCATCAATTGAAGCAACAAAATCTTCCGTTGCTCCTGCCGATGAGAGATTGCATAGGGCAAGGCCACATTCTGGTCAAGCACTAGTTGCCTCAAGGATTCGGAGGGCTATGCAAAATTCATCAAATCTTGAGTCGCACGCTNAATGCGAGCGTGTTCAAGACCCATACTCATTCAGGTGTGCTCCACAAGTCCATGGGCCTGCTAATGAAGCACTACACAGACTGTATGAAGTCATTAGTATCGAATTGAATTCTGCAACTGACAACCCGTTGATCTTTCCTGATACCAATAACCCAGGCCCACATGAAGTGGTTAGCGGAGGTAACTTCCANGGCGAAGTTTTGGGACTTGCTGCAGATGCAATGAATGCGGCTGTCTTTGAATTAGCTAGTATNAGTGAACGCCGCATGGATACAATGCTCGATGCCAATAGGAGTTCACTTCCAGCCTTTTTGGCTTCACAATCCGGTCTTGAATCAGGATTGATGATTGTGCAATATTCTGCTGCAGCCTCGATTGCAGACATGAGAGCACATACACGTCCGCACAGCACATTTAGCCTGTCTACCTCTGCTAATCAGGAAGACCATGTTAGTATGGCTGCAACGGCAGCATGGCATCTCTTACAAGCATCGCAGAGATTGGCAGATGTTCTCGCTTGTGAGGCACTGATTGCCTGTGAAGGGTTAGAACACATAAGCGAAGATCTCGGAGATGGTGTCAAGGCTCTATATGAGCATGTTAGAANAATTGTAGCACCTCTTGAAGGGGACAGAAGTTTGAGTCAAGAAATTGCAGACTTAGCACATGATTTCCTCAATGGCTTTGCTGATGATCAAGATCTTTCAAATTATATCGATTNATCTTTCAGTAAAATATCCAAAGATCTCCAAACTTCTTCCAATCCAGTAAGTTGCCTGATTCTAAACCTAAATGATGTNGCATTACTGCTATCTCCTGCGCTATCAAGAATGTCGACTCTCCTATCCAATTCAACCGCGGTACGAACCTTCTCTTCAACAACCCTGTAGAGAGCATATGCTCTATCTATATCCTGATATTTCATCGCCGGCTCAAGTTCACTGACATCAAGACCCATTCTCCTCCACGCAAGAATTCTTCNCCTGAGAATAGAACTACTGAATCCAGCCCTAGGTAATTTAGTCAGATGTACAAGTCGTATTGATCCATCACCTGCAGTATCATATGTTGGCAATTCACCGTCATCCTCTACAGGGGATTTGGCTTCTTCAAACGTTATTTCACCATCATCTGCTAAGCCTTCTTCATCACTTTCCTCTGGTTGAGGAATCTTCCATTCTGGAGCCTCTCTACGCAATCTTGCAATCTCTGTACCTTCAAATGCGAGAGGTTCTANAGGGATTAATAGGCTCCAAGCTGAAGTACTCAAATCATCAATCATGGCTCTTAGAAATGTCAATACTGCCGCAAAACCATGTTGGCTCATCAAGTGCTCAAGCCCATCAAGAATGATTACGCCTGATTTTTCTGCCATTCTATCTCGCATTCTNCTCGCTATTCTTTCAAGGCTGGGAGTTAGNGCATTTGNCGCATCNCGTTCAGTAAGCCATAATGTTTCAACATTGTTCAAATCTACCTTACCAAGGAGTCTNCGAGGTGGCAATCTAGTCATCAGCATGGCATGGTATCCTGACGTAATGATGCGATCTAACCATGCAAATGTTTCATCCAACCCTTCTTCGATAAGGTGGCACGANCCTTCCTGCGGCAACATTCCCATGCCACTCAGCACCCCTGCCATGACTTCGCCCTCTTGCCGAAGGCTCTTGACGCTGACGCTTAATTCTACTAGAAATTAGGCTATAATTGATGGAATCAACCCACATATGATTATAACTCAACGGTATGTGGACAGTATGGGTTTCCATGACTGAAGAAGACACAGACAAGGAAGGTATGGCTGAGTGTGGAGCATGTAGGGCAGTAGTTCCTGTAGACTCAACGGAATGTCCCATGTGTGGAGTTTCCTTCACCGGCGTTAGTGATACAAGTTTAGGTGAATGTGGCGCATGTGGCGCCTTGGTCCCCTTGGATTCGCGCTCATGCCCACAATGTGGAGTAGTCTTCGTCGCAGACAACGTTATCGAAATTCTCGCCGATTGGTTGAATGCAACTGGGCTTTCAGTAGTNGATTTATTCAAGAGGTTCGACACAAATGAGGATGGAGTCATAGAAGCACAGGAATTCAAGACTGGCCTATTAGCATTGAATATTGCAGATCTGCCTGAATCACAGGTCAATCGCTTGGTCGACACATTGGATGAAGATGGGAACGGNGTTATCGACCTACAAGAGTTGGAATCAACATTCAAACCTCCTGATAACAAACCTTCCAAAGAAGTAGGACCTGAAGACGANGAGGAAGAANCAGATGACGAGGAAGAAGCTTCTGAAGAGGAGGAATCAGATGACCAGGAAGAAGCTTCTGAAGAGGAGNNATCAGATGACCAGGAAGAGGATTCTGAGGATGATGCTCCTGAGGNAGNAGAATCCGAAGTTGAGGATGAAGAAGACGATTNAGATGNCGAAGAAGAAGCTGAAGAAGATCAAGAAAGNGATGATTCCGAAGAGGAAGATGACGATTCCGAAGATGAGGACGAGGAAATACCTGACACTCCTCTAGGAAGAATGGTCAAGAGTTTCAAAGATGCAGGGTACAATGCACAGGCTGCCTTTGAGCACATGGACGTCAATAATGATGGACAGATTGACAAGGAAGAACTTAATTCAGCACTAACTCAATTCGGTGGCGGTGTTATCTCCGATGATGACGTTGATGAAGTGATGTCAGAGGTTGATTTCGACGAAAATGGAAGCATAAGTATCGAAGAATTGGTTATCGCATTTGGCGAAACCTTCGAANCTGAAGAAGAGAAGTCTGGTGATGAAGAAAAGGATGATACGACTACAAGCAAGGAATTCCCCTCTGATTTGCAAAAGAAATTGATGTCAAAGAAGGCAAATGACGTATTTTGGCCGATTATGCACGCACTCTTTGGACTATTCATGGTTCTATGGATTGCAAATGGATTAGGAATATTCGTAAGTGGAGAAGGAGGNACTATTCAGCACACAGGAGATTCGTTTGTTGATGCAGANGGTGTTCTAATTAATGAGGGNGATACAACTACTTGTGACCCTGCTGTTCACGATTGTGCTAATTCCTTAACACCTCTTGCGGGTAATAGTGGACTCTTGGGTTCAATGCCTGCTGGCTTCTATTGGGACGGTATCCTGATGATTATCCTCGGTGCCATTGGTCTTGGAGGTTCTCTGTATGCCCATTTGGTATTAATGAAACAGTGGAGAGAAAAAGCGAAGGGAGATTCTACAGAAGANAATGAGTCCGATGAAGANGATTCGGACAANAAGGATTCAGACGATGAAGTAGAAGACAAAGATTCTGNCGACAGNGAAGATTCGGATGATGATGANGAGGATTCGGATGANGAATCAGATGAGGATGAGGAATCCGAAGATGATGACGATGAGGATTCAGATGATGATGAGGATTCGGATGAAGAATCAGATGATGATGAAGATACAGAAGATGATGAAGAGGACGACGATGAGGGAGAAGACATCGACGTAGGTTCCAGAGTTGGAGTCGAATTGGATGGCGAAGAGATCTTCGGAACCATCTTGGAATTCGATGATGATNCTGATANTGTAATCATTGAAGATGAAGAAACTGGAGACGAAATCGAGGCTCCGCAGGACAGTATGTTCTTGGAGTGAGAAAGATGGATCCGCTCGCCGTCTTCGACGGATTGAGCGTCTGTTCAGCATGCGGTTGTATACAGCAAGTTGGTTCTAGTAGATGCCCCGAATGTGGCACCTTCCACACTACTGCGCACCTTGAGGAAAGGGCNCAACCTATACGAACAGAGGAGCCTGTAAAACCCATTGATCCAAGTATGTACAGTCTNAATCCGAATTCTGAAATTCCCCAAATTGAAAATGAAGATATCGAGGATATGACCACTAAGTGGAGAGGAGGAATTTCTGATTTTCACATTACCGATGATTCTGAAGTTTCATACAATCGCTTGGAAGTGGAATTNCCGCCTGCTGAAATACTGATTGAAGAAGAATAATTTGCNTTTACTGTTAAATCTCATTACTTCANCATTATTNNNATTTCAACAAGNTNTTGGCGGAGTGTTCATATCCGCAAAGCCAATGCAGAAACTGATTCAGATGGCCGAGTATCAGGGATTCTGTTTGAAATGCAAGACTTATGGCCCGATTTCGGGACCAGAGATGCACACTATGAACAACGGACGTAAACGTGTAGCNGGTACATGTAGCCAGGATGGATGTANTGGAAGAATCTCGAAGATTATCGGGTGANTCTGATACTCATACCGATTCGGATAAATAGACCGCCACCATCGATTGTTTCATCGGGCTCGTGGTCTAGGGGTCATGACGTTGCCTTGACATGGCAAAGATCGCCAGTTCAATTCTGGCCGAGCCCACCAAAAATATCNTCACGCAAGTTAGGTTAATTTCCNCCTCCAAGTATAGGCTCGGAGGCANAAGTTTNCNTTTTTNCTCAAGCAATTCANGCTAAATGTGCCACTGCGGNCCTATTTGCTNGAAATCTTCTGTAATCGACACTAACCGGAATCTGTCTAAGGGCGCATAACGTACATTATGCGCCCCCCCGTCCATCGATTATACCGACATCTTCGGAATCTACCTGAAAAATACCTACGAGAGGTGGACCTTCTATGACAGATTCAAGACCTCCATCAGATTGATCGAGAGAGGATACCTGTTGGAGGGCAACACTGATCGCTTCTTCTGAACTATACAGTGCTTGCAGAAGAAATGTGCCTTTTCCAACACTTGTCTCGCCTACCCAAGAAAGAAGGCATCCTTCCGAATTACGTCTTATGGCACTTCGAGCTTTGAGGAGNCGACGAAGTCTCGCTTCGTATCCAGTACGTGCAGAAAGTACCGCTGTCTCCATCCACATAATCTCACCTTGAAATACAAATAATAACCATTTAATTTCCTTTTACTGTAATATTTATTAGAATGCCCATAATCCTTTTTTCAATGAGAAGTTACCACGCCGCCTCTAAGAGTTACTGCGAAGGGGGAATTGCTAGGTTGTTGACACCATGACTCCCAAAAGGGAGAATCTAGAATATTGATATCCGCAGCGCCTCCAACTTTGATTATGCCATGGTCCAACCCATCCTCATGCATCGTGACCTGAGCTGGGTTTCTTGAGACTGCCACCAAACTAGCCAGTGGGTCTACCCCCATTCTCTGAGTCAATAGACTTCCAACGAAAGGTAATGACAATATTCTACAATTTGGATTGAAATCGGTTGCTGCTGCCCAAGCATAGTCGTTTTCAATACACCCTGATGCAGGAGGGAAATGTGTCTCACCCATAGAATAAGGCGTACCTGGTAAGAAGCACTGCAATGTGTTCGCAGCATCCGCCTTTGATCTTGCATCATCACTACTCCAGTGAGCATGATCACCAGATTGCGAGTTCAATTCTGCGGCTAGAGATAAACCCCCTGCATCTGTGAACTCATCTACATGGAGTCGTAAATCCATTCCTCCGGCCATTGCTGCTTTGCAGATTTCTTCTGTTTCTTCCAAAGTGAACCACCCTGGTTCGCAAAAAACGTCCGCACTCCGGGCGAGACCTGAATCTAACACCTCAGGTAACTGTTCAGAAAGAATCTGTTCAACATAATCTTCCCTCTTCATTCTAGGAGGGGCAGCATGTGCACCTAGCCATGTGGAATCTATCGAAACTCCCCGAAGTTCATCAGCAGCCTGTAGAAGTCTCAATTCACTCTCTGTGTCCAATCCATATCCGCTTTTGACCTCCATGGCCGTAGTTCCATTCAATAAAGCAGTGTGAATTCTAGCCAAACCAATTGTCACTAAATTATCCAATGTCAATCCCCTAGTTTCATTGACAGTATGTACAATTCCACCTCCCTTTTTGGCAATCTCGTGGTAGGAAAGACCTTGTTGCCTCCATCGTGCCTCTCTAGAACGATCGCCACCCCACATCAGGTGATTATGAGCATCAACCAATCCAGGAACAACCGCGCGCCCTCCTACTTCCAGCAGTTCAACTCCTTCGAGTTCTTGAGGACTCAAATCACGTCCTTTTTGCCCACCAAGGTATTCCTCGCGCAACTCCTCAGAGTCTTCAATTGCCGAAATTTGGCCATTCTCAATCAAAATTCCTTTGCCAGAATCAGTGATCAAGTTCTCTTCATCCAACATCTCTTGTCCTCGCAAGAAACCTGAACCATGCGACAAATGTGCCAAGGGACCAATGTCCAACATCAGGCTCCGCATGTATGTCGCATAAGGGCACGGTTCAAATGGCCTGCCCCTGACGCAGGGGTGATAACATGGGTAAGGGGGTAATACTAGGAATCGAGTCAACAGCCCATACTTTCTCTTTTGGCATAGTTGATTCATCAGGCGCTCCCGGCCCCTCATGTTCCGCATTTCTACGCCCTAAAGAAGGAGGAATCCACCCCCGAGAAGCAGCAGATCATCATGCAGAAAATTCGCCAATTATCCTAAATGATTGGTTGGAGAACAACGAACTTGAGCCAGAAGATATCGGTGCCATCGCTTATTCACAGGGCCCAGGACTAGCTCCCTGCCTAAGGGTTGGAGCATCGGTGGCAAGAGCTCTTTCAACTCGCTTAGACATACCATTAGTAGGTGTGAATCACTGTGTAGCCCATATCGAAATTGGTAGAGAAAGGTGTGGTTGCGATGATCCTGTTTTACTCTATGTTTCAGGAGGGAATACTCAGGTCATTGCGCGCCTAGGTAATCGCTATCGAGTATTAGGTGAGACTCTCGACATCGGCATTGGTAACATGCTCGATAAATTTGCCAGAGATAATGGCATGCCGTTTCCCGGCGGACCTAAGATTGAGGCCAAAGCCAGGGAATGGTTACAAGAGAACCCTGATGCATCGCTAGAAGGTCTAGAGTTGCCTTATGCAGTGCACGGAATGGATTTGACATTCTCGGGACTGTTAACTGCTGCCAAAGGCTTAGTCGACAGAGGCGCCCCTCTTGGTGCAGTTTGCTGGTCTCTGCAAGAACATGCTTTTGCTGCATGNATCGAAGTAGCCGAACGCGCACTGGCTCACACTGGCAAAAAAGAAATCTTGCTCGGAGGAGGAGTGGCATGTAACCAGAGATTGTGCGAAATGTCATCTATCATGGCAAGTGAAAGAGGATGTAGTTCGCATGTTCCTGAGAAGATGTATTGTGTTGATAACGGGAGCATGATTGCGAGATTGGGNTGGATGCAATTGAAACATGNAGGTCCAACTTCATTAGAAAACAGTGCAGTTGACCAATTACTGCGTACGGANCAGACCGATATCTGTTGGCCCTGAAGAGCATTCACTAGGCAAAGCGTTAACATAGGTGCGTTGGACCGTTCTACGAGGTTGATTTTCACTTGCGACGCAGAGACGAGGACCCTGTCAATCCCTTCGCACAAGGTTCTTCGCGTTCAAACCGCAAACCTGCCGGTCAAAAGAAGANTACAAAACAGCCCGCCAAACGCAGGCCTTCTCCGGCCAAAACAGCCAGTGATAGCAGGGCTGAANTGGAAAAGAAGAGAAAGGAAGCGCTTAATCGGATGAAAGGTCAACAGGCTGGAAACGCCAGTGGACCTGCGAAAGCAGGTGGTGGAGAAAGGAGCGCCCAGACCAAGAATGTTCTTCCTGATAAGACAGAGATCAAACAAGAAACAAGAGAGGACCGCTTGGCCGATCTNGAACGAAAAAAGAGAACTATGGAAGGAGATCTCTCTGTAAAACCAGCCTNGANNGGAAAATTNNANGAGNCAGNAAAAACNCCCTCTGAAGANGCCATAGCCTCAGTATTGCCCCCCGCNGANCCNGTAAACNTCTTCGCTCCAAAGNCGNNGCGTAAANCAAAAAATACCAAACCNGGAGNAGNTGGNCGTCCTAGGCGCAGAGGCNNTAGAGAAAAGAAAGGTGGNGGGCGTCAACCTCAGGTGAAGAAACTTGATCGTAGAAANTACCTCGAATACAAGTATGANGTCAGGGAATTNTTAGACAATCCTGNNATACCTGAAGAAAANCGTTCNAATATTCTTGGTCAGATATGGGCCAAAGGAGAACGAACAGGAATTGATGACGCTATTNAATTNATCAATACCAAGGTATCTGAATTGNTATTACCNGAAGAAGTGGCTGAGAAACTTCGAGAATTAGTTAAAGGATATACAACNNGAAGATAGGTGAAATANATGNCANATGAAAANAANATNGTNNNAAATTGNGTAGCTTCAGTACACTATACTGGAACTCTTGAAGATGATGAAGTATTCGACAGTAGTGAAGGAAGAGACCCTTTGACCTTCTTGGTTGGACATAGACANATGATTCCNGGATTTGAAGAGGANATGATGGGNGCCGCCGTTGGNGAACGCCGCGTNTTCNCNCTTGANCCAGATAGAGCNTATGGACAGCGAGAAGAGGAAGGNGTAGTGCAGATACCNANGGNACAATTTGAGGGNATGGANATCGAAGTCGGNATGACGCTAGTGGCTGAAATGGGTGGAGGNCCTGCNCCCTTCAATATNGTTGAAATGAATGATGATACNGTAACTGCTGATTTTAACCACAAACTTGCNGGGAAGACATTGACATTCTCAGTAGAAGTAGTGGAAGTCAGAATGGCAACNGATGAAGAAATCGCTCACGGACACGTTCACGGNCCAGNNGGACGATNACNACTGATGATGCGGAAGTCTTGAGCATCGAGTCCTTATCGGCCCNTCATGCAAGGTGGGCGGAAGCAGGGTTCANGCTCTTTNCGCAAACAGCATTGGCGTACTNTGAGTGGNATNTCGATACCGAGTATTNCAGAACCAGAAACTGGTATNCCTGAGNNCATTGGANAGCCNGGNAGCCCCCCTTATACTCGAGGAATACATGCCACCATGTATCGTAGCCGTTTGTGGACAATGCGCCAATACGCAGGCTTCTCTTCNGCNTCAANAACNAATGNANGNTTCAAAGCATTACTCGANAGAGGACAAAANGGGCTATCTGTAGCATTNGATTTNCCAACTCAATTGGGTCTAGATGCGGACGANCCTCTTTCNCAAGGAGANGTNGGCAAAGTCGGNGTNTCGATATCTAGCATACATGACATGCGCTTACTTTTCGAGGGGATTCCACTAGATTCGGTATCGACCTCGATGACAATAAATGCTCCTGCGATGGTTCTACTGGCAATGTACATTGCAGTAGCAGAAGAAAAAGGCATTGAGGCTTCAGAATTACGAGGAACTATCCAAAATGACATACTCAAGGAATACATTGCAAGAGGAACCCATATTTTCCCTCCTGAGGCATCTATGAGACTGATTACAGATATCTTCGAGTATTGTGCTCAGAAAGTACCCCAGTGGAATACAATAAGCATCAGTGGCTATCACATTAGAGAAGCGGGTTCTACTGCCATACAAGAAGTCGCATTCACTCTATCTAATGCATTGGCATATGTTGATGCTGCACTTTCCAAGGGTTTGGATATCGATGTCTTTGCACCTAGGTTGTCATTCTTTTTCAATTGCCATAACGATTTCTTTGAGGAAGTTGCAAAATTTCGCGCTGCTAGATCACTATGGTATGAATTGGTNAGCCAAAGATATTCTCCAAATAACCCCAAAAGTGCGATGCTGAGATTCCATACTCAGGTTGCTGGAGTCTCATTGACTGCACAACAGCCGCTGAATAACATCGCTAGAGTCACTATACAGGCTTTAGCCGCAGTATGTGGCGGGACTCAATCATTGCATACTAATTCCTATGATGAAGCATTAGGGCTACCAACNATGNAAAGTGCAACNGTTGCCTTACGCACTCAACAAATCATAGCTGAAGAGAGTGGNGCTGCAGATGTCGTCGACCCGATGGGCGGTTCATGGTTCGTTGAAAATNTNACTGAATCAATTAAACNAGCCTCNATNGAAGAGATTTCAGTAATCGAAAACAAAGGAGGNGCNTTANAAGCNATTGANGCCGGCTATCAACAAAGAAGTATACATGATGCTGCTTACCAACATCACAATGAAATCGAGCAAGGAGAACGNAGAATANTTGGNGTCAATCACGCTTTGATGGAAGAAGAAAANGTTCCAGCAGCACANAAAATCGATCCTGAATTNCAGGAACAACAATGTCTCANCCTNGCAAGATTAAGNGAAAGNCGAGATGGGAGNAANTGNCAGGACNGTCTGAATGANATCNGTAGAGTTGCATCAAATGGNGGNAATCTATTCCCNGCAGTACTTTCAGCGGTNAAGGCNGAAGCAACTCTTGGAGAGATAATCNGTGCNATGAAAGAAGNATTTGGAACCTACATGGCTGCTAGTGGATTCTGAGGTGAAGANATGNAAGAATTGACCATACATTTGGANCACATTGGAATTGCGACATATANTCTTGAGGAAGGGAGTANATTTTGGCGTCTCTTAGGANTGTTTGAATCGGAGGAAGATGAACTTAACGAAGAACAAGGGGTNTCNATCAGATTCTTTTCCACTTCTNCNGAAGAAGGTTNCACNCCCCGCNTAGAATTGCTNGAACCCACCTCNGAANATACGCCAATAGGAAAATTTCTGGATAGGAANGGNNCAGGNATACAGCAGATNTGCTTCAGGGTTTCAGATTTGGTNTCGATGCTCAAACATCTCAAGNCAAATGGGGTCAGATTGATTGATGAAGAACCACGCAAAGGGGCAGGAAACACCCTGATTGCATTTGTACACCCACATAGTACAGGAGGGGTGCTTGTGGAGCTTTCTCAGCACCTTTGATGCGGCGGCTTTGAACATAAGCGTCAAGACCCTTTCACAGGTCGGCAAAATTATGCGAACCTGTATCGACCACCTAATCTCTCAGCCACACCTAGATGTAGTCAGAGTTAGGGACGAAGTAGAATACCTCACNGGACGCCTTGAAACCTGCTTACAGGACGGAGTGATTAGCAATGATGCATATCTAGATGCAGGAGNGATAACCGGAGCACTTGAAATGATAGCAAATCACATTGATGCTGGAATACCACAGAAAGAGGTGGGCGAACTCCTGAGACAACAATTAGAACGTGCCGAAAGGCTGGAAACCAAGCATCCGGGACTTAACCAAGCCATTGAATCCGGAAGGAATTGAANATGTCGATACTCCTGTCTTCCAAGGGAGTGGAAAAGCGATTTGGCGAGATAGTTGCCGTTGATGGCGTTGATTTGACATTGTCTCGTGGCGACATTGTCGGCTTGGTGGGTGGAAATGGAGCGGGTAAGACCACCATGTTACGTCTACTATGNGGCCTATATCGACCAAGNGAAGGAAGTATCTCTTTTCATACTGAGGAGGGCCTCCAAAGACCCGTCCACGAATTGAGATCTAAACTTGGAGTAGTTCCTGAATCGACCGGGTTGTATCACAGACTGACTGCTTGGGAAAACATTCGCTATCATTCACGTTTACACGGTATTGAAGATGATGTTGCTTGGACTAGGACTCTGAGATTTGCAAAGGCATTGGACTTTGCTGAAGACTTGCATAGGCACACTCGTGGATTTAGTCGTGGAATGCGACAAAAAACTGCACTTTTGAGAGCGTTAGTACATGGCCCAGAAATCTTGTTACTTGACGAGCCAACTGGCGGACTGGACGTGACTAGTGCAAGGATGGTCAGAGAACTAGTAAGGCAACTACGGGCTGAAGGAGGTACTGTGATTTACAGTACACACCATCTAGCCGAAGCNCAATTGGTTTGCGATCGAATAATAATCATGCATAATGGACAGATTCGTATTGATGGAACTCCTGAGGAATTGATGGATTCCACGCAAACTGAAAACTTGGAAGAAGCATATGTNGCACTAACTTCAGATGTCGCAAGAACAGATGCTAAAGATGAGCCTGAGAGTAAATTGAGTAAAATGTGGAGATCATTCTTGACGCCTTCATCACGAAACAGGGAGGTTTCTGAAGATGAGTGATGCGGGAATAAGAATGCGTAGGATTAGAGCCATCGCATGGAAAGAATTGGTTGACTTTGTCAGAGACTGGCGAACTCTCGTGGCAGTTATCGTCATCCCATTGCTCATTTTCCCGCTCCTGTTTTTTGCCCTTCCACTTGTTATGCAAATGGAAGCTGCAGAACGTCAAGCTATGGACCTAGACATCGTGGTTCAGGGTGCTGGATTGGACGCAGCATTACTCGATAATCTGAGCGAAGATCGCTTGAACCTGAGTTTTGAAGAATTACCCGACGAATTAGATCAAGACCTATCACAGCCACTGGATGATTCCCAACGAATCAAAAATGGGGAAACACAAGCGATTCTGAGAATTGAAGAAGATTCAAACAACAATACTTGGAACTATGCTATCATCAGAGATTCGACAGATGAAAGATCAAATGAAGCGTTTTCAAGAATAATCAGTGCCCTTGAAGCATGGGAGGAAATGTTGGTCAACCAAACATTAACTGCACACGGTTTGGATATCGAAGACACCCTAGACCCTTTGCGCTGGAGTGGAGATTCCGCAAATGCAGATGTTGCATCACAGGCTGAACAGGCGGGATGGGCACTATCTCTTTTCATCCCGATGATAGTTGCTATGTGGACAGCATCGAGTGCAATTCAGCCTGCAATTGACATGACTGCAGGCGAAAGGGAGCGGGGCACTTTGGAAGCGATTCTTTGCTTACCAGTGAAGAGGTTTGATTTATTGGCAGGCAAATGGTTGGCGGTTGCTACAATTTCTGGAACAGGAGTTGTTCTACAGGTTGCTGGTTTGATGATTGCTGTAGCCTACCTCACTGGAAGCAATTCTTTCCTGCAGATGCCTGAATTATCTTGGCTCAGCATAGCACTGTTCTTCTCAGCCATATTGCTGTTTACGATAATGGTTGTCGCCTTCGAACTCGCTTTGGCAGTGCGCTCGCGTTCGGTCAAGGAAGCAGGTAGTGTTCTAGCGCCGATGATAATTCTAATCATATTCCCCGCTCTATTTGCCCAATTCATCAATCTCGAAGGAATAGAAGGATTTTGGTTTGCAATTCCAGTGGTCAACATACTATTGGCAATGAGAGAATTATTGATGGATGAAGTGGTCTTCGGACATGTGGCAATATGGTTCATCAGTAGTCTATCCTATGCACTATTAGCGGCATGGTATGCTGCTAAGCAATTCAACAGAGAAGATTTGGTCGAATCAATCTCTTAGTATTCGCATAGTATTACTCTAGTAATACTTATACAGTACTGGAAGTAGCCGCTGACATGCCAAAGATAAGTTTGGACATGCCTACAGAGTTACTAGACGACCTCAAGTGTCACGTTGGTGATAATCACAAATTCGTCAGTCTTGCAGATGCCATCAGAACAGCATGTCGAAAAATGCTAGACCATCTTGACGAAATTGATGCAAAGCATGGAAGGAGAGTACGTACATGACAAGTCGAGAAGAAGCCGAAGAAGCAGTTCGAAAATTGTTGAAATATCTCGAGAAAGATCATTCGAGAGAGGGCTTGATCAAGACCCCCGCAAGGGTCATCGATTCATGGGATGAGATTTTCAGTGGTTATGGCATTCTAGCCAGTGAAGTGCTACAGTCAACCTTCAACGCAGAAGGATATGATGGCATCGTGTTACTGCGTGATATCGAATTCAATTCGACATGTGAACACCATCTTCAACCATTCAGTGGTAGAGCTCACGTAGCATATATTCCCATAGAAAGAATTGTTGGAATCAGTAAACTTGCGCGCTTAGTCGAAATTCATGCTAGGAAACTGCAAAACCAGGAGAGGATCACAAAAGGTGTTGCTGATGATATCGAAGAGCATCTTTCACCATTGGGCTGTGCAGTAATCATCGAAGCAAGACATGGATGTATGACATGCAGAGGGGTACGGAAGCAAAATGCAGTGATGACCACCAGTGCCATGCGTGGAGTGTTTTTCGAAAAGGTAGAGGCCAGAACTGAATTGATGCAATTGATCCGCAGTTCTCCACTTTCTAATTGAGGCATAAACATGGACATGTGTAATCTCGCAGGAGGTAAGGTCGATGGGGACGAAATTTCCGATTTGACCAAGACCTATCCCATTGTTGAGATTTTTAACTCGGTACAAGGCGAAGGAATTCATGCGGGCAAATCATCGATATTCATTCGCTTTGGAGGATGTAATCTTCGCTGCGAATGGTGCGATACTGAATTTGAGGAATGGCAGGAAATGAGCGTTATTGACATACTTTCAGAAGTGATGCAATGGCGAACGAAGCGAATCATCTTCACAGGTGGAGAACCTGCTTTGCAGAACCTTTGGCCACTATCTACATGCCTGCGCAGGCGTGGATATCATATTGCGATAGAGAGTAATGGAACCATTGAACTTGATGAGGGATTAGTGGACTGGATTTGTATTTCTCCAAAGGACCAATTATACTCGAATGTCAGTATCAAACAACGTACTGGAGATGAATTGAAAGTGGTGTATTGTGGTCAAGAACTTTCGATATATGATGACTTAAGGATTGGATTCAAGCATCTACTTCTACAGCCATGTTACATGGAATCCGAATCTGTTGAATGGAATGGTCGAAATGCTGCACATACGGAGGCCTTGGTGAAGCAAAATCCGGAATGGAGGTTAAGTCTACAGACACATAAATGGATGGGGGTGGACTAATGCAGCGGTCGGTTATGGCGTTCAGCGGAGGGATGGATTCTACGGGATTATTACTGAGGTTATTAGCCGAAGGACATTCAGTTTATTGTCTGTCATTTGACTATGGTCAAAAGCATCGTATTGAATTGGAACGTGCTAAATCCAACATAGAATATCTTCGCGAGAACAATCTGTTCGTGGAACATCTAGTTGCAGACCTTTCCAGCGCCATGGGGATCTTCCATTCTGCTCTGACTCAAGAAAATCAAAGAGTTCCAGAAGGCCATTATGAAGAAAAACAAATGAGGCAAACTGTGGTTCCGAATCGTAATGCCATCTTTGCTTCAATACTCTACGGATATGGTCTATCCAAAGCGATTGAAATGGATGAAACAGTTTCTATTGCCCTAGGAGTCCATTCTGGTGACCACGCGATATATCCCGACTGCAGGCCTGAGTTCTACCATGCTATCGCAAGAGCATTTGAGATAGGGAATTGGCACAGCGACAAAGTAGAGTTTCTCCTACCATATATCGAGCATGATAAGGAACACATCCTCAGAGATTCAATCAAAAATTGTGAGATACTAAACTTAGATTTCGACATCGTATTTGCAAATACAAATACCTCTTACAACCCCGATTCTCTAGGTAGATCTTCAGGTAAGTCAGGGGCAGATGTTGAGCGCGTACTGGCCTTCCATGCGATTGGGAGGGTTGACCCTGTGGAATATTCTGAAAATTGGGATACAGTCCTGAATTATGCTTTAGCAAAACAAAAGGAGATGGAAGAATGAGTATGAGTATTAGACGATGGGTAGAAACTGATACTGGCCACAGAGTGCCAAATCACCGTTCAAAGTGCAAACATTTGCATGGGCACAGATATCGCTGGGAAGCAGAATTAGAAGGTGAGTTGGTAGAGCAGAGAGGCGCTTCAGAAGAAGGAATGCTCATGGATTTTTCAGATGTTTCTGCAATTTTGAATGAGTACATACATGACATAGTTGATCATGCCTTCCTGGTATATTCACAAGATATGCAAACTCGAATTGCTCTAGAGGCGATGGGAGATGAACACCGAACTGTAATCCTCCCATTCATTCCAACTGCTGAGAATCTGGCCAAGTGGGCATGGGAACAAGTTTCTCAACACATAACCAGCAACTATGGAAACAAACTGCGACTTGCTGCAATGCACGTGCGCGAGACTCCGAAATCTTGGGCTACTTGGAGACCTCAATCCTGATTTTCGATACGCTTTCTCCTGCCCCTTCTCCAATTATCGTCATCGGAAACTTTCTGTAAAGCGGTTGTAGCTTGCACCAAAGAACCGATCAATTGCTGGGCCTCGTCATCATTTGGCAACCCTCTGAGCATTATCCGCTCGACGGTTTGACCAACCATCCTTGCTTTGGTTCCTTCAAATGACAAAGAATCAGAAAATTCGCTTAGTGCTTGTTTCAAGATCTCCCTCGTACCACCTTCAAGCGGTGAATCTGAGTTTGATAACAATTCATTGAAAGAAAGTGAATACATCGCTAGAATAACTGCATGTGAAAGATTGCATATTGGATATCCTTCCCAAGTAGGTATGGTTGCTAGTAAATCGCATTTGTCTAATTCGGGAGTACTCAAACCCATTCCTTCTTCTCCGAACACAATAGCCACCATCCCACCGTGTCCATTGACTACATCTCGCATCTGTTCCAAGTCCATCAAATGCCGGAAAGAGGTCTTACCGCCACCCTCCCTTTTACCTGTGGTTCCAATGACCATTCCAATATCACTCATGCATTCATCCCAATCGGTATAGAACTGAGCATCGTCTAATACAGAACCCGCGAATTTAGCGCGTTTCCTAGCATCCTCATCAATTTCACATTGAGCGTCCAACAAGCGCAATTTGGTAAATCCAAAATTCAGCATTGCCCTTGCAACNGCNCCAAGATTCCCAGGATTGGNAGTACGTACGAGAACTANAACCACATCTTTGGCATGTTCCGGTANCGGAATNTCCGCCCTANCCCCCATGCTATTCTTCCTCCGACAATCTTCTCTCATCCCAAGAAATCACCCATTGTGGNTCAAATACTTGGTAAATGAAGGCNAGATAGCCNCCTCTCTCNCTATCNGGCATAGAAATTGAACGCTTGCGAACCATATGTTGNTTCCTTAGATACAACAAGCAAGCATCTATGACATCCTTACTAGAATGATGGATACTCACAGGATTACGGTCCCAATTGATGAGGACCTTTTCCATATACACGCCCCGTTCAATCGGTGCGTCGCTGGCGGTAGCGAGTGACATAACCTGCAATCCAATTTCTCATGCGCTTGTTATTTCCGACGTCGGTCAACTTCTGAACCATCTTCTTATTGTGGTCGAAATCATCAGTGAAATGCTCTCCGTGTTCCTCCACCAATCTGATGGCTCTAATTTTTATGAATGAAGGCCTGATATTTCCCATGTTCTCAACTCCATAAATTTCAATCTTCNAGCAGTTTAACCTCGATTGGTATATCTGCTTCATCGTGACGAGTGATCAACAACTTAACCTTGCGAGGAGGGTTCTCAATACCCCTGTTCCAAACGTGCTCATTGACTGCAGGATCNATCCACACATCCTCCTCTTCAGAGACCTTGAGATGGCGAATNACCTCTCGGCGGATNATCTTNATCGCTCTAGGTGAGCGCTTGAAACGTGTAATGTTCCAAGCACCTCGCAATGGAACTGTCAATTCACTGACTGATGCTCTTGCCATATTCTCACCTCTGTAGTTTGCTCCTGCGCCAATTATGTCGGCGTGGATGAGTTGTGGTCTTTCGACCNGTCTTCATCATCACCCATACGGGTACTCTACGATTNTGCTTTGTCGCCTTATTCAAGCGAATCTTCTTGGCCGCGGGTTTATTTCTTGCCATCTTTTCACCTCAGATTCTCCTTATCGTTGACTCCCTCTTNCCNGAATCAAGCGATGCCAGAATCCTCTTCAAGGATTCATCAGAAACCGGCACTGCGATTTGTCCGTTTTCATGTAATCCAGCCAATTGTTTTCTTACTTCATCAGCCAATTCTGGACGGCCCAATTCAAGTCGCGCTAATCGCTCTCTGGCTTCTGGTTTGAGAATTGTTTTCATAGCCTGAGAAAGATGNGCCTTCTCTTGTGATTCTANCTGACTGCGCTCTTCGCTCTCTAATTGAGCGCGGGCTTGTTCTTCAGCCTGCTTCTGCAATGCGGCCAGACGTTCCTCTCTGAGACGAGTTAGTTCGTCATCATGTCCTGATGCCATGCTGCTCAACTCTTCACTCTCCTCAATAATTTGCAAGGAACGGATAAGATTCCTCAGCCTGTGAACGCATCTCACGAGCTACGTCATCGAGCAACTTGTGGCCAGCAGGAGTAATAACACGNCCACTGTANATCACTTGAGTTTCATCATCAATATTCTTGANTTCCTTGTCAACTACCTTCTCGACGAGNCCNCANTCCTCCAACTGAATCAAACAGGTNCGNACTACCTTGCGNCTAGCCTGACCTGCTCTATTTGGTGCTGAATTCCGATCNACCTTNCCTCCGAANGCCTGAGCCAAGTGCGTAGTCCCAATNGGNCCATNNCTTGCAACCTTACGCAATACAGCAGCACTGCGCATCATCCACCAATTNTCATCGGAAGGAGGGCGCTCTCTGTGAATNCCGGTCTTGACATGGTTNGCCCATTCAGGTGNAGAAATNCCATCCATGTCGGCAAGGCGGTCCGCCAATACCGGAAGAAGCATATCTGCTGGAATATCGCGAAACGTGGTCATGTACAACACCGAGCGAGTCGCCGACAGACCTCCTCTATTTGAAGGCCACGGGGGGCCGTAGGCCCTCCCGTTTAGATAAAATGAGACGTGAAGACATTTTTGAAGAGCGAGCCGCCACCTTNTTCCATGAAGAGGGCGCTGGCGCAGAATCCNAATCTGNTTCGNACGCTAATCGGTTTGGGATTGACCNTAATNTTCATTTTATCATATGCTGTTTATGGTGCNACAATCGATAGNGAATACTANCTTTATTCCAACTCAAATGAGGAGACTGANGCCGATTTATCNATGTTNAANAGAAGTGTTTNGACCGANGAAAATGGAGATGAAAGCACCCANTGGATCTGGCAGACACAGGTCAATGTCAGCAACCTCAGTTGGATTAATACNAGNCTCGAAAATGTNCCAGNNGGAACCNCGCTCAAAGTTGTGAANATGGGNNGTTGGTATAGCCATGCAGANTTAGGGGATNAAGATGCAGAGATTTTCAATTGTGCTAGCGANTGNCGNAAATCAACTTCGCATTCAGCCACCGCAGNAAATGGCCNNATCACAATCATTGGGTTNACCGACCCAGANCCTGCTACTCGNGACGGTGGAACGGTAAGAGCAAAAGACATCGATGAAGCAAGAGAGATGGCTGAAGAGATAGTTTCTAACGAATTTGCAGAGAAACTATGGGAAGTTCGAGTAACAATGCCAGGAAATCATTCAGATGAACCAAATCTAANGATGGTTTTTGTCAATGAAGAATTGCATGATGTGACTCAATTTTCTCTGGACACTGCTACAGAATTAATGTGGTCCATGGCAGCAGTAATTGGTTGCTTCATTATGGTTTTAGTACCAGTAATGGCCATTTACATCTTTACTAGAATGAGGGATGATAAGCCAATTGACCTATTGAATTCTAATGTTGAAGAGGAATAAGGAGTCTATCCTATTCGTCGTCAGCATCAAATATCTTGTCTATGAATANCATCTGAGGCTCATGCGGCAGCGACTAGTCAGCATCATCATCGCACTGCTCTTCTGCAGCCATTTACCAGCCTTTGCNCCAATCATTCATCCCTCNCAAGCGGCCTCTGGAAGATCAGGNATCGACGTTTACGTTAGCGATATTNACATCGCATACCAAAACAGNGCTGATACNAACAAGTANCAGATGTTCAGCAGTAATCANCCGATTTCTGGATTCAATCGNCCNGCNAACCTCTTCGTGGTAGATGGAGTATCTGGCGTACCNATGACAGTCTCAATTACAGCATCNAACAGNGGAACNAGCGACTCNNCTTCATTCCCANCAGAAGTAGTGATTCTNCATGANGANTACATCATGTTTGAATTACANAATACCAGTTTTACTTTCCCCAATGTNCCNGCTTCTGGNAGCTCTTCTACNAGTTTCACNTGGACCCCATCATATACNGGNAATCANACCATGGAGATACGCTTNCAAAATAGCAATGATGANGTCTACAGCAANAATNTCAAAACGCGNCANATGACTATNGCATATCATTATGACAACTGNGATGANCTNTCTNNTTGGTCTGCTGGNACTGGNTGGTCNTCNAATAGTGANACCTCAACTTCAGCAGGNGTTTCATGTCATGTTGGAAATGGTCAATCTAGCACCTATGGGTCCTCGTGGTCAACAAACCTAGACATGCCGATAATGGATCTATCAAATGCAGTAGCAAACCCTAGTCGCGTAGTTGGATTGAGTTTCTTCTATACCGGTTCTGTACAACAAGGAGACTCACTTTCAATCCAAGCGCGGAGTAATGATGGAACTTGGGAAGAACTGGCTTCAATAACTGGTACCATAGATGGAAATTTCTTGGACGGGACTACCAATTGGCAGACTTTCTCAGTAGCCTCAGGCTCTCAAGTTAGTCCAACAGTTCCAATGGCGAGTAATCACTTCCATACATCTTCACAAATTCGCTTCTCTTTCAGCAGCGATGCTAGCGGTCAGGATATTGGCTACTGGATAGATGATATCGTGATGTTTTACGATCAAAAGGCGAAGATGGAAGAATTTGATTGGCGTACCGGAACGCCAGCGGATTCACAAGCACGTAGAGGTGAATGGTCCGATCATACGGTTCGAATATTCAATGAGGGGAACCTTTCAGACAGATTCATCCCTTCTGTTCAAGGACTTCCAAGTGATTGGGAAGTTGCTTTCAACCACGAAACCGGTTCCAATGTTGATGCCCAAAATGGAGTAAGAGTCTTGCCCGGTGAAAGCAAAGACATTCGTATTCGCATCAAACCTAGTGCCAATGCAAGTACCGGAAACCAGAGTTTTACTTTCTCTGCACATAGTATGGAATACAGCAATGTCAAGGATTCAAGCACTGCTAAAATCAACGTTTTACCCGACCATATTCCTTTGATAAACGAATTGCAAACAACACCTACATGTGCTGCAGGAAACTCTTGTGAATTCTTTGTACAAGTAGAAAATATTGGAGATTCGATAGACACTTTTGACTTAACAGTCTCTCCATTTGATTTGCGTCAAGGCTGGTCACTCGGTCTCGCATGGGATCAAAACAGCGCAGTTCAAATCGCCCCTGGTAATCCTGTGAACATCAAATTCATAGTCAGCGTTCCTGAAGGTGAAGATCCTGATGTCAGTAGTTCGGTGACAATGGAAGTCACTAGCAGAAGCGACCCCTCGCGCACCGACAGTTCATTGATCAAAGCCGCTGCTGCGATGATTTCCAGTGCTGAATTCAGTATTCAAGAAGAGCATGTTCCAAGTAATGGCTGGGTGATTGAGCCAGGTGATTCAATAACGGTAAGATTCACACTTTGGAACAATGCCAGCAGGCAAGATACCTTCAGTTTCGAACTGGATGTTCAAGGCAGTAGAACTTGGCAAGTTGATGTCCCTGAATACCCCATTCTACCTATCAATCCAGGCTCAAATACGGTCTATTCCATCACAGTCACCGCACCCGAAACTGCGCAAGCTGGAGACCCCGGACCAGTATTGGTACCTAAAGCTCAAAGCACTCGTTCAAACATGAATGCAAGTAATTTTGAATTCTCAGAAATCGTTGTCTCAAGTATGCATGACCTTATGATTAGAGGCACAGATTTGCCCTCATTAATTCGTCCAGGAAATGCTACAATTTTCTCATTTGAAGTTGAGAATGAAGGGAATGGGTTTGTAGATGCGGTCATCACTGTTCCGGACTTACCCAGTACATGGCATTGGTGGACAGTTGTTGATGGCATCAATTATACTGGACCTTTTGAGTTGACACCTTCCTATGAATTAAGGGATGTTGCGATCGTCCAACTACACATTTTAGCTCCTGCAAACGAAGTCGCTGGAGAAAGCCTAGAATTCAGAATCATTGTTGAACCACTTGAAGGAGAGGACAGTAACCTAGAGGACAACATCCTATCTCACGAGGTCTTGACATCTTCTGTGAAAAGGCCAGTATTAGATCCCCCCGAGGAAGATGAATTGAATATGATGACAACTGGGAGAATCGATTTCATCTTCAGCGTTACCAATCAAGGAAATGTTGTGGATAATGGAATCAAAGTTAGGGCCCTGCATTCAACCAACCCTCTCGGAGNTCAAGTCTCTGTGATTATCGAAAAAATCGGTGGCTCCCAAACTCTAGGTTCCGAATGGTTGACATCGACNCTTCAACCTGGAGCAAGCACTGAATACATCGTTTCCGTTAACACCGATTCTGACTTNCCACTGGGTACAATTATCACCATNACCATTGCANTAGTGGGAGGGGAAGATGAAAATCAACAACCATATCTNATAGAGCATGAAGTAAAGATAACCGCTGACATTAGGCAACAAGTGGATATTAATTTGGTTTCAGAAACCATTGATTCAAAAATTAATAGTGGCAAAGATCATCTCTTTGAACTTGAATTCGAAAGTTCCTCCTCGATAGACGAGTATCTAACCGTTGTATTCGAAGGTTCATTACTTCCATTATGTAATGCTAAAGAAATCTCCAGTCAACACAACCTTACCCTCGTCAAATCGACAGGTTCATCGCCAACATTCTACGCACTGGACTGTAAATTATCCCAAGAAAAATTAGATTTGACTAGTACCACACTAGANATCGAAGTATTGAGAGGAGAAAATTCATTGTTTAAGCGAACAATTTCCTTNTCTTGGGAGAAAGAGGGAACCTCCTCCAGTAACATGTTTTCCATGGGCGAGGAAACAATGTANATCGGTGGTGCAGGAGTCCTAATTCTTGCGGNGGTTGTTCTCCTANTATTATCGCGTTCTANGAGCGAGGAGGAAGGAGAATTCCAGCAAGGACCACAATATGTGGAAAATCAACAAACATTTGGAGGCCAATATTCCTCTGAAACACAACCTACAGTTGTAGAGGAAAATGCTGCATACCCAACACAAACTTACCAGCCTTTGCCGTCAGGTCCTCCTGCGAATCAAGTTCAAACTGTATCCAATACNTATTCNGAAACAACAACTCAGGTTCANTCATTGACTGCTGCAACTTCACTGCTTAGTCCCNNACCTAACACTACACAAGACAGAGTTTACNATGATGGTTTCAGTAACTCACAATTATTGAATGCTGGATGGACTCAAGGACAGATCGATGCCAAATATGCAGCGATTCCAGAGCAATCTGAACCTGCGCAGCCATTACAGAATGCCTTCGATTCCCTCGGGTCAGTAGAAGATGTTGAGGACAAGGGGGNAGTTNCNCCGCCTGTGATTCAGGAATCAGNGGATAATCAGTTGANAGAGAACAAGGNAAACCCGACTCTTCCATCGGTTAACTGTATNATCAGCGGCGTNGTTCTCACTGAAAATCATCAATGGAGTCAATGTCCCGAATGCGGTGGNTGGGCTGATGCGATGGCCAAGTCACAAACAAGCAATTGTCCGCGTTGTCGATTCTCATGGTAGCGACACCATCTTGAGCAGCATTCCCTACAGGGGACCATGCAACTACCGGACCTTTGGTATGCCCTCTTCGTCCTAGTAGGTGCATTGGGTATCTTGACTTGGTTTCTAAAGAACTATACTGANAAAATTGAGTTGATGCGTTTCTGTGCGATTCTCGGTTGCATCAGCATGTTGACATTAGTGATTTGGACTTGGACTTTGTAAGGGGCGTTGAAATGAAGATTCCTGGCATAGAAGAGCATGAACTTGCTGCAACCTATCCTGTGCGCCTACCAGTGTGGTGGGCTCGATTTGGTAATGCAGGACCTCACCCTGAGGAAATGGGNGTTAGTGGAAGACGTGTTGTTCTAAGGTTTGAGAAAAAATTCAGCCGAATTGAACGATTCGTTCACCGTTTATTTGGAGGTAGCAAGGAATTGCGNCGACCGCTCGACGACATGAATAGCCTATTGTGGGAACTATGCGACGGTAGTCGTANTTTCAAGCAAATATGTCTGATNATGGATTCCACATTCCACGAAAAAGTAGCACCTGTACAAGAAAGAACGGCGCTTGGCTTGCGCAATCTAGAACACTTGAACTGTATGGCCATACTTGAGGAGCCCTTTGTAGGAGGGTGGCCCACAGGNCCAGGAGTTTCTCCTCCAACTCAGAATCTGCCTGTACTCGACAATGAATCNAAACTTGATTTTGAACCATTGCCCGGAGAGGATAGCGACTGGCCGGAAGAAGAATGATCAAGCATCATCCAACATCCCGCAGACTAATTCGGGAGGCCTACAGATTCGTGCAGTGGAGCCATCATCATATATTGGCCGCTGCATTAATTCCGGTTGTTTCGANAATAATTCAGCAATCCCNTCGTTCGATGTAAGAAACTCAGAAAGGTTCTGTCCCGGTTCAGCATCGTTCACTCTAACTAAAGATTCAGGCGAATCTTCTAGTCGTGAAAGAAGAGATAGTATAGAATCAATGTCCAAAGGATTATCAAGATATAGCACTATATCATGCTCTTGATTTGAGGCTTCAATAAGTGCCAATGTCTGACGAGATTTAGAACAACGGGGATTGTGATACAGGACTCCCATNACACTCGCATATTACTCTCATTCACAAGGCTTGCCATAGCAAACGCATACCTATTCCATCGCTCTTTCGATCAACTGGAGCACTGGAGCGAGATGAACAACGCGTCGCTTCTGACTCAGTGAACCAAGAGCCGCCCCGATGGACTCTCCTTCCNGAGTCCCCCCCTAACAGCCAAGGTGATGAATCAATGGGTGCACCTTGCAGATNATCATGCCAGGAATCCAAACACCACTCAGCAACATTTCCACANATATCATGCAAACCCCATGGATTCNCTGGTTTCTGTCCAACAGCCTGTGAGGTACCACCAGAATTACCAGCATTCCAAACGTATTGGTGAATCTCCCTATCTTGATTACCACAGTACCATTCTTCAACAGTTCCAGCTCTAGCGGCAATTTCCCATTCAGCCTCACTCGGCAAACGGAATTCGCCCTCTAAGTACCAACCTTCCAGCCCATTCAGGTGCATAGATAACTTACCTCCAAAGTTGTTGGCTTCCATCCAATCGATTCTTTCTACTGGCCTCAATCCTGCCTCAAATCCTTCCGAGAACCTGCTAGGATTACTTTCCATTACTGCCGACCAAATACTCTGAAGAACTGGTCGCTGTGAAATCCATAACTCCTCGCTTATTTTCACAATCCTTGAAGGCGANTCGTTTGGATGAGCAGCGGAAGAATCATTGCCAACTCGATAAGTTCCACATGGAATTCGGACATATTCTTGACCCAAGGGGTCCATCCTGACATCCATTTCATTCCCGAACCTGAGTCAACCTTTGCCCGGCATTGATTAAAGATGAAACCAAAGNGTTCAAGCGTTGCTCAACCTCTTCTTCCNCTAACCTGCCATCTTCATCGAATGCCTCTTTCACATTTCCAACCGCCAATTGTTCAGGGATGACCCAGCAGTGTAACCAACGCAAACAGATTCGCATGTGATTGAGTGTGTTTGAATTAGCCATNCCCCCCAATGTAGACATGACGGCAAANGGCTTGCCACCTACATGNTCCTTGNNTACCCAATCCAATGTGTTCTTCATGACACCGGACATNGTACCATGATATTCAGGACTGGAGGCGACAAATGCATCACAAGAANTGGCTAATTCCTGAAATTCCTTAACATTTGTATCCTGCCAACAACCCTCTTCACCTACCAATGGNAATGGTTTCTCAACAAGATCCCAGAATTCAATCTCAGCACCCATCTCTTCTGCCTTCTCCAATGCTAGCAGAACTAATCTGCTATTCTTTGATTCTCTGCCTATACTACCCGATAACCCCAATATACGCAATGGCTGCTCAGTCATGGCNCTTGGCAGGAGTACACATTCAAAGGTATTTGCGAAGCAACTCCCCGAAGGGGAACTAAATGCGGCAATGCTTATCCCAAGTTCTTTCCCGACACCAAGTGGTGCTACCTTGAATCAAACCGATGATGACTCCGGACCGGGCACAGGAAATAGTGCTGAAGACCCTTGGGCAATGGTAGATATTGACGAAGGTTTTGAAGGAGAAGTGAGTAGTGCTTTGAGCACCGAACTTCAGATGGACGAAGATTTGGAAGAAGATTCTCAAAATGAGGATGATGATGAAGTCGAGAGAATAATCGCCGAAGGTGAAGCGATGACCAGAGATGGTGATAATCGCGGAGCTTTAGCCTTGTTCAACAAAGCAATATCAATGGATCCTGGAGCCGAAATGGCATGGTTCAATAGAGGCGTAATCCTTGAGGCGCAAGGTGATGCTAAAAGTGCTAGACAAGCCTTTGTCATCACTCTTGACTTGAATCCAGAACACGGTCCGGCCGCAGCAAACCTCGCAATAATACTCGACCGCATGGGTGATTCCCAAGGCGCAAAACGNTGGGCTGAAGTCGCTCTAGAGAGTTTTCCCGGACACCACTTGTTGATGAAATTGTTACAGAAGGGTGTTGAAAGCAGCATTGTTGCAGATGCAAGTGAAACTGAAATGCGCATAATGGGTCAAGCACAGTCTTCTGAAGCGGCTCCAGAAAGAGCCGAATTAGTCTGGTCAGAAGATGATGTTTCTGACGCAATGGAAGCACATGGAATTAGAGATAGAGAAGCCGTTCTAGAAGAAGCAAGATTACACGATTCTGACGGGAACCTGTACTTAGANNGNGAAGAGNTACACTCTGCTGCTGGATTAGTAGCAGCAAAGAAGGCTGCNGTAGAAGAAGCAGAGGTTCGTTCTGCCGCAAGAATTGAAGAAGCGCCAGCCACACCTGTAGGACCCAATCTGGAAGCACTTTGTGAACAGGCNAAAGGATTGCTGAGATCAGGAGATGCAAAAGGCTCATTGTCAATGCTGATGGAGCATTTGCATAGTGCTGCTGCACAACACGCTGANGCCTGGAGAGTCGCTGCTGGGGCGATGGCCCGATTNGATCTCAACGACAATGCAATCGATGCATTCAATCATTCACTGGGATTAGATGATTCTGATGCTTCAGGATGGTACAACCTTGGGGCAATACATCGGCGAAAGAATGAGAATATTAGGGCTCAAGAATGTTTCAGNAAGGCACTGGAATTGAGGAGCGATTATTCGCGTGCCGCTCACAGTCTTGCAACTNTGTGTTTGGAAAATGGAGACATCGAGGGAACTTTAGAGGCATGGAGAAAACTGCTAGATATTGAGCCTCAACATGATTCAAAGAGTGAATTCGCAAACCTGTTGGTTGAATTGGCAGAAGGTGAAGCACAGGTCTTAGAGATGGTGGAAGGGATTCCACCTACGATTCCCGAAGGACCGCACCTTGCCGAAGAAGCATTGCGACACANAGACGAGGAATCTCCTCTCAAAGCTAGAGCNCTGAGTGCTGCAGGAAAACATACTGAGTCCGTGCTTTGTTGGAAAGAACTTCTGAAAGTTAACAAAGATGAAGCTTCGTATTGGCTAGGTCTATCAAAAGCTCTCATTGCAGCAGGAGATGAGGCAACTGCTGCACGTTGTAGAACGAAATACGAAGAACTCGGTGGAGGAATCGGCNTTGGACTAGATGATGCCAATCAGTCACTTGCTTCACCAGTTNTGGAATCGGTTCCCGAACCTGTTTCCAACACTGTTCCCGAAGTTGTTGACGAAACCGCACCAGCGATAAACATCGTTTCTGAGCCAGATAGTCTTCTAACTCCGATTGAACCTATAGCCAANGTCTCGCAAGCCCCAGAACCAGAACCTCAGGTTGATCTATCCAAAGTTGCTATGGACGCTAAGGAAAAGGTGGCTGCTGAGAGCCAGAAGGTGATTAGTACCATCTCTACCGCTGTTGCAAATCAAGATGTTGAATGGTACAACAAGGGGCTTGGATTACTNGCTGACAAGAAGTATAGTCAAGCATTGTCATGTTTTGACAANGCTCTGCCAATGTTCACCCATGATGATTCAATGATTATTCGTATTCTCAATGCAAGAGGAAACTGTTTCTACTATCTTGAGGACTATCCTAAATGTATCGAGAACCATCATAAAGCNATGGTGATTGATCCAAGTTCTGTGACTGGTGCTACGCTGTATAATATGGGCACTGCCTATGGTGAGATGGAGAGATATGAAGATGCCATCAAGTGCTTTGAGCAATCCATACCCCGTGGACTAACCAAGGAGCAACAGAAACTCGCCAAAGAGCAGGTCCGTCGATGCAATCTACTCAACAAAGAGAAGATGAAGAAAGCACGCTGAGGACTTGCTATGACAAGTAACGCTGTAGATGATGCAATCCACAGACTTCTCGATTCAGGATTAGAGGAAAAAGAAGCAAGAATAGCAGTGTCATTGGCGGGAAGAGAACCCTTGAAAGCCAGTGAAATCGGTTCACTTGTTGGTCTTACGCGAATGGATGCTTACAATACACTCAGGCGATTGCAAGAAATGGGCATTGTTCGAGCCACAGTAGATCGCCCAATGCGNTTCATTGGCAGTTCCATTTCAGATATCTTNCAACACTTGATTACTCGAGAGGAATTGGAACTACAACGACTAAGAGAACACCTAGAGGAACTTGAAGCCGGTGATTCTGATGTCTTTATCTCAATGCCGCCTTCGGTGCAAGAAGCAACATTCACCGTCATCAAAGAACGCGGGCACATTCACGCCATGCTACAGCGNTTGATCGACGATGCAGAAGATGACGTCATGATGATGCTNGGCCCTTGGGGGATATTGCACATTTGCCGATCCCCTTGCCTCGAAGCACTGAACATGGCTGCAGCNAGAGGGGTTAAGGTAAGAGTATTGGCACAACTAGATGGNAAAACAAATCGATTNTTCGATAAGTTATCTGACTCGATCGAAATCAGACATTGTGATGACTCAACTGCAGTAGCCGCTTTCATTGACTCTGAAGTCGCACTACAATCGATGTCTATTGAGGCAAATCCTGTTGGGAGAGGGCGTAGCGACAGTGCTTTGGTAATAGAATCAAAAGAATTCCTATTGGTGCAACGCGAGTTGGCTGAGTCCGTATGGGGTTCTGCNATCGATTTGAAGAGTGCCCGTAGCCGTATCATCAGTGCTCAAATGGTTGAACCATTGCGAATCTCATTAGGTGAAGGTTCATTTTACCACAGACTCCGTGAAGGAATCCTCAGTGCAGTGGATGATGGAGAAGATACAACCAAAGGTTGNTCTAATGCAATCCTGATGAACCAGAGTGAGATGAATGATGGCCTTATTCCATCGCGTGCACTAGAACTGATGGGAGTCCAATTGGAACCAATACTTCGAAACATTGGACATAGAATCGGAGAGGAGATCGCTCTGATGTACTCGCACATAGAAGATGACGAGCAATTCAATAGTCAATTAATTGAAATCTGGTGCGAAATGGGAATGGGTGAATTGTCATTGAATGGAGACTCGCCGCTGTCAGTTATCNTCAAAGANGCAGGAGCATGTGGAGGACGAACAGACATTGGAGGAATAATTTGCCATTTAGATGAAGCGATTTTAGGCGGTATNATAGAGGCAAGATATGGTGCCGNAACTACCACTGTTCAGCGCACTTGCCATAGTNAAGACAATGTCCACTGTCATTACGATATCCACTTTGAGGATAAAAAAGACGCACATATTCAATAAGGACCACCTGCTGGATTATTCCGATTAACATGGACTGTGGAACTTGTGAATCAGCAACACCGCTAGAAGTTCATCGACCCGATGAGGTTGAAGTAAACCTAACAATAACGGCAAAAGCCACTTCNATGTTGGAAGATGCATTTGGTGATGATCGCAGTCATGCACTGCTTGTTGGTGTCCTCAGCGGAGGATGCTCAGGATACATGTACGACTTACAGATTGTTGAGGCAGCGGACGCACCATGTCAGGAACTATCNATCAACGGTTTCCGCATCTTGGTCCCTACCGCCTCTAGTCATTTGCTCAATGGGATTGAAATTGACTACGAGGACAGACTGATGGGTGGNGGATTCAAAATNACCAACCCTAATGCGAGTTCCTCTTGCGGATGTGGCGAGTCTTTCTCTTGAGGCTCCAATATGGGCATGGTGCGCCACGAGGCTTACATTCTTCTCATCCAAGGTGAAAATGTTCTACCGTATTTAGACGGTCTTTCTACCAACCTTGTAGAAGGCTCTTGCACAACAGTATTTACCTCAAGAGCGGCTAAAATATTGGACGTGTGTGAAGTCATACAGATCGATAATGGCGTNGCATTGGTAGGCTATCAGCCTCACAAAGAAGCGCTTACAGAACACCTTACTCAGCGAATTCTCGGCCAAAGCATCAACATCAGTGATATTAGCTCCCTGAACCATGTTTTCATAGGAGACGGAAATGATGAGACCCCNCCCGATGCAACAGTTCATACCAGTTATTTTGGAACCATGTACGTCGTTCCCGTTCGCCATGCTTGGCAAGCAACCTGGACAGAAGAAGAATGGAATGAATATCGTATTGCTAACGTTCTCCCTTACTATGGTAATGAGATTACTACAAAAGTTCACCCATTGGCGTGTGGNCTCGGTGAACTCGTCCACCCGCAGAAGGGTTGCTATATTGGTCAAGAAGTGATTACTCGAATGCTAAGCCGTGGTAAACAAGGTCGACACCTAGTGGTCCGAAATAATCCAGTCAAAGATGCAACTACTGTAGGGAAAGAGAAGAGTCTCATTATTGAGAGGATTCGATGATTGAATGCTTCATTTAGTTGAATCACTATTAGCCGATTTGTTAGGTCTCTCCGGCGGCAGTGCCTCCTCTGAATCCAATCGACTAGGTAATGAATCAATCATTTCAAATGACACCCGATCTCTTTCTGTAATCANTGCGGTACCGTCTAAATGCTCGCTCATCTTACCATTCTTTTGCAGTTTAAGAATATCATTTTTCCGAGTGAATGAATAAGAATTAGGGTCTAAGACCTCAACAACCTGCTTTGTAAATGCATTACGGGCACCTGTGCCCCTAGACTTACTGTATACAAGTTGAGCCCCTGCTCCGACAAACGTGACCGAATAAAGGACCAACAATACGGTCANAGCGAANAGAATCGGGTTTCCATCNCGAGCCTCTGCCATCAAATCTCTACCTAAGAGAAACAGTAGNCCAACTCCTACAAGCGGGTTAATGTAAGATTCTGCCCATGCTTCAACTTGAATCAAACTAGAGCGTGATGCATCGGCAAAAACTAGTTCGGCAGCAATGGCATTGGAAATTACNTCCAATACCGAGAGCATGACCAGATAGATTACACCTGAAATCAGCAACTCGATCCAAAGTGTATCAGCGCGTAAGGTCCAATGGACAATGAGCCAAGCAAATAGACCGAGGAATACCGAACGCGGCATCCGNTGAAAGGAGACCAAACCCTGATGCAACTTGTCATGATTAGAATGCGCTTGAGGGATGTGGATTATACCCCACTTTGTCCAATCTTGCAGGAATTTTAGTGCATAAACCAAGACCTTACGTTCGATTAGAATCCACTCTACCAGATACATCATTGGTATTGCTAAAAGAAACAACGGTAATGCTGGAATGATTACTGCCAAGATTATCACTAATGCGGGAAACAGAATGAAATGATGCAATCCTAGTGGGAATAATACATCGGTCTCGATTCTTTCAACTTGCTTGTAATCGAGGTTTCTCTTGCGGGCATGGTTATCCAACTCCTCGCGATGTTGAATCAGTGAATTACCTCCATCAAGAACTGATTTGACCTTTGCGCGGTATTCCTGCTGTCCCAAAGTATGGGCCACCCATCTATGCCACACAAATCTAGCCGGAATTGCCATGAACAAAGGTAGCGCAAGGATNCCGATGGCCCACAACAAGGAGCCAACATCCACGTCCTGCATAAGAGGCGCTAAGAGAGGTACGTGATGAGGATATTGGACCTNAACGATGATATCTGCTCAAGACAAGGTTCATCCACCCCAAGCCACAACAAAGCATCATGGGCAGGATTGCAGTTACAGATGGACTTGCAAAAGCAGCGGTGGCGAAACTGGTTGAATCAGGACATGAAGTTGTAGAAGAGCACATTTCTGCTGACGGACTGCAAGGTGGCGCACTTACTGGCTTTGATGCCATTATTGTAAGATCAGCAACCAAATTGACAGCATCAGCAATCGAAGCTACAGAGGGCTTGAAGGTGATAGGTAGAGCAGGAGTTGGCATAGATAATATCGACATCGAGGCTGCCAATGCAAAGGATATAGTTGTGGTAAACGCTCCATTAGCATCAACCCAAAGCGTCGTTGAATTGACGATAGGACACCTTCTCTCCTCAACTCGAAAATTGGCTGAATGCGACCGTGGCCTGCGAAAGGGCAAATGGCAAAAGAAAGAGATGGTAGGTACAGAACTCTCTGGTAAAGCACTAGGCCTCATCGGTTTCGGTAGAATCGCTCAGAAAGTTGCAAAAGTTGCCGAAGTACTAGGAATGGAGATACATGCATACGACCCATATCTTCCAGCTAAAGTTGGATTGAAACTAGGTGCTAGAATGCACGATGATATCGATGATCTGTTTCGCATGTGCACTCACATCTCCGTGCATTGCAACCTCAGCGAAGAGACGTACCATCTGGTCAATGAAAAACGCCTTTCTTTGATGCCAAATAGGGGAGCGGATGGAGTTTCTTGTGGCAATCATCTGGTAAATTGTGCGCGTGGTGGCATCGTCGATGAAGATGCCGTTTTCAGAGCATTGCAATCCAATATTTTAGCATCAGCCGCACTCGACGTCTTTGAAATAGAGCCTGTCAATCCGGACCATCCACTTCTGAAACATCCCTCCTTCCATGGTACGCCTCACATTGGTGCTGCTACTCTTGAAGCACAAGTTCGCGTAGGGCACGATATCGCTAATGCTGTAGATGCAGCAATGCGCGGGGAATTAGTGGAGACTCAGGTCAATCGAGAGATTCTCGACAGAGAATAAGGCGTAATTCGGCTAAACGTCTTTCCAATGATTCAATCCGTTGATATGATTCCAATAACATCGACAGAAGCATAACATTGAGTGGTTCTTCACACAATAACATAGCAGAAGATGAACGGCGCTGCCGAGCAGCCTGCATCATTTGGTCAAAACATGTTTCGTCGCTATCGCTCAAGACTCTCCGGTAGGGGAGTAGCGACTCAATTCTTTGCTCAATTCGGCCTTTCCAAGTCATCTTTCTTTGGGGCATAGGATTAATCGCGAAAAAGAAAGTCCACCTTGTTTTGCCTCACAGTGCATTCCGAAAGTGAAAGTGTTCTTCTCCAATACTACCTAGGCGGGGCATGAACGGCTTCATCCCTCTCGAATATAACCCGATGGAAGAATCACAGATGTTAGTAATAGCAAAACAGTGCCTTGTCGAAATGGAAGCGAGAAGAACAACTAGGCATTTCTCCAGCAAATCCGTACCAAAAGAATTGATTGAATTAGCCATCCAGTGCGCCAGTACCGCCCCAAGTGGCGCCCACTTACAGCCCTGGACATTCGCAGTCATATCAAATCAGGAATTGAAGCAGCGCATCAGAGAAGCGGCCGAAGCCGAGGAGAGAAGAACCTACGAAGAGAGAATGCCCGAAGCATGGGCGGAATTGTTACGACCACTAGGTACCGATCACGTCAAGGAACACATTACCACAGCACCATGGACAGTGGTGCTGTTCAAACAGAACAAACGATTGAGAGACAATGGAGAATGGGGACCTACGTATTACGCGACTGAATCTGTTGGTATAGCAGCAGGG
>PBHQ01000006.1 GCA_002719475.1 Methanobacteriota archaeon | reverse complement strand
GTGATGCCTATCTGTATACTGTATGTCTGTCCAGGATTATACGTAGACGGGAAATTATGAGTGGGGGTTGCAGAAGAAGCATAGTGACAGCTACATCCATTGCTACTGTTGTGTTTACCGTTCTCCTTACCTTGAATGGCAGGGACAAAGGCCAACATGAAGAATATCAGTAAAATAGCCGGTATACGGGCTCTCTTAGCAAACATGAAACTTCCTCCAAACTTTGCCTTTAGAGGGTGCTGGAGCAGTGTTCGGACGCAAGTCATTTTCAGTAGTCGAATAGAGTGCGCGGTTTTTCATCTTCTTGGGCCGCGAATAATTCGTTGAAAGCGGCCTCGTCGAGAATAGTTACCCCAAGTGATTCTGCTTTGCTCAATTTACTACCGGCTGATTCTCCGGCTAATAGATAATCCAATTTGCCGGAAACTGAAGATACTACCTTGCCTCCTGCTGTTTTGATCATCGATTGAATCTCCTTACGTGGTCGACTTAGTGTACCAGTTAAACAGAAAGTTTGACCCTCTAATTTTCCACCTGTTGTTGGGACGTTTTCATCCAGAATCTCAATCAAGTCCAGTAAGTCGTTGATTATCTCAATACGTTGTTCCAATCCTGAATAGAATTGCTCGGCGACTTTAGAACCAATTCCTTCGATAGACACTAATCGTTCAACTGCGCTATCCTCACCGGATTTCCACGCCTCGTGTAATTTCATCAATTCCTGCGAACTCCTGATTTCTTGGGCTAATGATGAGGCTAGTTCAGGGCCAATACCGGACATGCCCAAAGCATGAATGAATCGAGATAATGGAAGGGAACGTGTGGCGGCNATTTCTGACAAAANATTGTTTGCTGATTTCTCAGCCATTCTTTCNAGAGAAATNAATTNTGTNTTNTTCAACCTATACAAATCTGGAATTGATTTGNCCAGCCCNCTTTCATCNAGTTGTTCTGCTAATTTTTCACCNATTCCNTCCATCTCNAAAGCCTGGCACCAGTAGATTAGAGNCCTNACTGTTCGGGCTGAGCANGTTGGATTCTGACAACGAAGAAATGCCCCNTTCATCTCAACAGAGCCATTACAATCNGGACAGGAATCNGGAATNNTTGGTTCACTGAGCGNCGGCAATTGNCCATCAAATGNTGTNCCATCAGCATGGAATCTNCCTTGCATATCCTTCNNGTTGGCAGNCCCAATNACNGCCTCAACCTTNGGAATGACATCNCCACGCCTTACTAGNCGAACCTTNTCACCAATCTTGACACCNAACCTCTGNAATTCNCCTACATTGTGNAGAGTNGCATTCTCAACTGTAACTCCTCCNACCATNTGGGGCGCCAATCTAGCAACCGGTGTTATGTTTCCAGTTCTNCCNGTCTGCCAATCNACCCCNAATAACACAGTTTCAGCTACNTCAGGAGGGAATTTCCANGCAAGAGCCCAACGNGGGTGATGNGCNGTCATTCCCAATTCTTCTCGTTTTGTCAAATCGTCTACCTTGAAAACGACGCCATCGATCTCAAATGGATGAGAATCTCGCACCTTGCTCCAAATAATAGTTGTCTTGCACATTGATTCTACAGTCTCATGGACCTGCCATGGAGCAACTTCCATACCAGTATTCGACAACCACTCAAGCAATTCTGAATCGAGATTTGTATTAGGTGGAGGGTTTGCATCAGGATGCCTTGATTCAAAGNTTGGGAACTTTACATCATACGCCTGGAATACGAGATCTGCTGCATCCGCCTTGCCTGCTTCGATATTCTTCTGACGCAACGCTCCCGCAGCAAGGTTTCTGGGGTTGGGCGAAACTTTGCGATATTTTTCCTCAAAGGTTGCAAGAGACATTACTACTTCTCCTCTAACGTGTGCGTCCACTTCAACACCTAAATTCTCAGGAATGTTTGGGATTCTGCGCGCATTTCGAGTCACGTCTTCGCCCTTGTCTCCATTTCCACGAGTTGCCGCCCTTACCAATCGACCTAAGCGATATTCCAATGAAAGCGCTGATCCATCTAATTTGGGTTGACTGGTGAAACGTTCGGTTCCTTTGGTCGTCTCATTAGCAAAATGTAGAATCTCTTCATCGGTGGTGGCTTTGTCTAAGCTTCTCATCGGGAACATATGAGCGACTTTTTCCGAACCTGGATCAACATCGGCCCCTACTCGAGATAGTTGCGGAGAGTCGGGGTCCAAGGCTTTCAATTCGTCCCATAATGCATCGAATTCTGCATCGCTCAACTCGGGTGCTGCAAGATTGTAGTATAGATTAGAATGATGAGCGATTTGGGCTGCAAGCCACGCGCTGCGTGCCTCCTTGTCAGCAGAATCTGGACCGCTGTCGTCGCCCATGTACGGGGGATGGGGCCGGGGGCTGAAAACCTCTCGCAATACTCAATGACAGGACTTGCCATACTTCTTCAGTCGCCAGTAATTGTAAGGCCACGGAGTTAAGAACCCTGCAAGCAACATGAATGGAATCACCCACCAAGTAAGAATGGCTCCGCCAGTCAATACAAGATCAACGATATTCATTGCAGCCTCCATTCCAATCATTGAAATTAGCGACATACCAATAGCCACCTTAAACGCCTCATTCAAAGGCATTTGAGATGACAAAATGATGGTTTCCAGAGCGATTGATGTCATGATTCCATTGAACATGGCAAGAGCCATGATCATCATAGGTGACCATCCTGATTCTGTGAAAATGAATTGAAATGCTGCAATCGTTCCAAAGTCGCCGATACTACATCCGATCAAACACCATTTGGTATTGTGCGCTGATTGCTTCCAGACCGCCTTATCCTTCCAATCAAAGGGCAAAGCATCTCCAACTTGGTAGCCTGCATTACGAATCGCTGACTCCATTACTTCCTTTTGCAAAGAACCTGTGACCTCAACATTTGCAATACCGGAAACATGGTCTACTTCTGCCGAAGCAACCCCTTCCAAAGCCAACAAGGCCTTCTCAACATTGCTTGCACATCCGCCGCAGGTCATCCCTGTTATGCCACTGATGATCTCGCCCATGGTTTGGCGCCGCCTCCGTTTCATTTTACGCTTCGTATCAGGAGAATTTCAAAGCGATGAACTCCGAATCTACTACAGGACATCTCATCATCGTAGCATGCTCCAAGATTCGCAGATGTATTTCGCCAACCACATGTACTGTTGCTTCGAATAAATGCCCTGCGCGAACCACCATGTCATCATCCGACAAAGTGACATGGATATGTGTGAATGCAGAGCCATCTTCCAAACGTGCAAGATTGCCCTGAAGGCTGACTAATTCACAAGCCGCGGATTGATTCATCTTGTGATATACGCCATCATCATCCATGTAGCCATAGACATTATTTCGCGTTCTACCAATACCGCTGGTTATCGCTGCCGCATCAAATCCGATTTCATCAGCCAATAATCGCAGAGAAGCATGTATTTCTTCGTCTGGATCCAATCTCACAAATAGATCATTTTCGCTGCGGCTCCACTCCATGTTACTCGCACAAGGCAGGAAGGGATAACTCTCTCTCCAAAACTGGTTCATTCCTCTTCTATTCCGAGTTCCTTGCATCTTTCTTGCCATTCTTCGCCACCGATCATGGCAGCAGCAATCCATGCTCTGGCTATGGATAATTCAGAAGGTTCCCCCCCAAGTGGAAGTGGCGCGAAAATACTCCAGCCCTTTCGCTGCAACAATATTCGTCCTCTCGGTTGTTTGAGCGCCAATCTGAGATTATCCCAGTCGTGTCGTTGTCCGTCGCTGAAGAGGTGTGTTTTGGTTACTGCGTATCTCTTTGGTAATATCATCCCTATCAGATGAATAAACAACAACACGTCAAATACAACAACAACCCATGTCGAAGTATCCGTTGTAGCAGCAAGAACCCAAGGTGCAGCCATCATGATTGTCAAAGCAAGAATGCTGGACCAATGTCGCGCAATCTCTTGCTCCAAAGTGCTAGACCAAGCGTGTCCTCCATTCGGCAGTGGCCCCATTTTTGGAATTGAATCATAACGTCTCCATAACAGCCAGATATCCCAAAGGACAACTAATCCAACCAACGAAGTGATCAAGACACCGACGAGGTCGGGGTCTGGTAGTTCCATCTCTACACCTCAATCATCAGCGGCTCTCATTCTATTGACAACCAGCAATACACCGACAATCAAAAGCATGAATGCAACCAACATCCCCATATTGGCTCCCTCTTCTGGGTCACCGGATTTGGCAGTGTTCCTCNTTACATCGCTATCCTCAGTCAGATCAGTTGTGACTCCGGCTGGACAATCTACCTCGTCAGGTAACAAGTCATTGTCCACATCTGCATCTGCGCATGGATCTAAAGGCCAAATGTCNAGTGNATCGATAATTCCGTCATTATCATCGTCATCATCCACCAAGTCATGTCCACATTTGTTTCCAGTAGTAGTGTCGAACCAATATTCCTCATCACAAGTCGATACCCAATCTCCATCTGAATCATGATAGGTGACAACAAAGGATACTGAATCTGAACTAGACATACCATGTTCGTCAGTTACCGTATATCGAACCAAGTAATCTCCAACCTCAAGATCTTCCCAAGTCGGGCTCGCTTCGTTAGAATTCCAAATTACATCCCCAATGCTATCCTGTACCTCCCAACTATGGGTCAAGGCTTCATCGGGGCTTTGGGAATCACTAGCAACTCCTTCAAAACTAACATTGGTTAGTACACTGTACTTCTGATCTGCATCTGGTGATGCAATGTGAGCATTAGGTTCCGTATTTCCAATCAGAGTAAAGGTTAGTTCGCGTGCTGAGTTTGAACTCAAATCAATGTTTGACGTGAATGGTAAACTTCCTGGCCCTGAAGCACTCAATTGTGCAGTTTGCAAATCATAGGACTCATTATTTCCAGCAACAAATACTGGCAAAAGAATANCCCATTCTGATCCCTGATTGGAGAAAGCGTATGTGGAGCCATCAAGTGAATTATCTACTGTGATCGTTGCGCTGGCATCTATTGCTGTGCCGAACATCATCAGCGAAATCGAGTACTTTTCCCATGCGACTATTTTCGCGCCCCAAGTTGCCTCAATAGAGGTAAATACGGAGTTAACCAACTTACTTTCTATTTCATTTTCAGAACTGCATGAAACAGAACCTGAAAGCACATCATCTGTAGAGACGAATGGTAAATCATAACAGANAATNGCNGTGTCAGAATTAATGACATTGTTNGTACTTTCAACNGGGTGGTTNAATTCATCTCCNGCGGANCCNNTAAGNNATATTCCGAAGAAATATCCTGAAATCTCAGAGTCGCTGATGNTTAGNGCTGCAGAACCTCTGTTGTGCTCTATACTAATTGCAGTGCCTGGGCTCCAGCCATNANCNCCGCCTGTCAAATTCANCTCCGACAACTGCCCCGCAGAATAATCGATTTCAAGCGCNGGAGCNCCNGAAACTTCCAATCCAATCAAATCTATCCATCGGCTTTGTGATACAACCATTGCCGCATCCGTATCTCCCATTGGTTCGTCGCTGGAATCAATACAGTCTGGCGCGCCATCATTCACTAGAGTAATCNCTACACTATCGCCAGAGTTGCATTCGAAATAATGTGTTTCAACACTTGGATCTGAAGTAGACATTTTAGTCTCATCTTCACCATTAGGNCANTTNGCAAANCCATCNTTNATNTCACTGAAAGTAATTNCATNNNNGCCANNNNANCAATCCCACAGTTTTGCNGCAGGAGAGAGAATCAGATTGCGCATNGANAACNTCTCATCTTGTTGACTNAACTCGAGAGAACTATTGGTTCCATTGTGAGNTGCTGCATCCAAGTTACTGATGCTTCCTTCAACATCGGCCAAAGTAACTCCAGTTTGGCTTCCCCCTTCAACTGCAAGGCCATCNATATCCAATGTGGCTAAAGTNGCCCATAAGCCATAATCNCCNCACTCCNAAAGTGTGGTATCTTGAATATTCAACTCAACTCCTGCGCCAGCCACTCTGATGCAATTCTGTCCACCATATCTCAACTCCGAATCAATCAATGTGATTGAAACCGAAGAGNCGGAATATGTAGCAGAGATCAATCCATCTGTTCCTGAAGCAAACTCTCCTCCTTCTGATAGAACCTCTCCGCCGTTGACCGTTACAGGTAACAATGCTCCCAAAATATGGGTTGATGCAAGATGCAACTTAGCCTGAACTCCTTGCAAAGTTATTCCATTCCAAGGGGTAGCGCCNGAACTCTGNATTGTTCCTGNACCTGCAGTTATTGTTCCTTCAAGGGTTATNCTTACANCATCTGCAACCACNAATTGCGCATTGTCGTTAAGTGTCAATGTTGCAGTTTCGGAAATGGTCAAATCATNGGCTAGGTAATACGGACTCCATGCAGATTCAAGAATGACCCAATCATCTTGAACTCCAGAATCAACTGTAGAGGCGATGAATGTCTTGGAAAGCGTGTAATTTGTATCCCACATCATCATATCCATCAATCCATTTGATTGCATAACAACTGTCTTCGAACCACCCCATGTACTTCCTGACTCAGTGATTTCCCTAGCATCAGAGGTGTAAACCACCATTCCATTGACGTCGCTGCTAAAGCTCTCTCCATCAATGGCTAATGTAGCACCAACTACCGGATCGCCCTTATCCAAAACCACGATGGATAAAACGCTGCGCAACAATAAGCTTGCACCANTACCAAGTTGCGGGTCTGAAGTAATCGTGCCACTAGTCAAAGTAACATCACAATCATCTCCAAGNCTCAAATCTGACAAGAAGTAGACTAGGGTAATATCTGAAGAAGAGGAACAATTCCAAACAACATCTGAATCTATGAACAAGCCATCTCCTTGACCAGCAAANGGAGACTGAGTGTCTACGTTCATTTCCGCATTAACTAAGCTCCCCCCATCACCAATCAATTGCCCTGTTCCTTGAGTGGTGAAGATTCTATCATTGCCACTCATTTCAAGAGTTGTTGGTTCCAAAGAAGTACCTTGCAACAACAAACTAGCCCCTGTTTCAATCGTCAAATTTCCGTTGACCGTGTGCCATTCTCCATCAATAGATGGGCCAAGCACGACGTGGTTTCCTGAAGTGATNGTCCAGTCCCCTTCAGGTATTGCTGGNAGAGCGAGTTCTTGATCAGAGACTCCGCCTATCAAAGTAGCCTGTGCACCAGCAGAGCCGCTGGTAGCAACAACAAGGCTTCCTGTAGAACGTAGAGGTATAGTCACTATTCCTGAAACTCCAGTAGAGAAAGTGAAGCCTTCGACTTGCACTTCAGCAACCAGTGAGTCACCTGATAGGTCAACCGTTTTGATTGATGTTTCAATCAGTTGATGACTATTTGATACTGCAAGAGTAGGAGTAACATTAGAGCCCCAAACTAGGGTCCCATCTCCAATTGCATCAAAGCCTGCGGTATTACCGGCTTCAAGGAAACGAATTGTAGCAGTTGAGCCTGCATCGATGTTCGACACATCATCATGCAGGTTACTTTGCCAAGACTCGGCGTGTAAAGTTGATGAATCAATCAAATTCGCCCCAATATCGTGCAAACTGGTTGAAAGAACCCCATANACTGAAACTGCCGAGCCTTCTATTTCCAATCCTGTATCTCGACCATTTGAGATTTCAAGATTTTCACAATCCATACTTGACCTATACGCACGAACGCCATTCGCATAATCCTCAATGGTAATGTCTTGACAGAGTAAAGTCGCCCACACGAGTTCAATCCCGAGAGAAGTTGTGTCTGCAGCCGAATACTGCCTGCTCAATACCACATCTTCAAGAGAATGCTCGCCAGTAGCCAATCTAATTCCGAGGGTGGTATCTAATCCNCCTGAAATGTCGATACCTTCTGCATCTAGAGTTGCACCACTGACTCGAATACCTTGGCCTTCGGCAGTCGCTGCAAAGTTGCTTAATGAGACNGCCCCCGTGCCAGTTGCACTCAAAACAACATCTTCTGCTTCGGCAACTACAGAGCCGAGTGTGTGCATTCCGCTTCCTCTCAAATCAAGGGCAGTACTTGCATTAGTCAATTCAACATCACTCATGCGGAAAATTCCGATAGTACTGACATCGATCATTGAATTACCATCCCTACTTCCGTTGAAAGACGAGTCCTTGATTTCTAATGAGTCAGATCCCTCTGCCCTGACTGCGCGGCTGGTGTCTGCACTTACATTACTCAAAACAAAACCAGAACTATCTCCGGAATCAAGTAGCAATTGTATTCCGGTTCCACTCAAATCATCTACACTAGCCGTAGTTACTCCTCTTACGACAAGTGCCGTATTTGTATCTGAAATTGTTAAATCAGAATAATCGTTACTTTCCGAAGTTATCGACATTCCTACACCTGCATCTGATACTTCGATGTTAACTGCATCCATATCTCCTGTAGATACAAGTCCAGACCCTACTGAATTAGCAACAACTCCATCGACATCCGCNGCCCCCTTCACGAGTAGACATTCAAGATTGATGGAGGTACAGGACAAGTCTTCTATCGTCCCAGTTCCATCAACTTCAACACCAATAATCGAATCTGAAACAGAAACATCAGTCAAAGTTGCCGAACCTTGGATGTTCAATGCTGTCTTTGCATTGCTGATGTTAACATTGGTCAATGTAGNACTACCGCCAATATTGATGATTATTCCTGTCCACATCCCGATAGTAGATGTGTGGTTACCAGAATCGCTAGAAAGAGTAGATAGAATATCTGAATCTGTAGCCGTCAAAGTTCCATTGATAGTTATTGAATACTCGGCAGCATTAACCATAGTTCCAGGTTTGAGATTAAGTATAACACCATGTTCGACATAAACGTCATCGGTGAGCAAGATATCTCCAGACCAATCAACATTAGTAGAGATGGTCCCAGAAACAGGAGTGGTTGCAGTTACAGGAATCATGACGCTGAATAAAGCACTCAGCATTAGTAAAGATATCAACAGTGTAGAACAAGGGCCGCGCGAACGCATGGCTGGCCATCATGCCATCACTCATAGGGATGACCCCCCAATGTAATGGCTGAAATAATGCTGCTCACTCTTCTTCGTCTACTGTTTCCTGATCCATTTCAGCAAGCAATCTCTCCGCATCTTTCTTCAAAAATGGTGAATAAAGAGTTGGAAGAACGAAAATACTCGATACCAAAGCAAGTACGATTGCCACCACAAATACTTGTCCAAATAACTGCAGAGGAGGAAGAGATGAAAAATTCAGTACTGAAAAACCGCCAGCAGTCGTCAATGCAGCACCAAACATCGCTCTACCTGTTGTTGCGGTTGAAGTTGTGACCCACTCTGCAGGGTCGCTAGCAGGAGAATGCTCAACTTCCTCTTCCATTCTTGTAGTCAAGTGAACAGCGTAATCTACCCCAAGACCCAATGTCAAGGCACCAATAGTTACCGACTGTGAATTCAATTGATATCCAGTAAGCCCCATTATTCCATAGACCCAAACGACCACTACCATAAGAGGCACCCACGTAACAAAACCACGAGCNGCTCCTTGAGCTAAATTCCCTTGGCGGACAGTATTAATTCCAATCAACATCAGAAGAATAACGCCCGCTACNGTAGCGGTAGAAATTATTGCTGAATCTGCAACATCAGCAGTTACTTGTGCTAGAATCAATGAACGCCCCGAAAGACGTATTTGATGCGAAGTNTCCTGATCTTCTGCGATATCAGTCAAAGATTTGCTTAGTTCTGCTTGGAATTCTTCTGTGGCCTTCCAATCTAGAGTTGCTGCTTGGAAGGAAATGATAGTTCTTGTAGCANCTGAATTCAAATTAGGGGAAGAAATATTCCTCCCTTCATCAGTCTGTAGCCATGATTCCAAAGATGACCATGAAGATTCATCATCAAGGTTGTTCAACAGTCCGTCAAGTTCTACGTTCGAAGTCCTAGCCTCTTCCAAAACACTCCAAATTCCAATTGGTACCCCGCTCATTTCTTCAGTTCCATTCAATAGTTCAATGATCTGAAGATAAATTTCACGTCCTTGTTGAGAAATAATCTCACCATCCAATACGACATATAGTGGAGATGGACTACTTTGAAATTCGTCCGAAATCATCAGGAAATCTGCAACCACGGGAACGGATTCATCGAAGTTATCTCTAGTGTCAAAACCAACCTCTAACTGCTGAAATCCGAAGAACATCGGAATCGATATCAATACAGTCACCACAATTACAACAACTGGTTTGAGAGTCAATGAGCCAAGCCATTTAGAAACTGGACCAATCTCATTCTTAGCAGATTTCTCTAACGGNAAACGTTTGGGCGGCAGCATTGTTAGAAGTGCTGGCAAAGCGGTGATACTCAACAAATANATGAANAATAAACCAATGGCGATTACAGTACCAAAAGATACCAAGAACTGTTGAGAAGAAAAGCGAAATGAAAGGAAGCCCACAATATCTGTGAAAATAGCTACCATCAAGGCAGCCGAAGTGAGAATTGTTCCACTACGAATCGCCTTTCTTCTAGCCTCATCAGAGAAGTCTTTCAGAGTCTTTCTTCCCTGAGGATCATTCTTCTCAGTCTCCTGCAGAACCTCTCTGATTCTAGCGACGACGTGTAATCCGTAATCCACACCGATCGCCAGCAAGAGGATGGGTATCGAATTCATTGCAGCATTGAATACCATGGCGCCTCCTGCGAAAGTGATCAGGCCCGCTGTTCCGTATGTTGCTAATATTGCTAGAACTGTCAGTATCAATACGTAAGCAGTATCTCTAAGACTGCGGAATTTTGTCCATAGAATAAAACCTAACAATAGCAGACACAAAGAATTCAATATCGCTAATTCCGCACCGAGATTAGCATTTTGTCCTGTTGAGAGTTGNGAAAATGAAAATACTGAAATGCCCGAATCTCCAGTCTCCTTCTCAGCCTTAGTTCCTAAATCGTTAGCCCATATTGTGATTCTATCTTGCACTTTGTCAAGCACTTCCTCGCCATGTTCAGCAGGCTCTGTCACTACNACAAATGTAGTTAATGCGGGACCATCAGAAAGCCATGGTTCATCGACATCTGCAGCGGGTAGGCATGTAATCAACATGGCTCGATAATCGATTGATTGCATTCCCATCAGGATACCTAATTTCTGAATTATCGGACTTGTTACCGGAGTGATTTCACTACTGTTTTCACCCTGCAACATTGTATTCAATTGGCCAATCATCATTGCGAGATCTGCTGAAATATTCTGCCCATCATCGATTCTCAATAACCACTCTTCAGGATCCCCNGCACTCCAGTTCCTCAGTTCNCTAGGTTGTATCTGAGTAGGTGTCGAAATCGATTGAGCNCTAATGCTCAAGTTTTGGAGCGNCNCTGCACGAGTTTCATTGTTTGATAANATCAAATCCGAAATATCAGCCTTGAGTTCGTCCATCCATTGAGCNGCAATAACAGGGTCTTGGAAACGCTGCCATTGCATTGCTGTACTAGCCATCCCNCTATTCGCCTGAACTCCAAACAATGGATACTGATACTCAACCAAATTTGCATCTTCTAGAAGGATTGCTTCGAGAGTTGCAAGTTGTTCCCAAGTAGAATTCTCCTTTAATGCGCCTGCATCAAAATAATCAATGAAACGAATGAAATCTATTGATGCTTGGAAATCATCCTCTATCTCATTCAACAATCTTACAGTCTCATTGTCAGGGAAAAAGGCATCTTGGCTATTATCGAAATTGATGTGCATAGCCATTGGCATTAAGCAAAAAATGAATGCTACAATAATCGCCAGAGAACGCTTTGGATAAGCGACACTAAGTTCGCTCATTCGATTGAAAATTTGCTTCATTCAATGCCCGCCTATCAGGAAGGAGTGCCCTGTGGTGGTACATTGATTTGAGAACCGGTAGTTGACTTTTTTCTACGGATTGACTTAGGTAGTCGCATAGTTGGGAACCAGGTTTCTACTCCATTCCAATCCGGAACAATTCCCAAATCTGCACAAATCAACTTGCTTGAAATTCTTCCACTTTCATAGATGGTTGGCAGTCCACTACCAGGATGGGTTCCTCCACCAACAATGTAGACATTATCAAACTCCTCGAATCTGTTGTTTGGCCTCATCCAAAGCATCTGTCGAATATTGTGAGCAAGGTTGAACACAGCACCGCGATAAATGCTTCTCTCTCCCCAATCCTTTGGTGTTACAATAGTCTCTGACTTGATATGTTTCTCAACATCCTTGAATCCTAACTTCTCCATCTGACTTATGATGACTTCGCGGTAATCATCCTTTATTGAATCCCAATCGATGTCATGCTTCATATTTGGAACTGGTACCAATACGTATAGNGTTGAATGCCCTTCTGGCGCCATCGTAGGATCTGTAACACTAGCATTCTGTACATATACAGACGGATCTTCCCATGGTACATCGCCATTGACTATGGCATCGAGGTTGGATTCGTAATCTTCAGCAGCATAAATCTGGTGATGGGGTTGTTCAGCGTATAACTTGTCAACACCGAGATAGAGCATGAAAGTAGAACATGAATATCCCTTCTTATCGAGTTTCTTATTACTCCACTTCTTCCTCTTACTGTCTGGAACAAGTCCTTTCATAGCAGTAGCAAAATCAGCATTGACCACAACCTTGTCAGCAAGATAGGTCCCCTGAGAGGTCCTTACACCTGTTATAGTGCGGCTCTTTTCACTCTCAAACAACATTTCTTCGACCTTCTCGCCAAGTCGAATTTCTACCCCCATTTCACGAGCGATGTCTGCCATTCTAACTGATATCTGTCCAAGACCGCCCTCCGCATGGAATACGCCATGAGCGTATTCTAAGTAAGATAGGATAGTAAACAGTGAAGGTGCATGGAATGGACTCATTCCCAAGTATTTGGTTTGGAAACTCATTGCCAGTCTGATTCTTGGATCNGGNAATTTCTGTTCAAGGTCGGAAGCGACTGATTTCCACGGGCGAAGTACTGTTGCAGCACTCAATGCCCTACGACTGAAAACATTGGTGAATGAATTCCATGGAGATTGTAAGGTCGTTCTTGAACGATCTAACTTCTTACGATTATCTTCAATATAACGTCTAAATCCTTCAGCATTCTTGTCTCCTGACAATTCTCGAATTCGCTCTGTCATCAAATCGAGATCACAAGTTGCATCGATTGAACCTCCCGACCCAAACACCAATCGGTAATTTGGATCGATTGGAATCAAACCTAGATCTTGATGTGCATCTCTTCCTATTGCTTGGAATATCTCTTCAATAACTTCAGGGAAGTGGAAAAATGTCGGGCCATTATCAAATCTGTAGCCATCTTTCTCCCACACATGGGTCCTTCCTCCAACCATCTCTTCTTTTTCTATAATTGTCACATCTATTCCAGATTGAGCAAGCAATAGCGATGTCGCAAGTCCTCCAGGACCTGCGCCAACAATGATTACCTTATGATTAGCATCAGCAGACATATCCCGTATTCTTCTGCGTTGACTTATAATGAAGTGTTTTTACTCTATCATTAACAAGGTTGGGAATTTTCAGTCCATNACGGAATTCTTCAAGGTAAGGNCCCATGGATTCAATGAGTTTCACTTCGGGATNAGATCTGATTACTAAACCATCCATATACATCAACGCCCTGATGATAGGGAAGCCTTCTTCACCAAAATTTGCCTTNGCNAATTCTACAGCTGCGCGAACTGTCTTCATCATAATTTGAGTCAAACTTTGTTCCCCTACAGACTTGCTCTCAAAGTCAGCATATATCTTTGTCATTTCATCCATATATTGCTTAATCCTGTCCGGCTTCAATTCTGCATCAGACATACTCATCAGTGATTCAAAGGCGCTTTGTCGTTCCCCCTTTGCAAGGTGATCAAAGAAATTGAACAATGCCAGATTGACTTTTCGGGGAGCGTGACAAATGGCACCATTATCGATGAAAACAAACTGACCTTGGGCATTGATTAGACAATTTCCAGGGTGTANGTCACCATGGAATGTTCCCATGCCGAAAAGAAAAGCACCGTGGATTCTAAACAATTCTAGCAAAGTTTCCCATTGAAGGCTCCCTTTGTTCATTTCCTCTTCCAATGAAGAGCCCTCAATGTATTCAGAAACCAAAACATGTTCATTTGATAACTCAGGCCAATATTTTGGGAACTTCAATAGTGGCATTGGGAACTCTTCAGCAACATTTTCCTTGATTTGAATCAATTCCTCTGCACCTCTGATTTCATTCCTCANATCTAATTCTCTAGTCGTGTAATCAGCAACGTGATTCAACAATGCAACTGGATTTCCTACTCTGCGCAATTTGGGCCTGAAAAATAGCATGAAGCGTAACCATCTGCGCATTCTTTTGACATCTTTTTTGAATTTTGAAGCATATTTTGCCTTGACCACCTTGATGACCACTTCTTCTCCAGTGGTTAATCTCCCTCGATGAACTTGGCCGATAGAAGCAGCAGCTAACGGCTCATTGTCTATTGATTCAAATGCTTCAAGAAACCCTTTGGGTCCGCTATTTCTGATATTCTCGAATACGTTTTCTGAAGGGATTTTGCTTGCATGTTGGTATAATTGTTGTAACTGCCTACACTTCTCTTCGCTCAAAATATCTGAACGCAAGGCAAAGATTTGTGTCAATTTGACTGCTAGCAAACCGCGTTTCTGAATCCAATCCAAATCTGCAGGCTTATCCCTAAGGATCTGACGCATGAATCTGAAGAATGTAAACAATCGCATATTCATTCCTTCATTTCAATCAAATTATCGCCCTGAAACAACAGAAGATATCTGCTGAATTCCTCTCCTTCGCCATCCCCTCGCTTGATGATTACATCGCCATCTTCTGGATACCTTGTATGTAGAGCGCCTTCGATTATTCCGTCATCCAGCTCAGTCAATGGTATCATATCTCCAGAAGATTCCTGATGATTCAAATGCACCTTTACATGGAATGCTGGGTCCAAATCATANTCGATTTCCCCCAGTCCTGCGTGTTCCCACCAATCCATAACCTCATTCAGGAATTCTACATGACCTTCCATTGAACGAAGGGAGAATGCCAACTCTTGGCCGATTCGGTTTCCGACTTGTCTCAACATACTACCAAGATCTATCCCTAACGCCTTGAGGTTCTCCAACTTTCCACCCTGTAATATCAATCTGGCTTCATTCAATTCCGAACCCGAAGCTAGGAAATTATTGGGATCAAAGGGTGTATCTTCGTCTGGTAACTCCCCAGTAAATCCCAATGCTGTTCTAAAATTGTCTAGGAATGAACCCTCACCTACAGTCAACCTGAGAGGATCTACAATCTTCTCTTCGGTAAATCTCACTCTGGCGATTTCGAAGGTGATTGCGTCCTCCCAAATNGCCTCGACCAAATCTTTCTGCGTTGTTGCAAATGATTCTGATTCAATGACAAGAGCGGCGTCATCTCTACCTCGGCCTACTGGATTTTCTTCGACCTGAAGGAATTGCAATACTTCGGCCTCATCCATTAATGCCCCAAGGGAACTGACATCGTCAGAGTGCCGAATCGATATCGAATCATCTAGTTCTCCAAAGAAACGAATGGTTCTTCGATCNAAGTGCGATAAAACCTTGACAACAACTCCTCTTTGAGCCGCAGAATTTACTTCGGCTAATGCGTCTGAACGACATAGATGCAAAATACCAAATTGTCCAAGCAACAAAACTAAGCCTTCTTCTGCATCAATCGCCATTTTCTTGATTTTGTTGAAAATGTTGGTTCTTTCCTTGAGAACAGCAAAACGCGGTTCTAGAGAATCTTTCTTGGAAGAAGATNTTGTGGCTGAATCGGTGATTGTCCCCTCTAATTCTGCTAATCCTTCTTCAGTACGCTTCAACATTGTTNTCTGCATTTCAATCAATTTTTTGATAACAAGGTCTAATGATTCACAACTGAATTTCATAGGTTTCTCNGCAGAAACTAGGACTATACCCATTTCCTGTAATCTAGAAAGTGAATTGTAAGCATCCAATCTTGTTGTACCGAGTTCCTTTGCCAACTCACTAGCTCTCAAGCGATCATTAGANGAGAGAATTATCACCGCATCTGATTCTCTTTCGCTTAATCCAGCATCCATCAATACTTGCTTCCAGGACAAGTTCAAGCCTCCTTGATGACTGAGGTCAAAGATGACAATATCCTTGCAACATGCCGGCGAGGTCTGAACAACCAATCATAGCAATGGTGAATNGTTCTATCAGGCCCNATTACAAAAGAAGACTTGGCTGGAAAGCGACCTAGAAACAGGGGTACTCCGTAAGATTCAGCAACTTCTCTATTCTCGTCTGAGAGCAATGGAAAGGGCAACCCCAATTGTTGTTTGAACTCTGCATGGTCTCGCACGGAATCTTGACTAATACCTACTACTTGCACTGGGGGATTTAACGATTGAAACAACTCATATTGTTGTTTGAAATTCAAGCATCCTCTCTTGCATGTGGGTGAGCCATCCTTTGCATAGAAGAACAACACCTTCCAAGAACCATCTAAATCAGAAAGGCTGAATGAAGAACCTTCAGAAGTGGGTAAAGTGAATTCGGGTGCTTTTTGACCAATCAAAGAAGACGCCACCTCACCACCTCTTGTTAATTATTAATCNCTAATTAAGACATCANATCATGTGCCCCATTCTACGCCCCTTAGTTTCGAGGTAATGCTTGTTTTCCNCTCCCACTCCAGTAATATGTGGTATTCGTTCAACCACTTTGACTCCATGTTTCTCCAAACCTTCGATTTTGTGAGGGTTATTTGTCATTAAGCGCACCTTATCGATGCCATTCTCAAGTAAAATTCTGGCAGCAATAGAATAATCGCGTCCATCCGCAGGGTGACCAAGAGCAAGGTTAGCATCCAATGTGTCCATACCTTGGTCTTGTAATGCATAAGCCTTNATCTTTGCATGAAGACCAATCCCTCGACCTTCTTGACGAAGATAGACAATTGCTCCTGACCCCTCTGACTGTATCGTTTCCATAGCGCGTTTTAATTGTGGGCCACAATCACATTTCAAAGATCCAAATGCGTCGCCTGTAAGGCATTCAGAATGGATTCTAATCAATGGAATGGTTGTAGAATTCAAGCCGGTGTACAACAAGGAGTGCTCCTTGCCTCTATCGACTTTAANTCGTACTCGAAAGTTGCCTGATTCAGTGGGTAGCATAGCATCGGACTCAACCATATCGGGTAATTTGTGTTTGGAATCCTTANTCATCACCATAACAAATCTCATCGNGTTTCACTACATAAAGGCGTGTTGAAACTCATAATGAAGAAAAACACCGCATTATAACTAATTCAGTACCGATAATCTTCATGCGTTCCGTCGATGCAGACCTTGGTGTCGCTTCGGTGGTCGTTCACNAAAACAAAATTTTACTCGTCCAAGAGGCAAAGGGNCCTTACTCTGGAAAGTGGGGGTTACCGAANGGATTTGTTGAACAGGATGAATTGCCAGCTGATGCAATACTACGNGAATTATCAGAAGAATGTGGCCTTGAAGGGCGGGTCTCAGGAGTCATGGGGATTCGTGAAACCGTGCACAATGGAAGGGTCTGCATCTTCATGGTNTACAGAGTAGATGTGGATGAACATGTTCTTCGAATCTGTACAGATGAAATCAGTGATGCTGGTTTCTTTGNAATTGAAGAAATGAAAGGGTTAGATTGGATTAGTGATGTCATGGAATTATGGGCAATCGCNGGGTTAAACGATTCTAGTTCTCTATTTTCATTGGACATGGCCCCAATACGCATGCGNCCATACATGGTACACCTTGGNTCGGAGGCCTCTGCATGAAGCCCGTGTGCGATAGCCGTAAGCATGTTCTAAACAAGCATGATTTCAATGAAAATGGAGAATTTATTCTTTATTGGATGATTGCAACTAGGCGATTGAATTACAACTCTGCCCTGCAAAGGTCAGTGGAATTGGCAGAGAAATTAGGTAAACCGTTGTTAGTCATTGAAGCGATTTCTACTAGGCACAAGTTTGCCAACGACCGAATTCTCACATTCATGATTCAAGGNCTGATTGAAAATCAGGANATGTTTGAGAAACGAAATATNAGATTTATTCCATGGGTTTCAACGCCATTGCAATCTGGAACAGGGTTNCNGCAAAGNCTTGCNGAGAAGGCCTCTGTAGTAGTCACAGATTTGTTTCCNACCTACTATCCNTACNAAATCATCANAATTGCNAANGAGAANATNCNAGTCCGTTTTGAAGCNATTGATAGCAATGGAATCTTTNCAATGTCAGATGCTGGGCGCAGTTTTCCAACAGCCCATTCATTTCGTAGATATTCACACGACAATTTTGTCGACGCATGGGNAAATATTCCTGCATATGACCCTACAGAAGTAGAGCATGATCTTTCAATGAGTGACGANTCTTTCGATTCTCTACTAAGTTCATGCAATGTCAAATTAACACCTCTCGAATGGATGTGGCGTGTTTCTGAAAGTGGAAGTGTTGGGCAAGAAGCTCTGAAGGTATTGGACATCGACCATTCTGTCGCTGCTGTTCCTTCNATGATTGGNGGTAGAACTGATGCACTTCGACGCCTATCTCGGTTCGTGAATGANGGNCTGGATAGATACCACACCGATAGAAACAATTTGTCTAATGGCTCTGCCAGCGGATTATCACCTTGGTTCCATTTTGGGCACATATCTACAATCGAAGTTGTCAACCATATTTTGGAGCGCGAAGGGTGGAGCAGTACAAACATTGACCCCNGCCGGCGNGGATCTCGTGCGGGGTGGTGGGGCCTTTCAGAAGCNGTTGAAGCGTTTCTCGATCAGATCATTACCTGGAGGGAACTAGGTTTCAATTTNGCATTTTACAATCACAACCACACCTCGATTGACTCAATTCCAGAATGGGCAAAGAAGTCTCTTGAAAAACATAAAAATGACCCTCGGCAGAATTACTCGCTTCAGCAGTTAGAAAATGCCCAAACTGATGATGAGTTGTGGAATGCCGCCCAACGNCAATTGAGAAGAATGGGCATAATTCACAACTATCTGCGGATGATTTGGGGGAAAAGAATCCTAGAATGGGCACCTAATCCGGAAACTGCTGCAAAATGGATGATTGAACTGAACGACAAATGGGCCTTGGATGGACGCGACCCGAATTCCTACACAGGCATATTCTGGGTGATGGGGAGGCATGATCGTGCTTGGGGCCCCGAGAGGCCCATCTTCGGCAAGGTACGATACATGTCTTCTGCAAATACGAGAAGGAAACTGAAAGTAGAAGAATATCTAAGCAGATGGGCCCATGATGCTCTATTGTTGAGCGAATATAATTGAAGTGGAAACATGCGATATGAACACAGCACTATTGTTGAATCTCCGCTCTCAAAGGTTTTTGATTGGCATGAGAGAAA
>PBHQ01000005.1 GCA_002719475.1 Methanobacteriota archaeon | reverse complement strand
ACAGGATTGGGAATCGGTGGAAACCCACACAGCGTCAACTACAGAATCTTCACTGACAGTAGTAGTCATGGTTCGGAGACCTTCGATACTGGAAGTTTCAGCGAGTTGACTAATTACAAGACTGCAATTACCGGCACCAGCAATGGCCGCCCATACCTGTACTACTGCTCCAGCCAATACTACTGGAACACCTACAAGGCTAATTGCGATGCTAACATCGACATGCCTGATGACTTCACTTTCGAGTACTTCGGAACCACCTACAACGGTACTGTTTCGACCAACAAGGTGATGCTCAGCCGTTTCGCTGGAATGTACTTCAAGCAGACCTCCTCAACCGCTCCAGAGCGTGCGATGACAACTTGGTACAGCAACATGCCTGAATTGCCATACTCGAGCAATGTAGCAGCAAGACCTGGACTAATCGCTCCATGGTGGGGTGGATACAGCGCATACTACTGCTATGATACTACCAGTGTTGACTGCAGCGTACGCTACCGTACCATGCCATTCGAGGGTAGAGGAACCGATGTCGATGCAGATATCACTCAAGATACATCTTGGGATGTCATCGACAGCCCGATCCGCATAAATCCTTCAGGAGATTATCTTGCAGTCAATGCAAACCTCAACATCGAGGAAGGTGTAGTGATTCAGGTTGCACAGGGCAAGGGAATTTCCTTTGATGGATCTTGTGATAAAGTGACTCTACAGGGTAACCCTGGAACCAACTCGACTACTGGAGACTCTAGAGGAATCCTCTTTGAGGGACAGAATTCGATGACTTGGAAGGGTATCTCTTTCACCGGAAGTTGCAGTACTGCTGCAGGAACCGATGACAGGCACGTCTTCAACCACACTACCTTTGCAAACACAACAGACTATGCAATATCTGCAGGTAGTCGACATGGAAGTAGCCCATCTAGCAACTCTAACGTTGGAAACTTCACAATGCGCCATGTAGCCTTCAACAATGTAGGCGGGGCGATTTCCCACGGTAGTGGCCAGGGAACAGCATTCACAATCAGCAATTTCGAGGTATCGGATGCAAGCGATAGCTGTTTCAGCTTCCCAGCAGGATCTGATGTTTCTCTGACAGAAGGAGAAATGGATGGATGTAATTCTGATGGCTTTGCCAACAGTGGTGCAGTGACCTCTGATTCCGGAAGTGGGGGAAGCCTCTTCATGGAGAATGTCACTATTACCGACGCGCAGAAGAACGTTGTATACACTGAACTGTCAGATGTAACTCTAAGGAACGTTTCAGCAAGTTGGAGCGGAACTACCAATGGAGATTTCGATATACGTCACACTGGAGCAGGACACCTAGAGTTGACTAACTTCGAATCAGTTGACTATCCAATCTTCAGGTCTTTTGCAACGACCTTCGCATTAGACGGTGTTGATGTTGAGTCAGTTCCTCAGTTCTACCCTGTCAGCGGCAGTTCCACAGCAAACGGACCATCTGGTTTGGATGCTAGCATCAGCGATCTATCTGCTAACGGATTGCTCGTTGCTAGAACAGCAATTTCTGGTAGTGATATTGATTTGAATGGCGGCGACCTGAGTATTTCTGGAAACAGCCCAACCGCAGACCAGCAATCCATTACTGACTTGCAAGCAGGCGGAATCGGAATCAGTGGCTGTGGATACAACATTGCTTTGACCAATGTGGAACTGACCGATACAGCCTATACCGCTTACGTCTCCAGCAGTTGTTCAAGCAGTTCAGCACCTAACANNNTTGTANTNAACGANGGAANTATTGCAANTGGTACCAGTTCANNCAACNTCNTNTACGCNCGNAACTCCAAGATTACANTNGGAGATACTGACATAACAGGTCAGACNNCTTNNGNTNACNNCGTNGCNNAANCCAGCACAAATGGNGTCATCACATTGATTGATGTCNCATGGCNAGGAAACGATTGTACTGANNCNGATGGTTCGTGGGCTGGAGCAAGCGTTTGTTGGGTTGATATATCCTCAAGCNNCGGTCAGATTAACTTCGGTGGATCAGGAACAGCTGTCACCTTCAAGGAGAAGTCTGGTGCGCGCACCAACAAGGGCGGAATCGCAGTATCGACTTATGGATTGAATGCNGCAGGAACCGCAGCCTCGTACTATCTTGGTACTCAGACNACAGATGGAAANGGTGAGGCNGAGGTATGGNTTGTGACAAANGANCTATCTGGNTCNAGTTTGACTTCNCAGNCNATTAGNGGTGTATACTTCGATGCATCTGGACCGGCTGGAATAAACAGTACTTTGAATGCTACATTCGGAATAGGGGACACAGCATATCTNCGTCTATCTCAGCCACCTATNGTGCTGAGCGATTCNGGAATGGACTGTGCTTACTTNGCTAGTAATACTAGNATCAAGGACAAGGATGAGTCCCCAGATGGCCAGCCTNCTGGTACTTTCGTGCTCGATGACGGGTCAATCCAGATTCTAGCCGATCTACACATNGATGGATGNGCNATCAAGTTNGTNGAGNNNTCAAAGTTCATCGTCAGTGGCGATGCNACATCTTCTCCAGTCTTGACCATCAGCAATGGTGGAAGCCTGATTTTGGAGTCTGGTTCTGAATTGAGAGCCGGTGTGGCCGNATATCCAGTCCACTTGGACATTGGAAATGGCGGAACCCTATCTCTGGATGCTTCGTTCATNAAGCAAATCAGGCAGGANAGTNCTGCTGGNGGTGCAATCATTGTCGGNAAGGGNGCAACTCTTGAGATGATTAATGGCTCAGTAGNTTACGGAGATTCAGCCAGCAGCAAGGATATGGCAACAATCATGGTTGACGGTGGAACATTCGCAGCTGATGACGCAAGCGTCGTCAACAATGGTGGAACTGGAACCGGTGTTTGGTTCCAGAGAACAACTACTGTTGTGACGGATTTGACCGTGAGCGGTGCAGCCCGTGGAATCATGAGCAAGAATGCAGCACCAACAGTCAATGGATTCACCTTGACTAACAACGATGTTGGTNTGGAATTCTTCGGAGGCATGTCATTGCCATCTATCTACCGAAGCACATTGTTGTCCGGTGAGGCAACTGGTTGGACCACTCACGCAATCGATTTGAGCGGTCAGGTAGATTCTGGCAAGCAATACCTGCAGGTTGGTTTCAACTCGATCTTTGGAGGAGGAAATGCCCACCCACGCTACACTTACTACACCAGCAAGTACTACATGTTGTACGATAGAATGCGNTACGAAATCACCTTGGATGATGGAACCAAGTTCAACTATTCCTATGACCAAGCTGGAAAGGACAGTGCAGGATACTGGAGCGATTCTTCCTCTGANAACTCCGATTACAGCGGATGGGGTCGATATGATTGCAACTATTACGGATACAGTAGAAANCCGGCTTACAGCGCATACAACTACATGTACTATCTAGCAAGGTATGCTACACACTATGGAAGCAATGGATACTATGACTATCCAGATAACTTTGGATTCCGTTGGGAAGATGGTGGAGATATCTCTGCTGGAACCATGTATTATCCGTACCACTACTGGGGATACTACTACAACAACTACCATGCAATGTATTCCAGTACTTACGCACCACCTGAAGGNTTCAATGGACTATTCGGNAACTACAACATCTGTATTGATTATGCATACAACAATGCATACTATATCACACCTGGAAAGGGTGCGAGAATGGCAATGCCAATTATCGATCTACAGAACACAGGATCAAACTCCGGAACATCTGGAACCATCGATACAGTAACTCTGTACATTGACGTTCTGCACAACCGTGCAGATTACTATCAGGACCGTTTCGATATATTGGCACGAACATCTGATGATCACAACACCATGGGAGACTGGCAGCGCGAGTCAGGAACACCATCCTTCACCGATGGAACCATCACCGGTGCAGATGTTGGTATCGAGATTAGCGGTTCATCAGCTGCTGGAGAAGTTGAAGATGTGACCGTGAACAGTCCAACCACAAGTGGAGTAGAAGTAACAGGTTCATCTGCTGTATCTTTCGATGGATTGACTGTTAACGGTGGAGAGAACGGTGTCAAGGTGACCTACACAGGTCGTGGCAAGGTTAACCTCAACAACATCGCTCTAAGCAACCAAAACAATGCTGGAATANTNTTCCAGAAGGATGTTTCCGGTGATATGANCGGAACCATTACTGGAAGTGCTGGACCAGCTATTGAATATGGATGGCTAACAAACACTGACAGGTCCTTCGAAAATCTTGATCTTAGTGGCAATGCGATTGGAATTGAAACCGCTGGAAGTGGAAACATAGAATTGCTTGACAGTGATTTCGACAATACTGCCGATTTCAAGATTACAGGTTCGAGCGTTGTGGAATTCGTTGATGGAACAGTCGACGATAGTTCAGTAGACGTGACAGGTAATGGTCAATTCAAGCGTGCTCGCAGCCTAGAGGCGACCATCACTGCTGACAGTAATGCTCTTTCTGGTGTGGATGTCTACTTACTGGATGCCAGCAATAAGCTAACCGGAACTGGAGAGACTGATTCAACTGGTATTGCTCAGGGTCTGAGATACTTTACTTCAATCGTTGACAAGAACGGCCTAATCAACCCATCACTAAGTGGATACAAATTGGGTGCTGTCGCAAAGGTAGGAACTTACTCAGCAACAACCGGTGACTTCCGCTACTACTACGACAGTGTAACACTAGATGCTAATGCAGCGTCTTCAGAGTCTGTTGATCTGGTTGACAGGTTCGATGCTAGGGTATGTTATTCATTCAGCAGTGCGTCTTACACCATGTTGGCACAATGTGCCAGCGGTTCCCCGTACCTCAGTACCAGCGGTAGCAGGACACTGAGCTGTGGAACTGGTTGTTCAATGACCGAGTATGGATACTATGGTGGTGTTGTCTCTGACATGAGCAACAAGCACATCATGGTTGACGTTCCGTTCATGTACATCGACGGTGGAAGCAACAAGAACGAGTGGAACAACTCTGTTGTCATCATGACTGGTTCATACAGTTTCTACGGTGGAACTTCATGGAGAGCAACTTACCCATACAACGGTAAGTTGTATGTCGATGGTAGCGATTTCATAGCAATGTCTGGAACACAGAACGATGGAGATGCTAACGGATTCCAGTTGGGATACTATTCCTGGTCGGATATCAACCCGTGGTACAAGAACAGCAATTTCATCGGCCTTTCTACAATTGCAGCAGCAAATGAGAATGGAAACTGGATGCCTGACCACTTCGTGGTTGTAAACAACACCATAGTCAGCAACACCAGAGTCATTCCTGGTATCACCGCTTTCACCAACGATGAGTACTGTGTACACAATGGTGGAGTAAACGATGCAGAGATCACTGACAACAAGTTCTTCGATTGTGCAGTATCTGTACGTGCATGGCGTGGAAACACTTGGGGAATTGCTTCCTCGAACTGGGGTGCTGACGACATGCTCATTGAAGACAATGAGTTTAATGGCGGTGCTCTAGATATCTGGTTTGCATTGAGTAGCTACACTGATGATACAATTGTTAGAGACAATACTCACACAGGTCCCGGAATAACCAGCTACGCTGTATACGCACAGGACCAAACAACAACTGGTACTCTGATTGAAGGAAACACCATTGATAATTCCGAGGAACCAATCTACCTACGTGGTGCACTTGACTTCGAGATTAACGATAACACCATTTATGGATTGGCAAACGCAGCCGAGGCTGGAATCTATGTCAGGAATGGATATGGTGAAATTGATGGAAACACCTTGGTTGACGCCGATGGTGGAATTCTAGTTGATGGAATCAAGTATGGATACGATGTATCGGTCACTGACAACACAATCTCTAGCAGCAGCGGCCGCACAGCAATCAGTGCGGTTGGAATCTGGGCAGAGGATTGTGGTTCATCCACCATGACAACTGGTGGCAACACCATCACTGTGATGGGTAATGCAATTGTTGCTGATGGATGCGACATCGAGGATACAGGAAGCAATCTGATTGGAACTGGTGGAACCGGCTCAATGGTTTACACAGTGAACATGATGGCTACCTACTTCTCTCCGCAGAACATAACAATCACCGAGGGTGATTCTATCCGCTGGAGATTGAAGGAATATGCATCTGGTGGCAACTACCAGCACAGCACAGTATCCAATGATACTGCAAGCGGCGCTCCTCTATGGGATTCAGGTCCATTGAACCTAGGTTCTACTTACACCCGTCAGTTCAACACAGCAGGAACCTACGACTATCATTGTGGTCAGCACGCATCCTCCATGTTCGGAACAATCACCGTACAGGCAGCAGGAAGCAGTTCCAGTACTTACTACAGTACAGGATTCGATGTTGCTGGAGGAAATGATGACATTGTGCTTAATGGTACCTCAATTACAGGATTCACCACTGCTTACGAGCAGACCGGTGGAAGCCTGAGCTTGATGGGTAGCGCTTTGTTGTCAGCCGATGATTACGGAGCAGACCTTGACAACGTGGATGTGTCCTCTAACGGAGCATCTCTTGTGACAACTTCCGCAACCGGAGTAGGAATGTACTTCACCGGCGGAGGCAGTTTGAATCTAGTTGATCTATCGACTGATTCTGCTCGTGGTGTTCACATCAACGGTGAGACTGATGGTGATTTCGACTGGAATGGTGGAACCATCAGCAGCGGTACCGGACTGTATGCTGAAGACAAGGCAGTTGGAGATATCCAGAACATGACATGGGGCGACGCCGATGTGCAGATCCACGCAGGTGATAACACTAAGATTACCAGCGTTGGAAACACCTTGGATCCAAGCAAGATGAGTGTATCTGGTACCGGAGAGGTCTATGAGGCCAATCTACTAGATTTGGATGTGACTCACAGCAATTCACCAATCAGCAATGTCGGTCTTTTGATTCAGTCTGAGGGTGGCTCTAACGTAGCCTACGTCAGCCCTGACATGAGGAGCGATGCAATCTCTGTCGCAACCGCTGGAGACAGTGGAGATCTCAGTGATTGGATTGGTAATGAGAAGAACCCAGCCGACGATGCACGACCTGGAGTAGTCTCCAGCGATGGCAACGGTGAGGACTTCATGGTGACTTGGGATCAGACCAATCTGTACCTTGCACTTACTGGAGTCGACATGGGAGCAGGCGACCTACTAGTCTTCATTGATTCAGCAAGTCAGGGAAGCACTTCAGGTTGGGAGTGGGACGGAACTACACCTACCTTCAACCATGCTGCTGATTATGCTTTCTTCGCAGAGAATGGCGATGATTCACCAAACGATGGAGACACAACTTACACATGGGGAGTGAGGAAGTATTCCGATCCTAACTGGGTAGCTGACTCCTGTCAGAACATGCAGGCTTTCATAGGATGGAGCGATAACACCAACACCGAGGTCAAGATTCCTTGGAGTTGCATCGGTTCCCCATCTGACGGTGATAAGGTTCGCCTGAGCGCTGTGGTATTGGGTGAGAGCGATGGTAGCATCGCTAGTTCCCACCCAAGCACTGGACACGTCAAGTTAACTCTTGGACAGGCCAGTCTTTCCGATGGTATGTTGGATGACAAGCGCCTCAACTACAGAGAGTTCATCGGTAGTACAACACCAAGTGCAGCTGACGAGTACACTGTCACTGTCAAGGTAGATGCACCTGATGGCTGTGAAGATGACTGGGGCGTTCTAGCTGACTTGGATATGTCCCAGAACCGTGAGGAGTCCATTGACATCCTGCGTGCTTGTCCAGTCATCTCTGGCATCACCGATGTCGTGTATGATGAAGATTCTGGAGCGCACACCATCTCCTTGACAGACAAGGCTGATGATTTGCAGGATGCTGCGGCTGATCTAACTTGGACTTACGCTGATGATTATTCATCCAATGAGGCATCTCTACTGAGTGTCAGTCTGAGTGGCCATGAGTTGACAATAACTCCTGCAGACAACCAGTTCGGAACTTACCTCATCGATTTGACCGTTGAGGACAAACACGGATTGACAGACAGTGAGACCTTCATGGTGACCGTCAACAACGTCAACGACAAGCCGATTATCTGTAATAGTGCACGCAGCGATTGTATGCTAGTGTTCTCGGATGACGGATTCGACAACCTCAACATGCTTGATGAAGGATGGGTTGAGCACAAGAAGACACTTGGTTCAACAATCAGTTCACCATTCATTACAGATCAGTACAATGAGCAGAACCAGACCCTGGCTAACTCTGAGGATGTACCGCAGATCTACACATGGGACGCAACTGTCGACGAAGACTGTGTTGCTTTCACCGTAGAGGTTCTACTGAACGAGTTGTGGATTAACGAGAACATGCAGAATGAGTTGGGTGGCGTATGTACTATCACAATGACTCTGTCTGACGGAGCATCGGTTAACGATGCTGCCGATGCAGTTGATGTCACCTTCACCATCAACCCTGTTAACGATGTGCCAGTGATTCCAGATTACGATGTGTCTGGAGACAGCTACATCACCGATGGAACTGGTGCGTCGATTGCAACACCATGGTCTGTGACCGTGTTGGAAGACACTGGTTGTGAAGATGGAGAATGTGTGAACACAGATGAGTTGACTTTCAACCTCGCTAACATGAAGGAAGACAACGACCACAACGATGAGGATCTGTCCTGGACATGGGATGAGATCAGCAGCAGTTGTGATGTTGACAAGTACTTCGAGTCAATCGAGATTGTAGGAGACAACATCAAGTTCACCCTGATTCAGGATGCAACAACCAACGCTCCACCAGAAGAGAAGGACTACTTGGACGACAATGGTATCCATCAGGAGCCACCGCCAAGCATGGATGAATTCTGTGCAATCAAGTTGACACTAAGCGATACTGCAACTGCACCTTCGTACATCCCTAACTACGGTCTGGCCTCGGCTAGCTACAAGCAGGAGAGCACTGAGAAGTTGTTCAAGATCCGTGTCGATAACACACCAGAGTTGGTCGCTGACTACCTCTTTGATGTCGACGAAGGAATTGACTTCAACAGTGTTCAGTTCATCATGCCGGGCACTCACGTACCAGTAGATGTCACCGTCAAGCACGAGGGTGATGAGGGACCATACAAGTACGATCAGTTGCTGAAGGTATCCTTCCTAAGTGATGGTGCAGAAGGATTGACTGTCAGAGACACCTACTACGTCGTGCCACCAGCATACGGCAAGTCAGAGGAGTTCAGCAGCAGGGTTCTGATTGAAGAGACAACCACCCGTGTTGGTGCACGTGTCGATGTCATGACCTGCAAGGCTGAAGCCTGTCCAAGCCCAACGGCTGCAACCCCAAGCGACTTCATCAGCAACGTTCCGCCAGCACATCAGGCGGAGGCAACGCTGTCGCCATGGAGTTCACCAGGAACTGTTGGATACTCATCTGCAGAGGATGTTTACTCCCAGCGTAGACCTGCCCTAGAAGACAAGGATTGGTTGAACAACGTTATGTTCACTTCGACCATCGATTCGGACCCAGAGGGTATCCTTGACTCCGGACAGGAACTACCTGTAATGGTAGACACCATCTCACCAGCGTCTGTGCCATCGTTTGCACCAGGCTTTGCAGCCATCAGCGCTGCTGGTCTGTTCGTCGCTGGATTGATGTTGGCAAGCAGTCGCCGCCGCATGGATGAGGAGGAGCTAGAGGCTCTATCCATGGTTGATGACGAACAGGCAGTCAGCCCAGTTATCGCTACCATCCTTATGGTTGCAATCACTGTGGTTCTGTCTGGTGTTGTTTACGTGTGGGCAAGCGATTTGGCAGATCAGCCAAGCAAGTCGGTTCCAAGAATCGGTTTCAAGGTTGAGAAGGTCGATCCAGGTACCAACGGCTACTGGTCTATTCAGGTAATCAGCGCTAAGGAGCCAATTGCAACACAGGCAACTGTGGTCATGGTCGAGTGGGTTAATGCATCAGGTAGTCAGATCGAGTCATTCAGACTGGACAACACTGAGGGTGTGTACGGATTCGCTCCGCTTAATTCGGACAGTTTCGTCACCTTCTCAGACAGTATCGTCTGTGATTCTGCGACCGAGTGTACATCCACTTTCGGAGACGGTGATGCAATCCACATCAGCATGACTGATAGCAGTGGAGAGTTGCTAACCGAAGGCGTTCGTGTCACTCTGAAGTACATGCCAGTTGGATTAGGTACTGCAAGTGTGCTGAAGACCTTCAACCTCGAGATCTGAGGCTGAGTCAAAGCAAGAACAGGAGAAACAGGTCCTCCCCCCTGCAATGCAGGGGGTGGACCACTCTCAAGTAGCCTAGGCTTGTCCTAAACTTGCTTGTATCGATTGGCAGGTGATTTGTTGACCGGTGTTCGTTGTGTAGCCTTTGATTGTGACGGCGTCCTTGCGGATGCAGTATCATCTTGGCGTACACTACACGATCACTTTGGTACTGATACCGGAGAGATGTTGGCCAAGTTCATCGCTAGAGAAATCAATGATGAAGAGTTCATGCGCTATGACATCGCTCTGTGGAAATCTGTTAGAGAAGAGATTCATCAGGACGAACTATTCAGGGCATATTCTGGAATCAAATTGATACCAGGTGCTCGTGAAGTAGTTCAGGCTCTGAAGGAAAGAGACATCTTGGTGGTTATCATCAGTGCTGGCGTAGACCTATTCGTTTCGTCAATCGCTGCAATGCTCAAAGTTGATGATTGGATTGCTAATGGCTTCAAGTTTGATGAGGATGGGCTGTTGCTCGACGAGGGCATCATGCGTGTCAGCGCACACGACAAAGCTAGTGTAATTGATAGGCTCTTAGAGGTGCATGACTTGAGTCCTGAACAATTGGTTAGCGTCGGCGATAGTGAGGTGGATCTATCTATGCAAGTAGAAGGTTCTACATTTATCGGATTCAATCCTAGCCGTGAATCGTCCCATTCTGCTTTTGCAGATGCAGGAGTTCCAGTTGTGGAGAGCCGCGACTTGAGGGATATCTGGAACCACTTATTTGGTGAGGATTTCCACCCAAAGGACTGAAGCAATCATGTTGTTTCGGTTGGATGTGGATAAACGTAGACCGGTCTCTTTGTTCTTGGTATCCCTGCTGTTTCTCAGTAGTGGTTGTCTAGGGAATAATACTGAACAAGGTTCTTCAGGTTCCGGTGATATTTCCAAGATTGAATTAGTCGTATGGTCAACATATGAAGTCGATTCAAAGGAAGAAGAAGGGTTTCTTGATTCCTTAGAAATATGGAAAGATGCAAATCCAGGGATAGAGGTGGTGGTAGAGCCCAAGCCTTACTTCGAGGCAGTAAAAGCCTACAAGGTAGCCGCATTAGGAGGCGAAGCACCAGATTTGATGAGGTTCTCGAATGATCATTTGGGAAGTATAGGACCAATCAGAGACCGTGGCAGTCCACTGTTAGAGGATCTTAGGCCTTGGTTGACACCAATACAGAGAGAGGTGTGGGATCCAATAGCTTTGCAATCGATGCGATATGGAGAGGAATTGCTTGCTCTACCTGCATCTCAGGATTGTGTCACTTTGTTTTACAACAAAGCATTGTTTGATGAGGAAGGACTTGCATATCCTGATGAATATTGGACCACAGATGATTTGCTCAATGCCGCTCAACAATTGACGTTTGGCGAACAGGTTGGCCTTTCTGTTCCCATCAAAGAACCCAATCGCTGGTTTGCTTTGAATAGTGGATACGGCGGCCAATTATTCGATTCAGAGGGTAACCCTAGTTTGGATTCGAATGGCTCTTCTGAAGCCTTAGAATTCTGGTTAGATCTTGAACTTGAACATGAAATAGTTCCTACTGGAACCAATATTGAGGGCATGAAGACTCATTTCATTGAAGGCAGGGCTGCAATGATCATCGATGGCCCTTGGCAATGGCCAACCTATGAGAAGGCAAAGATGGATTTGGGGCAGTCACTATTACCGATAGTTTCTGAAACAGGATTACGAATGTCACCTATGGTCGGTTTCAAAGGTTGGTCGGTTTCTAAGCAAAGCCAAAACAAAGAGGCGTCAGTGAGTCTTGCTCTATTCCTTTCTAGTGAAATAGTACAGAAAGAGGCCGCCGTGGATACTCGCACCATGCCGGTCTCAGAATCATTGTACGATGATGCGGAGTTGCTGGAAGATACGGTATTAGCAGGATTTATCGAGCAGGCAAAACATGGTTTTCCTGCACCAACCAGCAGGGCAATGAGCAAGATTTACTCGCATCTTGATACTGCGATTGATAATGCCTATCTTGAAAAAAAGACTCCTGCACAGGCTTTGAGTGATGCGAATGCAGCATTGATTGAGGAGTTGGGGTTATGAGGTTCCTCGTTTTTGCGGGCGTGATACTGCTACTAATGGTTCCAATTTCTGCTGCACAAGATTTCAGCCTTGATCACGACCCAAATGCAGGGGGATTCAAACGCGTTAGATTGACAATAGAATTCGTTTCAGTTCCAGATGAAGGACAACTCACTATCATTGTAGATGGGAAGAATCATTCGCGTATTTTTCTTAGCGATGAATACAACGAATCACTGCAACAACCATTGGCAGGTGAATGGTATGATGATTGCTGGACATCAAATGATTCGGGGAATAATTGGGTGCCGATATACAGAGACGAACGAGGACTCCCATGGGCGATTTTCACTTCAGATGACAAGGCTGCTATACGTTGTGATTTGACAGGATTTACAGTTGATGAAGAAGTTCCATTGACGGTTATTCTGAATGGTCCAGAATCTTTTGAGCACACAATTACAGTCGTATCGAGTACGCAGGATGTGCTTCCAGAACCTCCAAGCAGCGCCCCGATATTCTATGCCATAGGAAGCATAGTTCTCTCATTGCTTGCCTTGTTCTCTTGGCTACGCTGGAAAGATAGAGACCGTAGTCACCGTCATGGATTACTATTCGTTCTACCAGCAGTTCTCGCTCTTGCGGTTCTGAGTTTCTATCCTGTNGCCTATGGAATGGTGCTTTCATTCACAGATGCCAAAGAAGAAGCTCTTGGTGANGAGGAGTTCAATGGAATAGACAACTTCGTCGAAGTTTTCACTTCTGAAGGATTCCTTAGAGTCATGGTGTTCACTTTGGTTTGGACTGTACTCAATGTTTTNTTCCACGTAGGTTTAGGGGGGGCTTTGGCCTTACTTCTCAATCAAAAGATAAGGGGCAAGATGATGTATCGCACTATGTTACTGCTCCCTTGGGCTATTCCTTCGTATATCTCCGTCTTGGTATGGAAAGGAATGTTTCATCCAGAAGGACTTGTCAATTGGTTCCTAGGCACTGAAACGGATTTCTTCTCCGGNGTCACTGAAGCGCAGACCATGGTAATACTGGTCAATATCTGGTTGGGTGTTCCATTCATGATGATGAGTATCAGTGGGGCCCTACAGTCAATTCCTGAAGATCTACATGAGGCTGCAGAGGTAGAAGGGGTTGGAGAATGGTCTAGGCTTCGTCACATTACCTTGCCTTTACTCAAACCAACGGTTATGCCATTGGCTTTGATGGGCTTCATTTGGACATTCAACATGTTCAATGTCATTTACCTGCTTACAGCNGGAGGACCCAACCTATGGACTGGACCAGGTGGCACAGATATTCTCATCACTTACGTTTTCGATCTNGTCTATGAAGACGGGGCTTTGGGTTTGGCCGCTGCTTGGTCGTTCGTCATATTCCTCATTCTGATGGCTTTTAGTTGGTCATTCGTCAAGGGTTCGAATGCTACGGAGGCGGCGANATGAGTGGAGATTTGGCCAGTAAATGGTATGTCCCATTTGAACTGGAAGTGCTTCGTAAGTCNGCNCTCTTNGTATCGGTGTGTAGTCTTCCCATGCTTTGGGTCATGTATCTCAGGGATTCAGGTTTGGCATTGGCATTTCTTGGATTGTTGGCAGGCGTGGCTTCGATTTACACCCTTAATCGGGAGAATAGAGATTTGATGATGTCTTCATCTGCATTGCAGTTNTTGATAGGCNCACTAATGCTCTATCAGGCCTTAGAGTTCGGCGTTGCCGCAGTTGATATATGGTATTCNACAATCCTGTTGTGCAGTGGTGGATTTGGCCTGTTCAGTCTTTCATCACAGCGTTTGTCTAGTTGGTTAAATTCAACTTTATCCACNGATGATGCTGTGCTTGGACTTGCCAGAAATAGAAAATTGAGTCCTCGTTGGTCNGCATTCCTCAGTCACTTCATACTCCTTCATTTCGTTTTCATCGTCTTGGTTCCAATAATNTGGATGNTTGATGTTGCTCTTTCACCCGGNCAATCAGCATCGAGTGGAATGGATATCTCTTCGTGGACTCTGAACCATTTTGCTTCGGTTCTAAACAAGAGCGACTTCTGGACGTGGGTTGGAAATTCTGTGGCGATATCTATTGGAACTACTCTTTTGGGATTGATGCTCGCAATTCCAGCTGGTTATGCATTTTCACGGCACCGGTTTACCGGACACGGAGCCATGATGTTCAGCCTACTTCTGGTGCAGATGTTCCCTGGCGTGATCATTCTAGTGCCTTACTTCATGGTCATGAAATCCTTGGGATTACTGAATACTTGGTTAGGATTGATTCTTGCCTATTCGGTCACCGCNTTGCCGTTCTGTGTTTGGATGTTNAAGGGTTGGTTCGATACTGTTCCAGTCGACCTTGAGGAAGCTGCAGCACTCGATGGTTGTGGACAGTTTGGAATATTCTGGCGAATCATTCTACCTCTTTCATTACCTGCAATCGCAGTAACTGCATTATTTTCTTTCCTTGCAGCATGGAACGAATTCTTGCTTGCTTTGATGTTCAATCAGAGTCCTGATATGTACACCTTGCCGGTAGGTTTGGCATTCAGCATTACTCAGGCTCAGAAATGGGGAGACTTTGCAGCCATGTCGTTGTTGGTATCTCTTCCGGTAGTCATCCTTTTCATCATCTTCCAGAAGTCGCTGATNCAGGGACTATCATCTGGTGGAGTGAAAGGTTGAATGAGGTGATGCAATGGTTTCGGTGAAGTTTCAAGGAATCTCAAAAGTCTATGATGATGGCACAAGAGCAGTTGAAGGATTGGATCTTGAAGTTGAGGAAGGAGAATTCTTGGTTTTGGTAGGGCCATCAGGTTGTGGTAAGTCGACCACTCTGAGGATGCTCGCTGGTTTGGAAGATATCAGCGAGGGCAAAATCATGATCGGTGACGCTGTAGTNAATGACTTACCTGCGCGCGCTCGAGGNTTAGGGATGGTTTTCCAATCATACGCACTATATCCGCACATGAGTGTAGAGGATAATCTGACCTTTGGACTGCGGATGAAACCCAAGGCCGAAAGGCCNCAGNCNGACGAACTCAAGGAGATGGTACAGGNTNCCGCNAAGATGTTGGGAATCGAAGACATTCTTTCCAAGCGNCCTAGAGATCTTTCNGGTGGTCAAAGACAGAGAGTTGCTCTTGGNAGAGCCCTTATTCGTAGGCCNAAGGTNCTCTTGATGGACGAACCTTTGTCTAACCTTGACGCTAAGTTACGNAATCANATGAGACTGGAATTGCGTAGATTGCACAATGAATTGGGAACTACAACCATCTACGTGACTCATGACCAAGTNGAGGCTATGACTCTGGCTGANCGCATCGCTGTCATGAAGGATGGAGTATTGCAACAACATTGCCCTCCACTCGAAGCTTATCATGAACCCGCNAATCCTTTTGTTGCCTCNTTTTTNGGAACTCCTCCGATGAATCTCATCGAAGGACAGGCTTCTGAGGGAGTATTAACCAGTGGNGGCCTCAGTTTTTCTTTGCCAGACCATCTAAGTGATGTAGAGGGCGAAGGAGTGTTTGGAATCAGGCCAGAAAATGTTCAGATTCCTTCNGATGATGGTTTAGAGGCATCACTGAANGGCATCGAGCGTTTAGGTTCAGAAACCATATTCCACCTCGATATTGAGGGTGTTGTCATTAAGGCGATATGGCACCGAAGTGGCAAGGGTGGTCCCGAAGGTAATGACGCGCTTCCAGAGGGCAACTTCAGAGTCAGTCTGAATGATTCTTCAGCTATGTGGTTTGCAAAGAAGTGATTCGATGTTTCGAAAGAGTTGCCTGTTGTTGCTCCTCTTACTGGTTTCTGTTCTTCCAGTTACTTCTTTTGCAGATGAGACAGAGAATTTCTCTAGACAACGTTCAACTTCAACCACTTTCAGTTATGTGGGAGATGCTGCGGAAGTTATTCTTCGGGGAGAATGGGATTGGCCGATGGAGACTCCATTGACTGAGAATTCGGGAATCTGGTCGGTAGACATGGATTTGGCAGCAGGAATGTATTGCTACAAGTTNGTTGTCGATGGCGAATGGATTCTGGATCCTGAAAATACTGAAACTACATGGTGCGATGGTTTTGAGAATTCCTTGGTCAGGGTTGCTAACCACTCCTTGCCCTTGTTGAGTTTGTCTTCGTTCGCCGTACAAGATGGAGAACTACAAGCGTTGATTGAGTTTTCATCTTCTTCAGATGCCGATGCCCCTGTATTGGTTGAAGCGGAATTGGAAATAGGTCAGGGCGATTTACAGACGACATGGTTTGAGCAAAACTGGAGCCTGCATATATCTGCATCAGAACTGATGGAGGGCAAGTATCGAATCAGGGTGAGTGCAAGTGATACTTCTGGAGCAGATGCCGAAGATATCCTTCTGTCATTTTGGGTTGAGGAGAATGCTTTCCAGTGGGATGATTCTTTGATTTACATGATGATGACCGACCGTTTCGTCAATGGTAATTCCTCCAATGATCCACTTCCATTGGAGGGNGCGGCCAACGGTGGAGATTGGTTAGGTGGAGATTTGGAAGGAGTCATTTCACGTTTGGATGAAATCGAGGAACTGGGTTTCAATACCATTTGGTTGAGCCCATTCAATCAAGGTCCTGATGGTTTNGAATATGCTGCTGATGGAGTGCATCAAGTAGCAGGATACCACGGCTATTGGCCGGTTGAACCGCNTTCAATCGATAGTCGACTTGGAGAAGAGTGGCATCTTGAATCTCTAATTTCACAAGCACATGAACGCGGAATCAGGGTCATGGCTGATATGGTGATTAATCATGTGCATGAAGACCATCCATACTATTCTGAACATCCCGATTGGTTCAGNGATGGTTGTATCTGCGGTTCTTCGGCTTGCGACTGGACTGAGCGTCGTTTAGACTGTCTATTCATGCCTTACATGCCAGATGTGGATTGGCGAAATAGAAATGCCAGCGAGCAATTCATCGAGGATATCATCTGGTGGGTGGAGAGATTTGACTTAGACGCTNTACGNCTNGATGCCGTCAAGCATGTAGATGATAATGCCATCAATAACATCGCTGCTAGGTTGTCGGAACGCTTCGAGTTGACAGGAACCAGTCTTTATCTCAAAGGCGAGACAGCAATGGGTTGGTCAGGAGATAACATCGAGGANAATTTGGAGCAGTATCAGACAATCNATCGNTACATGGGTGATGGTGGCTTAGGTGGTCAAGCAGATTTCGTACTATACCATGCGGTGGTGGACAATGTTCTGAGTAGCGGGAACATGGGGTTGNTACACTTGGATCATTGGACTTGGCAGAGTACTCAACAATACGCCGAGGGTGCAGTCATGGTTCCATATGTCGGAAGTCACGATGTTCCACGTTTCATCAGCAGGGCAGACCCAGATTCTACTGGAACTTGGAATCAATGGGACAATCTTCCGGGAGAAGTAAGCAATTCTCTCGCTTACGAGCGATGGCATTTGGCTATGGCTTGGCTGTTGACTATTCCTGGCGCTCCAATGCTCTATGCAGGTGATGAATTCGCTATGCCAGGTGGTGCTGATCCTGATAACAGGAGGATGTTTTCTGCTTCTGGANATTTAGATGAATGGGTAGGCCAATTGGCNCNGGCTAGNATGGAANATGAACCGCTGCGAAGAGGAGAATATGTTCAATTGGAGGCGGAGGAGGATGTCATGGCCTTTGCTCGTCAAACAGAATCTGAACATGTCGTGGTAGTGCTCAGCACAGGAGGAGATGTGTTGGATTTATCAGCACATACATGGTTAGGAGATATGCAGGACATACTCGGTAATGCTACATTGAACGACGGAATCATGCGGTTGAATGGTCAACGTTCTGCTATTTTCGTTATCGAATCAGATGGAACAGAACTGAACCAGTTTAATCCAGATGACAACAATAGTGGTCAGGGAAACAATGCTACTGGAAACAGCACAGTTGAGGATAATGGCTTGGATGCAAACAATACCGTAGACAGCAATACCTCTGTAAATGAAACAAATTGCCCATTGAGCGATTGCCCAGTTTGTTCAACCGGTAGGGAATCATACACGTATACAGATGAACAGGGATGCAATATCTGTGCGTGCCGAGATATTGATGCAAAGGAAGAGGTCGACAAGATGTCTTCAGGCGATTCTGTCTATGGATACATGCGTTGGATACTGCTGTCTGGAATTACCTTGGTAGTTGCAGCAATATTCATTCTTGGTCGTGATGAACAGCAACCGGAGTGAAATTTTCGTAGATTCTCTGATAGTCTTCGATCATTCTAGCAGCTGTGAACCTCGCTCCAGTTTTGATTGCAGCGCGAGATATGGCGGCCCATCGTAATCCGCCTTCTTGCCAGAGTGGTAGAATCTCGTGTTCGATACTGTCCAATAGGTTTCGATTGTCGCGCTCATCATTTCTTTCGTCATCACTTCCACCAACTGCCCAGCCATTGATTCCATGTTCGCATGCTTCAGGCCACCATCCATCCATTATCGAGCAGTTGGGCACACCATTCATTACGGCCTTCATGCCACTGGTTCCACTGGCTTCCAT
>PBHQ01000004.1 GCA_002719475.1 Methanobacteriota archaeon | reverse complement strand
CGATTGTTGATGCTTTGGATTCTTGCCCAATGGGTTCGATATCTTGGTTGAGTAATTCCACTACTGATCATGATGGTGATGGTTGCAAGGATGCCGATGAGGATCTTGACGATGATGAAGATGGCTTGGTTGACACTGCAGATTCATGCCCTACAGGTTATCTGAATTGGTTGTCAAACAGTAGCACTGATCATGATAGCGATGGCTGTTGGGACTTGGTCGAAGATCATGACGATGACTCGGATTCGGTCACCGATACTTTCGATTCCTGCCCGCTGGGAATGCTTGGATGGACCAGTAACAATGATACTGACCGAGATGGAGATGGTTGTAGAGATCTGGATGAGGATCTAGACGATGATGCCGATTCGGTTTTGGATGTTGATGATAGATGCGCTGCGGGAGAGATGGGTTGGTCTTCTACAGGTATGACTGACAATGATGGTGATGGTTGTCAAGATTCTTCAGAAGATATCAATGATGACGATGATGATTACTTGGATCATGAGGACTTCTGTGTTGCAGGGATGGTTGATTGGCCATCGGGTAGCGTGACAGATTGGGATTCAGACGGTTGTAGAGATGCAGATGAAGATCTTGATGATGATAACGATGGCGTTCTTGATGTCGATGATCAATGTCCTAAGAGCCCGCTTGGTTGGTTGACCAATCCATCTGTTGATTTCGATCAAGATGGTTGTCATGACATGAATGAGGATTGGGATGATGATGGAGATGGAGTCAGCGATTTATACGACCGTTGTGGCTTGACAGCTGCTGGTTTGGCAGTGGATAGCAATGGTTGCGCCTCAGGAGACATACCCACAACCGGAGGAGGTGGAGGTGGAAACACTACGGTAATCAATAACGAGAATCATTACCACAACAATACCACTTGGGTGAACAATACTTTCGTTAATAACACGGATGAATTCACCAACAATACCTACACAAATAACACCTATAGCAACGAAACTTTTGCCAATCAGACTTTCACCAACAATACTTACACGAATGAGACTTTTGAAAACCAGACTTTCACCAACAACACCTTCCTGAATGAAACAGAAGACGATGAAAACGATGTTGGAAGTGGCACCTTGGATGATAATCTAGAGGCCAGTACCATGACTCCTGAATGGCAAATCTACGCATTTACCGGAATAGGCTTCCTATTATTGGTCCTAGTCTTCACGATGATAAGAAGAGGCGGTAAAGGACCCAATTGGCGTAAAGAAGATCAATTTGCAGCAGCAATTTCATCGCAAAGTGATTCAGAATTTGATGAATTGATAGGTGAAAGTGGAGTCGCAATGGATTCTATGCCTCACCATGAGACTGCGTCTTCACAACCCCCTCCTGATATTCAAGGAAAGACCGATGAGGCAGGTTATGAATGGGTGGAATGGCCATCTGGAAGTGGCATCAATTACTATCGCCCACCCGGTGGAACATGGGCTCCTTGGCAGGGTTGATCATTCGTCTTCCAAGGCTTTGAGCGCTGCATCTGCTTCATTCTCGAAACCAGTTGATTCACCTTGTCCGAAGCGTTCCATCAGGGCTTGGCGCAAATCGAGATCTGGAAGGTTAATCTCTGGCATCAAATGCCAAGGAGTCAACTTGGAGAGGGTACCAAGAAGTAGCCAACTTCCAGGGATAGCGAAAACTCTGAGAGGTGGAATCAATAAACCAATTTCACCGAGTTGTTCAGCGGTATCCTTCATTTCTCGAGCAGACACTTTTCTTGCGAGTGCAATCTTAGCAAGAATAACGATTGCATCTTTGGTCTCTCCAGCCTCGATTAGGGTCCAATCCCATGCATCGGAAATCTTCTCTCCCCATGTTTTCGGGTCTTTGACAACCTCCATGAATTCCTCGCGATTCTCAGGTTTGACCATCTTCGCGCCTTTCCACATCAGTCCAGCGGCCAATACAGCCTTGGCGACTATTCCTTTCTTGTCGCCCTTGTCTTCTGTCATGGGCCTTGATGAGGCATCATGGGTTTGATGCTGTCGCAAGACGGTTCAGCCGAGTAGAGCCTTGAGTTCTGACTCAAGAACTGGTAGTGCATCTTCCCAAGTAGAGACAATTCCGTAATCTGCGTGCTTGAAGATAGGTGCTTCAGGATCTTTGTTGATGGCTACGATATACTTCGAGGTGCGCATTCCAGCAAGGTGTTGGATAGCACCGCTGATACCTACGGCGATGTATAGGCTTGGATTGACAGTCTTACCGGTCTGTCCTACTTGCATGCTGTGAGGGATTTCTTCCCAAGTATCGACCGCTGCTCTACTTGCACCTACTGCTGCACCTAGGGTATCTGCCAAGCGCTCAAGGTTGGCGAAGTTGGCAGGGTCCTGCATTCCGCGCCCACCTGAGATGATGATATCTGCTTCCGCAACATCCAACCTTTCACTGGCTTTGGCAATCATCTCTCTTACCGCAGTTGCAACATCTGCAGACTGGTTAATGACTGATACGTCTGCGCTTCCGCCGCCCCCTGCTGCTGCAAAGGTATTGGCTCGTACGCTGATTGCCGCATCTCCGTTCAAGGAGAGTTTTTGCATTGCTTTACCGGAATAGATTGGTTGCGTCAATGTGCCTCCATCGATTCCAACAACATCTTGGACAACAGAGATGGATCGACGTGCAGCTAGTCTGCTGGCCAAATCCTTACCGTTCTGGCTGGCAGCACAGACAATGACTCCTGAAGGAGCGCACGAATCGATTGCTTCAGCCCATGAAGCGGCATCGTAAGCAGCAAAACAGTCGCCTACACAAGCGATAATCTTGCTCACTCCAGCGATACCTGAAGCGGAATTCGCTGCAGCATCGTTGGTACTTGGAACAACTATGGTGGTTGACTCACCAAGATTGTTTGCTGCACTGACCAATTCCGCGGTCACTGGGTGAAGTTCTCCATTTCTGGTCTCTGCTATGACTATCGTTTCACTCATTTTATCACCTTAGATAACATTGGCGTCGTTTCGCAAAGCTGCCACCACGCGAGGCACTTCAGACGCACCCTCAAAGGTTTGACCAGGGGCCTTCTTTGGAGGGGGGGAATGGGAGATGATACTGATGCTGGATGAAGGAATCTCCGATGACATAACTTCTACCTGTGCTCTTTTTGCCATCATGATTCCCTTAACATTAGGCTTGCGAGGTTTGCAGAATCCTTTGTCGCATGAAATCACTGCTGGTAGGGAGACTCCTGTACGTGCATTGCCAGTAGCCGCTGGTACCATCGCCTCAACTCCAGCATCTTCGAATTCAAGTCCAATGATGTTGCTTGCACTGGCCCAACCCAAGCGCTCTGCAACTCCGGGACCGGTAGAACCGGCACCAGTGTCTGCTGCGGATTTGCCGCAGTATACGATGTTGATTCCCAAATCTCGAATGACATTGGCTAAGGCAGACTGTGCCTGATTAGAATCTAGTTCAGACCATGAATCATCCCATACGCGAATGATTCGATCTACCCCAACGGCTTTGGCATCTTTGAGGACCTTGTCGCAGTCGGCATTTCCTAGAGTAATCGCTGTTACATTGCCACCCTTAGCCTCTTTGTGCAACATTGCCGCTTCGAGTGCTAATTCATCGTATGGGCTCATGACCCATTTAACTGCGGATAGGTCTACCCTGTCACTCGAAACTAGGATCTGCGCATTGGTATCTGGGACTCTCTTCACAAGTACGGCAATTTCAGTCATATTGTCACCTGTCCCACATAGGGGGACAGCCTTTCGACTGGAAGTCGATTGATGAATCTTACCAGCCGGCCACAGGCTTAGACAGTACGGGTGAATGCTTGGATTCCGGTTATCCACCGTCCTATGATTAGATTGTGGATGTCGTGGGTTCCTTCGTAGGTTTTCACTGATTCAAGGTTGGCCATATGGCGCATTATTGGGTATTCGTCAAGAATCCCATTGGCACCGTGGATATCTCTGGCCATTCTAGCGATTTCTAGAGCCATGTCGACGTTATTCATTTTGGCAAGACTAATTTGCTCTGGGAACCAACTCTCGTCGTCTTTCTTACGCCCGAGGTGCAAAGCGAGTAACTGCCCTTTTGTTATCTCTCTGAGCATCCAAGCCAACTTGTTCTGTACTAGTTGATACGAAGCTATGGGGTGTTCAAATTGGATTCTAGATAATGCGTATTCCTTGGCGGAGTGGAAACAGGCTTGTGCTGAACCTATTGCTCCCCAAGAGATTCCATACCTAGCATTGTTCAAACATGAGAATGGTCCTTTCAAACCTTTGACATTTGGTAGGATTCTGTCCTTAGGAATTCTACAGTCTTGGAGTACTAATTCGCTGGTGACACTTGCCTTCAGCGAGTGTTTTCCGGTCATCTCTGGGGCGCTGAATCCGACATCGTCTTTTTCGACAATGAACCCACGAATCTTTCCATCCAACTTGGCCCATACTATTGCAACATCGGCAACCGTTCCGTTAGTAATCCACATCTTGGCGCCATTTAGAACGTATTCATCTCCATCTTCCACCGCCCTAGTAATCATGTCTCCGGGGTTAGAGCCGTAATCAGGTTCTGTAAGTCCGAAACAGCCAATCCATTCGCCGCTGGCCATTCGAGGCAAATAGTGCATCTTCTGTTCTTCGGAACCGAACGCAGAAATTGGGAACATTGCCAATGAGCCTTGAACACTGGCGAAGGAACGTAAGCCACTGTCGCCTCTTTCTAGTTCTTGACAAACCAGTCCATAGGCAACATATGACATTCCTGCGCAGCCGTATTTTTCATCGATGGTCATTCCTAGTACACCCATCTCGCCCAATGCCTTTCCCCATTCTTCAGGGAAGCGACCTTCTCTACAGGCTTCTTCGATATTCGGTATGACCTCTTCATCCACCCAATCTCGCACCATGTCACGTACCATCACTTCCTCTTCGCTGAGCTGTGATTCTATCTCGTAGAAATCGAGTCCTTCGTAAGCCACTTGTATTCCCCTGTTTCCTTGGCGCTGGAAGGCGTTCATGAACCTTGTTAAGTACAACGTCTTCATTTCTCGGAGCTGTTCTTCAATTCCTTGCGTTTTCTTCGCTTCTTCGCCATATTGTGCCACCATCTTTGCATGGTCGAGGAATTCATGTATAACATGCCCAAGAATACTCCAGGAACACTGATTGCTACTAGAGTGATCACGGCAATTGTCATCAAATCATCCTCCTCTTCCTCCTCTAGCAATGGTTTCATTTCTGCAAGGGCCCCACTACTTGAGATGATGAATCCAGTATCATCCTGAGTCCCCCAAATATGAACCATGGATGACCCTCCGATGCTTCCTAGGTCTTCAACATCGGCGGCGGTAACTACGGACCAAGCAATTTCTTTTGCAAGATTGTACGCCGCTAGAGAGTATGGTGCTACATGTAAGGCGATGTTTCCATCTCCCATTAACGACGCACCTGTCAATTCTCCATTCAGGCTAGTAAGGACTTGCGCATTGCTGGTAGTGCTTGATTTTGGATCTTCTGCGTTTAGATTAAGCATGGTTATACGCTTACCACTACCTACTAAGATACATGTCTTGCGAGCAACATCAGGACAAATGACATCCACCCATGTATCGGAGTTTGTGTTGGAAATCCAATGCACTTCATTGTAGGAATCGATAACAGCGACCCCATCTCCGGCAGTGGTCAACATACAGATTCGAGTTTCTGGAGAGGGGTGGCATTCCAGTCCAGTCACCGGACTGTTGGTTTGCGTCAATTTGCTGAACCCTTCAGCAGACGAATAACTGTAGATGCTACCGTTGTCTCCTCCAAGATAGGCGATATTTCCATTCCTATTCCATTTGATACTGTTCTGCTTTTCACCTTCCAGAATTCCTCTACCATCAACCGTTTCTAGAGCATAGTTGTCCATCATGAACCTGAGGACCATACCATTCTCGCCAACGATAAGGGCACTTTGTCCCCCAGGATGCCAAGATAAGGCGTTGAGGTCTTCCTGTTTTCCAGATGTCAATGAGATATCTTTACTCCTGTCTTCCGGGTTCGATGAATCGATTAGGTGTGCATATCCTTCGTCTCCAACTAATAGTAGTAAATCTCCTTGTGGCCTCAATTCCGCTTCAGATATCCCAAGAGCTAGTTCTTCTATTGAACCGATTTCATCAAGTGTTGCAATAGAGTTGTCCTCTCCTTCTCCAGAAACCTGTATTGGTAGCAATAGTAAGGCGATAAATATCGCAAGGAGGTGTAGCCTCCGGTCGTGCATGGATACCGGCAGGTGATTCCCCACTTCAGCCATTCCCAACCAAAAAGTCATTTCAGTAGTGCCGCTGGACCCCTAACATGGAGCGATTTGAAGTTAAGCGAGGAGTCATCAAAGAATGCGGTGGAAATGCTGGTCTAGCAAAGTTAGGAGGGGAGTTCTTTGAGAATGTTTCAAGCGGAGTCGATGGAGGATTTACCGCCTCATTTGGGATTCTTTCCAAGGTCAGTGCACATTATTCTGACGATGGTAAATTAGTTGTTGATGTAGAGCAGTTGAAGGGTTCAGATTTGGAGGCTGTTCTGAACAGCGACGGGGGAAGGGAGAAAGCAATGGAATCACGTAAGCGTTGGTCAGGATTCCTTGATCAAGCTACAGGATATAATTCCAAACAGAGAGGCGATAAGGCCAAAGAGGCCGGCAAGAAGATTTCTAAATCCAAGAGTAACATCAAGTTGGCACTGAAGTTGATGGAGATGTCAACTTCCATGGATGATGCAACTAAGGAGCAAGCACACGCATTAATCGCTGAGATTGAAGAGAAACTTGAGGAAGGAAATGGCACGAGAGCGTTATCTTTGTCTGAGAAACTCAGTAAATTGGTTGAGGGATGAATATGATCGATATGGCTGAGATGGATGCTACAAGCATCGATGCTGTTCTCAGCCCTCATCTAGAGAATTGTCCACGAATTTCAGAATTAGATGAAGCACAGAGTCGCCGCTTGGCATGGATGCTAGGGGCGGCTGAAGAGATTGTCGGAATCGATCATCTTGTTGAAATCATCCTTGGCGGCGAAAGCGCCGGAGGCGATGATGTCATCCGTTGTTATGTTGGATTTGAGCCCAGTGGAAAGGCACATATTGGTTGGAAAGTGGTTGCAATCACTCTCAAGCGAATGTTGGATGCTGGAGCTAACGTATTGATTTTCATGGCGGATTGGCATGCTTGGGTGAACGATAAGTTTGGAGGAGATATGGAAAAGATTCACACTACTGCAACTTACATGGAAGATACATTCAGAGTTCTGTTGGGCAATCCACCTGAAGGAGAAGGCGCAGGAGAGTTGCGCTTCTTGTATGCCAGTTCAATAATGGACAGTGGAGATTACTGGGCTAGAGTATTGCGATGTTCAAAGAATATGAGTCTCTCAAAGGTTCGCAAGACTTTCACGATAATGGGAAGAGATGAAGACGCTGCAGATGATGATTTGTCCAAGTTCTTCTATCCAGCCATGCAGGCAGCAGACATCTTCGAGATGAATATCGATATCGCACTGGGAGGAATGGACCAGCGCAAGGCCCACATGTACATGCGGAGAGTTGCAGACAAATGGAAATGGCACAAGGCTACTTGTGTGCATACGCCGATAATTTCCAGTCTCAAGGCTGGCGCAAGAATGGAGACTGCCGTAGTAGAGAAAACTGGTGGAATAATGGTCGGAGGACCTGATGAAAAAATGAGTAAATCGGATCCTAGCAGTGCTATTCTCTTGCACGATGAGGCCGGCAAGGTCCGTAAGAAGATGAAGAAGCATGCATATCTCGATCCGAGCGATGAACGTTCCACGGTTTACGAATTGCTCGAACACATCATTTTGCCTGAAATGGGTGAATTAAATGTGGTACCTAACCCCAAGTTTGGAGAACCGAGTAAATGGCATGAAATCGATGCGATTCGCGCTGCCCTCGGTTCTGGTGAATTACATCCATTAGACGTTAAGTTCGCAGTAGCTGATGCTTTGTCAGATGGTCTTGCTAGGCTTGCAGAACATTTCGAGATGCATCCCGAGAAGTTGGCTGCGGTCTCTGAGATAACAGGTTGATCACAGTTCAGCCAAGGCTTCGACGTACTCATCTGGCTCGAGGAATATTTCCATGTCGAGATGATGTGGATCAATGATGATTAGCCAGCCGAGGTCATAGGCGCTTTCATTGACCAAATCAGGATTGATTTCAACTTCGCCGTTCACTTCTGAAACTATACCACTAAATGGTGCTCTAAAAGACAATTTTTCATCGGCAGTCCAGATACTGAACATCTCATCATCCTCGTCAAATTCATCTTCTGCATGCGGGAGAATTACTCTTAGTACCTCACCAATGTCCTTAGCAAGGAAGTCTGACAATCCTATTGTGACCTTGTCATCTTTGTCCTGGTACCAAAGATGTTCAATCGAGTATTTTCGACGGTGTGCGATTGTGAATTCCAAGATGTCTTCATCGACCATTTCAGTTCACCTTCATTCGCGGCGACCAAGATTGATTATTTGAATCCAACGAAATGCTAAGTTGACACAGAACTCCTATTGCATGGGCTTAAACGAAACATCTTTTTCGCAGTCTCGAGGACCATGGATTTCACTGAGAATGAAGAGCATCAGATGATTCGCGAGTTGGTTAGAGACTTTGCAGAGAGTACCTTGGCGCCGACAATTGAACACCGCGATAAAACCCAAACACCACCAATTGAGGAATGGCAGGATTTTGTCGAGTTGGGACTACAGGGAATAACTCTCGAAGAGCAGTACGGCGGCAATCCTTTGGATGATATTTCTGAGGCTATAATCATTGAAGAATTGGCAAGAGTTGATCCGTCATTTGCAGTATTCTATGCAGTCCATGTGGGGCTATGTTCCAAGACCTTGACTCTTCATGGAACCGATGAACAGAAACAGCGTTATGGCTCGCGTCTAGCAGGAAATGAAGTGGGTGCATATTCCTTGTCGGAAGCTGGTGCTGGAACTGATGCTGCTGCTTTGTCCTGCAAAGCCAAGTTGTCCGATGATGGCCAGCATTACATCTTGAATGGGCTAAAGATGTGGGTGACTAATGGTGCCAGTGCAGACATTTACGTTCTGTTCGCCAAAGTGGTCGACCATCCTGATTATGGAAACAAGAAGCATGGCGGTACTACGGCCTTCATTGTCGAGAAGTCATTTGAGGGTTTTAGTGTCGGTAAGAAAGAGGACAAATTGGGAATCCGTTCATCTGATACTTGTACCCTTGAATTGAACGACTGCAAAGTTCCTGTTGACAATGTATTGGGTGAAGTCGGAAAGGGGTTCGGCATTGCAATGAATGCATTAGACAACAGCCGAATTGGAATTGCTGCTCAGGCTTTGGGTATTGCACAGGGAGCTTTTGAGGCTGCACATAAGTACGCGCACGAGCGTGAGACCTTTGGCAAACCGATTGCACACCACCAGATGATTACCGCCTATCTTTCGGATATGGCGACTCAGGTTGAGGCTGCTAGATTGTTGGTATACAAGGCTGCTTTTGCCAAGCAGATGCATTACGAACAGGGAGCCCCACGTCATTCCAAAGAGGCTAGCATGGCTAAGTTATTCGCTGGAGATACCGCAATGTGGGTGGCTGAAAGAGCCGTTCAGATTCTTGGTGGATACGGATATGTTACCGAATTCCCAGTTGAGAGGTTCTTCCGTGATGCAAAGATTACACAGATTTACGAAGGAACTCAGGAAGTGCAACGTCTAGTAATTGCACGACATCTTTGAATCATCCAACGTGCTCAAGATCTAGTCGCTTTCTCAGGCTGTTCCAATCGCTGACAGATGCCACAATTTCGACTACGGTTCCTTCGTCGATAGAATCCATCTCATCGTTGCGAGAGGCTGGCATCCTGACGTTGACATCGATATCGTCTCCTTCTATGTTACCGGATAATGAACGGCCATTTCTCAGATACTCGGACAAACCGATTCCTAAGCTTCTCTCAACTCTGTCAACCCTGATTGCGAATAAATATGTTGAACCTTTGACAGAATCGATGATTGAACTTCTCTCGCTGGCGAAGCGTGCTTCTGATAATTGCACAACCAAGTCATGCAAATCGATACCTGAGGAGACATCTTCTACCACGGTTTCTATGACCTCTACTTCTTCAGCGACCTCTTCCACAATCGGAGTTTCTTCCACACCGGCTTGTGCTTTGCTATCCGCTTCGAGTTCTTCCACGGCTTTACCTGCATCTTCTACAGCCTTCCTTGCTGCTTCTTCTGCTTCCTTGGTTATTCTCGCTGCTTCTTCTGCTGCCTTCTTTGCCGCTTCTTCTGCTGCTGCTTTTGCTTCCTCTGCCTGTTTCATTGCCTCTTCAACCGCAGCCTTCGTTTCATCAGCAGCCTGAGCAATCTCGTCCTTTTCTTGTGCAACCGCCTCTTCAACTTCTTCGGCAACCTTTCCAGTTTTTTCCATCGCTTGAGCGGTGACTCCGGCAACAACTCCTGCAGTTGCTAATCCCGCAGTAATTCCAGCNGCAGNCTTGGCTTTCTTGGCATCAACATCGAATTTCAGTGCCTCGAGTTTCTTGTANATTCCAGATTCGACCTTAGTCTTGACAGGGTCTGGTAANGCACNNAGTTCGCTGNTCAANGACTGNGTAGTCAGTTGTTGTAACTGCTCAATATCCAAATCGGATTCATCTACGACTTTCTGTAGTGNGCCAGAATACTCCTCGACCATCTGCTCGATCTTCTCTTCATCGAAATCTGCGATTTGGTCAGAAATATTTTCAGGTATTCCAATCGGTGAATCTCCTACGATGAAATCAACTTCTGCGACCTGCTCAGCGATTTCGGGGTCGTCAGCATCGTGCAATCTGATAGACCAACTTCCTGNACCNGGAGAGGGGAAACTNAACTTTCCACTTGTNTGTCCTTGTAGGTAGAGGAAACTNACCGTCGCCTCATCGTTGCGTGCTTCGCTTCCACTCTCTACATNTGCTGGNACAATGCCTACCCACGCCTTGGAAGATACGGGCCATGGTGGTGCTTTGAATCTCAGAGCAATCTCTTCACCATCGCTCCAATGTTCCTTTTCTATGGTCAGACTGACAGAATTATCGGTTGTCTTTGAGATAACGGGTGCCTGTGCTGGCACAGAACCTGGAGCAATCACTTGTAGGGGATTTTGGATACCGTGTTGAGCGGCTTCTTTCGCTGCTGCTGCTGAAGCGCTGGCTACTGAACCTCCAACCACCAAGAAAATCAGGCTCAGACAACAGGCAATGCTACTCATCGCTTGCAAGGGACCTTCTTCTTGGCCAATAATCCCCCAAATGAAAGACAGGAAGAAAGCAAAACCAGCCAAACCAAACCAAGGATTCTTTTTCTTGGGTAGAGCCTCTTGGGCTTGAATAAGCATACTCGATGCAGACATGAACCGCGCACTGAGCCAATGGACTTGAACACTTTCCTTTCACGGCCAATCTGCAGTCGGCCATCCTTCGACTTCTCCGTGTTGCCAAGGAATACTACAGAGAACTTCCTCAATTTGTTCTAGATTATCGAGGTCACGTTCGAGTTGAATTCGGTGTAGCCATGCCTTGAGGCGCCCAATTCTCTTGCCTTGCTGTAGTCCGGTATGTTGCATCAGCCATAGCCCATCTGCAATCGGTTCCGTACATTTGTTGGCTGGCAGTTCACGCAATCTTTGTCGTAATTCAGCAAATGCCTGTGGTTGAATATCTGCACATTCTTTCTGCCAAGATTCATCCATATTGAGAAAACCCTTCATTTTCTTGTCTACTGAATGTCTGAACAGGCGAATGAGCCCTTCATCTGAATCGATAGGTGAGGTTCCAAGCCAAGAGTGATAATCGATACAAGAAGAGATGAATGCATTCGGGGCCTTAATTCTCTTCAAGGTTGCTTTGACGGCATCCCTGTCTCTATCTTTGAGCAATACCGCCATGCATAGACTGGCCTCTTTCTTGCCTACAACTGAACGTAGTGCCCTGATTCTACGGTCATCTTCAGGAGTCTTGCCCCCCAGAATTCTATCGAGAACAGAATCTCTTGCCATTCTAGCCAATATGCGCCCTGCATCTCTGCCTCCTAAAATCCTCAACATTTCTTGCCAGATTCTTTCTTCAGCAACACCTTCCAGCATATCCTGTCTTTCGATTAAAGCTAGTTCAAGTTCCATATCGGTACGCCAATCATCTCCATCATCTTGATCGAGGAATCGATATGCTCGCATCACCCTTAGTCCATCCTCAGATAGACGAAGACTGGCTGAACCTACTGCTCTCAATCTCTTTGCCGTCAAATCGCTCATTCCATTGTGCGGGTCATACAATTCTCTTCTCGCTATATCGACAGCCATCGCGTTGATGGTGAAGTCTCTTCTTTCCAAATCTAAATCTAATGATGATGTCAACTGAACTTTGTCAGGGCGCCTACCATCTCTGTAGCCACTTTCGCAGCGTAAAGTTGTGACTTCGTATTCGACTTTATCGATAATCACTGTTATTGTGCCGAATTGTTTTCCGGTAGGAACCGTATGTTCGAACAAACTTTCCACATCATCAGGAGTAAGGCTGGTAGCCAAATCATGGTCCTTGGGCTGTCTACCACGCATGGCTTCTCTGACGGCTCCTCCCACCAACCAGACACCTCCTCCAGAACTAGCAATTGTGTTGTGGATAGTCTTCACAGCTTCTGGTAAATCATCGATCCAAGATAGTTGGCCTATGTCGAGTGGAGCAGCGTGGATATCGCTGATCATCCCCTCCACTAGTTGGGCCATGAGTGCGCCTGAGTAGTTCCGATGATGAAATCTTGCCCAACTTACAAGCGAAAGAATGTTGTTCAGAACCAATTGCGCAAGCCATGGAATACGGGGACGAGCGAATCCATCGATGGGATTCTGGTGAACCCGCCGTCTATCTTGTTCCTGTTGATTGGCTCAAGCCTCATGAGGAGATTCTTGCGAAGAATGCTAACAAATTACATGATATGACCATGCGTTGGGGAGGCTATACCAAACCCCTGTTAGTCGATTCGCTCAGCGGATGTATTCTCGATGGCCATCACCGATATCACGTCGCCATTGAGTTAGAACTTCAGAGAGTACCAGCGCTGCTGTATGATTATCTGGTTGATGATACGATAAAGGTGGAGGCTTGGCCGGCTTCTGGTAGAACTGAATTGAGCAAGCAGGAAGTAATTGACATGGCTCAATCCCCGCAGTTATTCTCCCCGAAGACTAGCCGCCATATTGTAGAGGGAGAGGTTCCACCTATTCTAGTTCCATTGGATGTTCTTCGTCAAGAATCTTGATCGCTCTTGATTAACGACTTCCAAAGCCTATTTCCGTCGCCTTTCAATGAGGTCGCAAGGGATGGTTCAGTACCAGTTTGAACTTCGATACAAGTGAGTGCACCATGTCTAGAGATAGTTAGAGAGATGAGGTCCCCTCGCCTTCCGACAAGCAGTGTGTCGAGTTGAGATTTATTCCGGACTCGTAAGCCATCGATGGCTACCAATTCATCATCGGGTAAGAGGATATCTCGAAGAGGAGATTCCGGCAAGAATCCCCTAACATAGAGGCCGTTTTCTGTTGCTAACCTTAGGCCTAACCATGCTTTCCCCTTCTTGTCATCATCGCTGGAAGAGAATTCCAAACCTAACTTTGCCATGGCCGCTTCTACATCAGGGCGCACTTCTTCCTGTACTAATTCATCGAGCATGCTGCCAAGCCTTGCACCACCTTTCAAGGAAACAAGTCCCTTTCGGATGTCAGAATACTTGAGCCCCAATTTTTCTAAATTCGGTGAATCTAGTCCATGTTTCTTCCATAGCAGTGCGAATAGTTGTTCTAGACCATATTCTCCTTTGTTCCTGCGCCGCATTTCTGCATCCAGACATATCATGACCATCTCACCTTCAAGATAGTAGGAAATCGTACTCTCTCTGGAATATGTATGAGGCATGTACAGGTGAATCCAAGCCTCTTGACTTGAAGTTTCCAAGGATTGATGCTCGTTTCCAGTTCCGCCTAGGAATCTCTTCATCTTGCGTTCCATATCCTTGCGCCAATCTTCCTCACTCCAGACTCCGCTCTTTAGGCAGATGACGTCACCTAGCCAAGATGTCCCACCTTCAAACCACCAAAGCAGATTACTTCGCACTTCCTTGGACAAGTCGTATTCTAGATATTCTACAGGACGCAGCCTCTTGATATTCCATAAGTGCAGATACTCGTGCGACAACAGACTAACGAGATCTCTCCATCCTTCTTCTTGACCTACTTGGATAGCAGTTCTAGGAACCATGCTGGTCTGGGAACGCAAATGCTCTAATCCACCTCGGGCACCTCCAGTAAGGTGCAAGATGGTCCAGTACTCATCAAAAGGTAGTGGCCCGAATAGAGCAACATATTCAGCAACCAGTGCCTCCATACAATTCTGTATTCTTGTAATGGCTTCTTGTGGAATGTCGTATGAACCAGCATCCCAGATTCTTAGATGATGCATTGCACCAGACATCATCCTACTATCATCTGTGTTGGAATTGGCTTCGATGACTCCATCGTATAATTCGTCGAGGTTGGGGGGTAACCAAGTTTTCTCATTGCCCTTGCCCCATGATTTGTGTTTAGGGGCATCGCCAGCGTGGCAGTTCAATTGCGTAGCGGCAGTCCAATGTTCGGGCATGGCCAAGGTTACAGTACAGTCCATACTACCTTGCCAACCGCGGCTAGGCATCATCCAAGTNAACGTAGGCACTAAGTGAAGATGACTGGCATCCATATGGTTGCTCCTTACAGTAAGATCTGGGCATAGGATCTGATATTCGATCAAGAGGTCTTTGCAACCGTTGCGAGGTGGTTTGATTCGGTATCCACATTCNCCATGTCGCGCAATACTTGCACCATTGTTTACAGAAATGTCCCTCACGTGTTTCAAAGGCTCTCGAATCATNTATGATCCAGGTACCCAACGCGGCATCTCNATGTCGATACTGGCGTCGAATTCTCCTTGAAGTAGTAACTGGACATCCAATAGTCGGCTGGCAGGATTGAGGCACGAGGCACGATGGTGGATATTGGCCTGCATCATCTCTCTCACCTNCTATGATGACAAGTCAGACCTTAGAACATCGCCTCAGGGAATCAGGTCTTCGTGCCCTCCAGAGAAACTACCCTCGTCCGATTCGTCTTCTGGCGCTCCGGGCCTTTGCAAGCGCACATTGAACATCTGGGAAAGTAAGGGCCAGAGCCCCATTAACCAGTCCTTTGCATCATCCAACATCTCTAGTAGAGGGTGTTCTTCAATTTCGGAATCATCATCGTTTTCAGGAATCACAAATTCTGGAGGAGCGAGGTCGGGAGGTAAAGTTCTCAAGTCGGCAACTAGATTGTCTAAATTATTGATCATTTCATCTTCTAACACTCCATACATGCGAGCGAAGGAAGCGGCTTCTTCTAGCATATCAGCAAGTGTATCGGGACTTGGGATGCCTGGTTCACTATCCTTGATATCAACTGGTCCGAACACAACACTACCCAGTTCGGTATCATACATTTCTTCGCCCTGCTTTTCTCTCTTGATTAAGCGCTGATTCACATCACCTCCTAGGGGAGCGATAATGAATCCACCTTCGTCCAATGCTTCTTCTAGCCATATTGGTATCTTTTTCAGAGAACCGCTGATTAGTACTCTATTCAAGGAATCAGGCAGATCTTCTGGAGCTTTAGATAAGGAAGTCAAGACTTTGGTGCTGCAATTNTTAAGGTCATGTAATCGATTGTCCACGTGCTCAATTACCGCGTTGGAAGGATCGTAGACCACGACATTTCCGGTTTCACCAACCACTGCGCTAATCAGGGCTGCGAAATATCCTCCTTTAGCACCGATGAGAACCACATCTTGCCCCTCTGATAATTCTAGATGAGTCAGAAGTGTTGCTACCATGTGTGGAGCAGAAATGGTCTTGACACCACCAGCCACAGTTTCGAGAAAAACTAGAGGGCGGTCATGGAAAAAAGGAGTTGGATCAAAGTCGCTGAAGGATCTTACATCGACCTGCATCATGGCTTCTTCAATCACTTGGTCCATTGGAATCCCTGCTTCTTGCAACCTCTGAAGCAATGAGATCATCGGGTCCATGCAAGTTGACAAAGGACCGACCCCTTTGAACGCTGGCATCAACAATCGAATTATCGACTGTGAGTAATCAACAACCATGTTAGAAATAGACCAGCCGCCGCTCCTACAGTACCGCTCAATGTATTGGCTTGTGCAAGGTCCATGAATCCCAAGGCACCCATGCCTGCTAGTGGTGCACCTAATGCCGTCATCTTGAGTATCATCTCACGTCTAGGAAGCGGTGGCCTGCGTGGCCTTAATGTGATGGTGCTTCTCTTTTTCCAGAGATGAAAATCTCTGATGATTTCAGGTTGTGATAGCATACTCAGAATCAGTGTGCGNAGGCGGGGCATTCTACTGGTAGCATCTCCTCTGCCACTGATGAATGTCATTCGACCAACCTTGTGTCGCACACTGATACAAATCTGCATTGCAGCCTTAGCATTCTCAAGCTCCATGTCATGTAAATCGATACCAACGCCTAGTCCTCTATCGCTGATGTGAGTGTGTACATTCCAATTTCTATTTCCTGTGGTAATGTCATCCTTCACTTTGGCTTCCATTGGGGCCAAGGTTTGTCTCAAGAAGGCTAAACCTTGTTCGACTGGAACCTCCATTCGAATACGCCTACCAAATATGCTGTAAGCGAAGAAACTGCTTCCGAAGATGATGCCCCATGCCCCACCTGCGATTTTGAATCCAAGGATGAATCCACCCGTGAATGCATGAGCGTAGATGACTACGATGTATGTCAGAACCCCGGTATATGTAGCAAGGATGAAAGCGGTTGCGAAAGCCTGACTAACACTCAATTTTCGCCGTTCCCAAGTAGGGCCGACGACGCTTTGTGAAGTGGCGGCTTGCATGAGATTCATCCATCCTTCTACCCTTTGCTACATGATATCATTCCTTTGACAATGGTGATTGTGCGATAATTCAATCATCTCTGTGTAGTGCCAAGTGCCATGGACAGAGAACCTGATCGCTGGAGGGCAGCCAAGGTTGGAACCTGGGTCATGTCCATTTCTTTGTTCTTCTTGATATCCTTCTTTTTGGCTCCGATGACTCTTGAGGAGGGCAGTGTTCCCAGATTGTCAGGTAGGGCCAACGTTTTCGATTATTATCAATACGAAGGTTGGGGAAGTTGGGGAAACGGAAACCATAGCGGCGATGTGGGTCATGATCAAACATCCGAGGGGCTGTTCTCGTGGACAGATGTCAACTTCTATGCCGCATTCATCTACGGATTTGGAGATTTGAATTGTCATCAGAAATATGAGCGAAGTTGGGTCATCAATGGTAATCAGATGCCAATGTGTGCAAGAGATGTTGGCATATTTCTTGGTCTTGCAATCGGTGGTTGGATATTCTCTAGATATGGAAAGAACCGTTGGACAGTTACCGATAGTTTCCTCTCCGTTTTCGGAGATTCAAGACTTCATTCTATCTATGCATCTGGATATCGAAAAAGAGCGGCTTGGGGAATTGGCCTTCTCGCCATGGTGCCAATAGGAATTGATGGCTTCACACAAATGTTGACTGAATATGAATCTACTAATCCTGTGCGCTTGGTGACTGGATTAATTTTCGGTGCAATGTTAGCAGTTCTACTTTCAGCGATGCTTTCGGCTCGTCCTTCTGATCATCAAGGGCGTCCCGAATTGGTATCACTTCCAGCTGGCGCAAGATTCGCTAGAACTCCGGATAATGAATCAGAGTGAATAATTAAGCGGGTTCGGTACTCCACCAGATGAGGAATTCATCTTTACTTTCAGGAACTGGACAACCAACATAACCTGAAGTCAGCATTTGCAATCTCGCCGTTGTAGAGGCTAGAAGCGCAGCAATTTCCGAGTCGGTCAACCTTTCTTCAGAAAGGATCCACTGCATCGCCGTCGATGTTTCAGCATCCGGGTTCCTTCGTCTCCATTCCGCTAGATGAGTTTGTAGTGGCCAAAGAGCAAGGAATAAACGGCCCAAACCAACCCATTCGGCACTTATCTTGAAAGTGGGCGCATCATTGAATGGCACATGCGCTTGTTGCCTATGGGTCCACCCGATGGAATCGAACCATTTCACCATCCTCTGTGAATGTCTTTGTGAGACTGCCCTGACCGGACCCAGAGTTCTTCGTAGACTGGGGATATCTGTAGTGGACATGAACGAAAGTGTACCTAGCAATGACCATACCGAGTGATGAATACATGAGCCAGCGACATCTGCTTGCCTCGCATCCTTGCTTGACCATGATTCCTCGGCTTTGGATAACCAGTTAGCGGGTGTTCTCTTAGCCAGCCAATCTTCCACCAATGAAGTAGACTCGATAGGGGAACCTGGTAACCTCTGTTGACTTGCAAGTCCCCTTACTAATCTCTTGAGGTGGTGCCTATCGACCACTTGTGAGTCTACATTTAGCGGCGGAGGTCGGCGATTCAAGAAGCCACGAAGAGCACTTGCCAATTCCTTGCGCAGTTGTTTCTTACTCCCTTCGTTAAGTACCGGTCCAGCGATGACGCAACTATCGAAGGGAGCGGGTGTGGGCACATTGCCGGATAACAATTCATGAAACCCTGCTCGAATCTGAGTTTGTAATTCGTCTGTCTCGAAGTATTCTTTCTTCTGTGAACTCTTACGTAGAGTTCCGCGGTTGATTCGTTTCATCGCTACCTCTGGGTCGCAGTCAACCCAAATTACAAGGTCTGGAACCGCAGCACTAGAATTCATTTGTGCGACTTTTTCATAACCGAGTCCGCCGACTTTACCTTGGTAGATCAATGAGGAATGCACATTCCTGTCGCTGATGACCAATTCGCCCTTCTGGAGACGAGGAAGTATCCATGTGTGACTATGATCGAGCCTATCTGCTGCGAAGAGTGCAGCTTCTTGGAGCGGAGTTTGACCCCCTTCTTTGACAGCCTGCAAAGCCAATTTGCCGATNGGGCTAGTTCTTCTAGGCTCATGAGTCAAACAGACTGCCGGAAATGGAAACTCTTCCGCAATCTCCTTGAGGATTCTTACCGCTTCCCCTTTGCCTGAGCCATCGCCCCCCTCGACGGCAACCAAATACATCAGGTATCATCTCCCGCAGAGGATTTCTCATCGACGACGAAATCTGCGAATTGACGCCGAGTCATACTCAGCAGCACCATTCCCATCAGAATCAAGATTGGACCAAAGAAAATCAGTCCGCGACTACATAGTGAAACACCCGCAAGATACTGAGTTCTTCTGTAGCGTCTACCCTTCTTTGCTTCATGAGCCGCATATAGGCCCACAAAGGCGGTCAAAATTGTGAATACCGCAACTAAGGTGCTGACGGTAACTGCACCGGCTAGGATAGAACCGACCTCTTCACCTTCTTCTTTGACGATTCCACTACCAACGTGCATGACAAGTGGGTCTGAACCTCCTTGGTCTGGAGTAAAGGTTCTCTGTATGCTGATGAAACCATCTTTATCGGCAGTCAGTAACAATCGTTTGACCGAAATATCAGTAAAACGATAGAATCCATTGGAATCAGTTGTCGTATTNATCATTTTAGCCTCGGTATCTGCNTCGTAGAGTACCAGTTCAACTCCTTCAACTCCCTCTCCCGTCTCATTTTCGAGAGCATAACCACTGACATCCACGGTTTCACTGACTTTGAACATCGAGGAGCTGATCAAATCAGAAGGGTTGTTTGACAATAGCATGAATCCAGTTAGTAGACCNAGTATGCTTCCTGCTACAATGAGCACAGCNGCCGTGCTTCTGGTCAATGCTCTAGTTGAGTATTCCTCGCGAATCTCCATCAANCTGTCAATTCTTTTTTCTCTTTCATTTCGACGCTTCCAGACGNTCAGGAGNCCCTTCTTGGAGCCATCATCATTCGTCATCGTCAAACACATTCCCTTGAGAGAGCGGCTTCTTCTCGTTGCTTGGCAGAGCGCGCCAGAACTTGAATATTCCAATTGCCGCGCATGAGAAAGCCGTAAACAAAACTATTCCATACGTCACATAAATGCCGAATGGAGCATCCTCTTCACAGTCATCCCCAATGCATGACTGCGAGCTAGTTTCATGGATTGTTGTCTGATTGGGTTCTGTAGTTTCTTGAGCATTATTAGTAGGTTCTACCGCTATTTCCAATTCTACCTCGAAAATCTTGGGCCAGTTCTTCCCTGTCAGCCACATGTCGCCATCCGAATCAAAGGCAATTCCATTGAGGTATCCACCATTACTCTCGCCGCCTAAGGAACTAGCGTCTATGACCTGATCAACCNCTCCGGTCGAGGAGTTGATTCNTACTATTTCATCGGATTGAAAGACATTTGCCCAAATGTGAGTCGCATCGCATTCTAGTTCATTCAATTGGCCTAGTTCTTCTCCGTCAAGATTCACATTGATACTTCTGGTTATTGAGAAATCAGTGGGATTTCTGAAATCGATTTGAGAAGTACCATCTGACATGACCAAGGANGTGCCATTATTGCATAATCCCCATCCTTCTCCATCGTAAGAGAAATTTCCAACCAGAGTGAAATCAGAAAGATTCCAAATCAAAGCAGTGTTTTCTTTCCATGTCAATTGTATCAGTTGCTCACCTACAATAGACAATCCTTCGCCAAATTGATTATCGGCAAGTTCTACAGAACGATTGACTGTACCATTTGGAAACACTTCTCGTAGAGTCGATTCACCATATATCCCAGTACTCTCATACATCATGCCTTGATGCCATAGGAGTCCTTGTGTGAAAGCATCATTCTGGTGTGTTGCATTCTCGATGACTTGAACAACCATTTGAATTGCAGCATCATCTTGCGAATCACTCTCCGCCGAGGTTATTTGTGCTGTTGAAAATAGCAAAAAAGCACAGATTAGAATCACCGACTTGCAGTGAATAGCCTTGAGCATGTCTGATGCCTGCTCCACCGAGCCTTAAATACCTCATTCAAGGTGGTCCATCACGTGACGCGTAGCGTCACTTGAGGAGGTTTCCCGATGAACAAGAANGATGGTAGATACAGCATCCCTCTCGGATTGATTCTAGTCATGGTGCTAAGTCTATGGGCGCCTCTAGCCACAGCAGGTGGAACAGAGGCTCCTGAAGAGAGAAATAGGCACTTTCCGNGCAGTGGGATGACGATATCATTGGACGGTTTTGTACCAAATACCGGCAAGCCATACATTCTCTTTGAGGACGATCAGGCCGTATATTCTGCAACAGGCTTCCTGAAGCGCTCGTGGTGGGAGGATGGCAGTCCNGGNGCACAGGATTCCGAAGATTCGCAAGTTTCCGCAAGAAATGCTAGATCCTGCACTCGTATTCAGGAAGGAGATACCTCAACCGTTCCTGGATATGGTGGCGGAACTGTGGGAGTGACTGCAGAACGCGTCACCAATTCAGTCGCATTCATGGTGCAAGATGGATATACGCTTTCTTCCACAGTTCTGTCCAACTGGGCTTCAGATTGGGACAACACGATTTATCCAATACTAACGACTTACTTCGGCAAGGACTACGGAAATGGNCCTGAGGCACCAGATGTCGATGGAAACTGCCAGATCGAGGTTGCCATCATCAACATGGATGGGCAGTACAATATCGGAGGATATTTCGCTCCAAGTCTATCTTCATCAAGAGAGATTGTATTCGTTGATTATGCNGATGCATCTCTGGGTTGGAGCAAGGTCATTTTGGCTCACGANCTTCAGCACTTATTGCACAACGCAGCAGATTCTCAGGAGAATCTGTGGATTGATGAAGGGGCTGCAGACATGGCTGCCTATCTCTGCTTTGGGGCCAGNTCAACCTTAACCGGNCACTCCAATGCATGGACTGAGGACAGCGGCACCAGCATTCGTTGGTGGAATCAGCGCATCTCAGATTATGGAGGTGGTTTCCTATTCCTTCTGTGGATGGCTGACCATTTGGGCGGAGGTCCGGCGATAAGGCAATTAGTAGCAAATACCCAAACTGGCGGCGCCGCGATTGCNTCCTTGGGGCAAACCCCTCCAAATAATGTTGGAATGATTCTTGGAAGCACGTTTGAGGAGATTTTTGCTAACTTCAGTATCGCTGCTACTTTGGATTCTTCAAGTGGAATCTATGGCCTGTCCAATGTCGATATGACCGATTTGTGTTCGGGTTCAGCATTCTGTAAGATTCAACCCGCTGACTCCAACAGTGACTGGACACAGGCATGGGAGTCNAAGGGCAATACTATCGAAGGTTGGGGCATTCAGGTGTTCAAGTTAGAGCCAGGATCATCGCCNCCAGCCCCATTGACCGTCAGGTTGACTGCNGATGCATCNGGAATGGAAGGGCGTTTGGTCAGCAGAGCCTCTGCAGATGGGCAGTATACTGTTGAGGAGTTACAATTCAACAACATGGTTTCAACTGCCATGATTCCAGGATTTGGAAATGTCACTGATCAGGCTCATGTAATAGTTTGGTATGGTAGCAGCATTGGAGATTGTGACTACACNTCGTGTGGACCCACTTACCCCTCAGCCCAATTGGATATCGAGGCNGCCCGTATTACATCTCCAGCAAGCCTAGCACTCAGTACCGTAACCATGGCTGATAGAGATAGTGATGGTGATGATGATACTTTGGCCCTGCCATTTGCCGTGACTTCCAATGCTTTCTTTGAAGATCTCAACATCGAGGTAAGTGCCATCAACTCAGATGGTGATGTGGTAGATACCATGACAACTGGTATTGAAGCGGGTGGAGGTGTTCCTGCTCCAGGTGCAATCTATTGGACACCTCATACCACTGACGATTACACACTCTCTCTGGAGATGAAAGATTTGTTGGGAGATACTGTTGACAGCGCAGTCACCAGTAGTCAAATGGTGCACAATATGCAACCTCTGCCAAATGCTACTTTGAACACCAATGTGACCTTGACATGGCTACCTATTCAATTTACAGGAAANGGAATCGATTACTGGGGCTTATCGGATAATGCCAGCACTTTGCCTCATGCAGATGAGCCGACAGCATATCTCTGGGACTTTGGAGATGGAAATACCTCTACTCTACGATCCCCATTACGCGGATATAGGGATGAAGGCGNATATATTGCCAANTTGACAGTTCAAGATCAGGGTGGAGCTTGGAGTTTAGTTTACCCTAACCTGGTGCTTGTCGCAGACATCCTAACTCCNATCATCAGNGTCCACGATGGTTCAGGGCAAGAAGTGGTTGCAGATGATGTGATAGACATTTACACCAACCAAAGAATCCAGTTCTCGACTCTTCAGACACAGGACAATGTCCCCAATGACAATATCCTATTCACTTGGGACTGGGGCGATGGACAGACCGAAGGAGGAATTGGTAANTCGGTAACTAGCCATGAATGGAGTGAAGGTGGAAATGGGGCTGGTAATTCCCATATTGTGAGGATTACCGCAGATGATGGCAAGAATATTGGCTATTTCAATTTCACAGTGAANGTCAAGAATAGACTACCGCGATTNATATTNGATGATGCTCTAATAGTTGATACTTACACTTCCCTTCCTATGCCCACATTATTTGTCGACGATGATGGGGAACTATCCAGTATAAGTTGGCAATTCGCTGGAGGTGTAGCACTCAATGACGCCAATGTAGNTCGNAATAGCGATTTTACAAGGACTAGTAGTAATGATTGGCAACCTTTGGTTGCTTGGGAAACNCCNGGTAACAAAACGGTGCAGGTGACAGTANCCGATGATGATGGTGGCCAGACTACAGTTTCACTCAATGTATTGGTGAAGAATCAGTTACCAGTCGCTGATGTAAAGGTTAGAGACAGNAATTCTNTNNNCGTNGATTTCCGACAAGAAGATGCAATAGTAGACATGGTGTATACTTTTGATGGACGCGATAGTTTCGATCCAGATGGCTCCCTTGCGGATTCCTCAATCTTGTCCTTCNCTTGGTTCTTTGAGGATGGCACTACTTCAAGCAAGACTCAGGTATCTTATTCATTCAACACCCCAGGGCAACATCGAGTTACGTTGATTGTGACCGATGAATATGGTCAATCATCAGCCAACCGAACAGTTGTGATTCAAGTCAGCAATCCTGTACCGGAGATTACAGTACAGATTCTCGATGCATGGAGTTCCGGCGAGTTGGTCAATGTAGATACTCCGCGTTCTGAAGATTTCTCGCCAGATAATTACTCTAGAACATTCGATGATGAGGGTAGGACTCATGCTTCAGTTGGCACTTTGTTGTATTTTGACTCCAGTGGGACTCGAGATGGAGATGCGATTTTTGCAAACAAGAACACTCCTTTCAATACCAACTCTTCTGATTGGAACGGTTTGGTCGAGTACATCTGGGATTTCGGAGATGGAAGTCCACATTCAAAGGAGAGTCACCCTTGGCATTCATATTCTATGCCGGGAACATATACGGTCAGTTTGACAGTAAGAGATGCGTTTGAGACCGGAGATACAACCACTCAGGTATTCACCGTGGTAATCGATTCACCTCCTGAAACAGATGGAATAATGGAAGCCACTGAAATCATTGTCGATGAATTGTCGATATTCCGTGTCAATGCCAGTGATGTCGAAACTAGCCGCGACTACGTTGTATATCGCGACAACAATGTCAATGATGGNTCAAACAGCGATGTTGATCAGCAAATACCCAACACTCTTCAAGTCTCTTGGGAATTGGATGATACCGTCGATGAAGATGAAGATGGTGTTCTGGATAATGATTGGGAATTCAGTGCAGATGGCCCCGAATCNCTCAGATTTACGCATATCTATGATCACACCGGCGAAGTTACGATTAGAGTACAGGTNTGCGATGGTATGGGAATCTGTGTCCAAGAGACNATTTTGGTTGAAATNAATGAAGGGCCAGAGAAGACTCCGACCCTTTCGGACTTCAATTGGCAGGATGCAAAGGCATGGCTGTCTGATGCTGGCAGTGAATCNGCATTCGTTTTGGGATTGATTGTTCTANTGCTTATTCTCGGATGGCTGGTCATGCGAACTCCTGCAGATCTAGATGAGGAGGAGGCTGCAGAGGCTGCTCAGGCTTACGATGTTCAGAACGTAGAAACCGAGGGGGGAGTTTTGGGAATGGACCAACATGAGCCCCCTCCAAAACCAAAGATTCTGTCCAAGGATGATCGCCGTAATTCCGNTTCAGGTTATATCAGGCCAGTAAGGGCTAAACGCCGCTAGTCGATTGAATTACAATCTGTTGTGGCCAATCATGATGTGCCGTTGTCCGCCTCGCTATCTTAAGGGGGCATACAGGTGACTCGTTTGGTTCAGAGATCCGTNTTGCTGGTTAGCCTGATTTTGTTGCCCTTGCTCGCTTCTAGTAATTGTGTCATCCCTTTAGTTGGTCAAGTGGAAGCTGCAGGTTGTAGCGTTTCGAGTGGAGATGAAGCGGAATGGGGTCAACACCTTCGAAATGTAAGCGTTCAGACTACCATGGTTTACGGTGGCTATGATGATGATTTTGAAAAATCTGGACCGGGGGGGCGCAGCGCGCAAGACGACTCCATGTTCGCAGAAGAACCCATGATTGCATACGCCCCTCTCGATCCCCTAGTTTCGGGTTTTCATACTTCATTTTCAGTTGAAAATGGTAGTGGCGCTGGAGTAAGTATGAATTTGACAACCGGTATGCGTTATACCTTCTGCTTGAGCATTTCAAATAATGCTAGTGAACCGCTAGAACCCCCAATAGATGCATATCTTATGTTAACTCACGATTATGAAATGTATACTCAACAATANTACGTCTATGGCGATGAATTGGAATGGATGGCCGAATTGGAAGAGATGATTCCTCCAGAGTGGCGAGGAGNCTTATGGAGAGGATATAGAGATGTACACGCTTATGAGAATATCAGGGAAGNGGAGTTCTCAGTCGTCCTAGATAAACTCGAAACATCATCTTCAATGTTCACTGGTGAGAGTCAATATGAGGAATTCGTCTTCATTGTTGACGCAATAAACAATTCACGTACTGATGATGCACCCGAACCTCATGCAACATCTTTGGTCGATATGACGGTCATGGTTGAAGAAGCGTTCATTTTGCCAACATGGACNGTTCCTTTGACTTGCATGGCCCTCATGCTTCTGTTGGCAGCAGTTCCAGTAGTCATGCATTTCAAACACAGCAATGCTGGTATGGAAGGTTACAAGGTGCAACTAGTNCCTAGTCTTGCACAAGAATCAGAAGAATAGTGACTTTGTTTCGGCATAATTGAATTCTTAGTATTCCATCAGAATCCAAGCATTTCTCAGGTCTTTGATATTGACNAAACCTCGATCCCCGAGGCGGAAGTCGTCTTGTAGAGTGGCGTAAACCAACGATTGATCGAGTACAGGAGCGTGAAGACGAGTCCAGTCTCCTCCAGGTCCTAGTCCCATTAAGGCGAAATTATGTCCTTCACCTTTCAGACTCCAAGATGCTTCGACCAGTTTCAGACTCTCCTGCTGAGATTCAGTGGTCCAACACATCTTGACAGTATCTCCTTTGTCGGCATTCTGTNCGATTAGACTGACAATGTCTTCGACGCTGGGTACACCTTCTCCGTGTACTGAAGCNATTATCTTGACATCAGCAGCCTTTGCCGCCTCAAGCATCTCTTGTCGCTTCCCCTCCTCGATTGAGAGTTCTAAATCTACATAGGACACGCCGCTGTTGATTGCAGCATCGAGTATTCCNCAACGCTCATCTTCGTCGCCAGGAAAGAATCCGCCTTCTGAAACAGGTCTACAGGTGAAGATTACTGGTAGAGGAATTCCGCCCTTCAATTCTTCAATGACTTCCGCAGTGTTGACATCTGCGACAGCCAATTTTGACCACTCGTCCTCTGGCGGCATGATTTTCCTAATCTCGCCATCTTCCCCTTCAACCTCTTCGGNCTTGGGTCTGANAAGATATAGGCGATCGAAACGAACCTCTACTAGGTCAGCATTGCCNAAATTGGCCCTTGCNGCCTCGTCGATGACCTCCTTGACCGTACATCCATCGAGGGATACGCACACCAATGGGTCGCTCATCGGGCCGGCGACCTGACTCTCATCCTTAACCGTGTCGCGCCTTCAGTCATACATTATCCCCGGTTTTGAATCTGCTATTTCACCTNCTATTTGGCCACTTTTGACCGACTTGTCTAACAAGGTTCATTTACTGTTGTTGACACAGTGAATATGTTGGAAGCAGGGTACCCTATGGGTACCCTGAGAATGAGTTGATTTTAATGTCAGATGATTATGGAGCAGACAGCATTCAGGTCCTTGAAGGCCTAGAAGCGGTCAGAAAGAGACCGGGTATGTACCTNGGTGACCCACACGATGGTTCAGCATTACACCATTGCATATGGGAGGTTGTCGACAACGCGGTGGATGAGCATCTTGCAGGGTACAATCCTACTATCGAAGTGAATGTCGAAAAGGACGGCTCGATAACCGTAATCGATCATGGCAGGGGAATTCCTGTTTCGCAACACGAAGAAGGCGTTAGTGCCGCTGAGGTCATCATGACCAAACTTCATGCTGGAGGTAAGTTCGATAATGAAGCATACAAGGTTGCAGGAGGACTGCATGGAGTAGGAGTCAGTGCAGTCAACGCGGTTTCCGAATATCTTGAGATGATTATTCATCGAGATGGTAAAGAATGGTACCAGAAGTATGTCAGAGGGGTACCAGANGGGCGTCTCGATTCAATTGCTGATTCTGATAAGAATGGTACGNNAATCCGTTTCAAGCCAGATTTGACTATTTTCAGCGATATCATTGAATTNGATTTCAATCAAATCAACACCCGTTTGCGAAGGACAGCATTCCTAAATGCTGGTTTAGAAATTATCGTCAGGGATTTACGTGCTGATGAAGAAGTAATCATTGAACACAAGTACGATGGTGGACTGAAGGAATATGTNGGTTGGATGAACGACAAGAAAGAGGTATTGCATGAAGACCCATTACACATTTTGGGTAGCAAGGAGGGCGACAAAGGAGAAGTGCACGTCGAAGTATCTCTGCAATGGACTGGAGCCTATACGGAGAACATTCATTGCTTCACAAATATCATCCACAACTCAGATGGAGGCACTCATCTTTCTGGACTTAAGAGTGCATTGACTAGGACAATCAATTCTTATGCTCAATCTCGAAAACTCCTCAAGAATGTCAACAGCCTTTCTGGCGAGGATATCAGAGAAGGAATTTCAGCGGTGGTTTCGATAAAGCACCCCGATCCTTCCTTCAATGCGCAAACCAAAGCCAAACTGGTGACAAGCGAGGTTGCCGGAATAGTTGAGAGNGTAGTCAATGATAAATTGGGAGAATTTTTTGAAGAAAATCCCGCATTTGCCAAGATCATTATCGAAAAGGCAGTCTTGTCAAGTAAGGCCAGAGAAGCAGCGCGAAAGGCTAGAGATTTGACTAGGAGAAAAGGAGTCTTGGAAGGAGGAGGACTCCCNGGAAAACTCGCAGATTGNCAGTCTCGAGATCCTTCAGAATGTGAAATCTACATCGTGGAGGGTGATTCTGCAGGTGGTTCAGCCAAGACCGGTAGGGATCGCCGCACACAGGCAATTCTTCCTTTGCGAGGTAAGATTCTCAATGTTGAGAGACAGCAACGAAACATCGCCAAGGTATTCCAGAACCAAGAGATTCAAACAATGATTAGGGCTTTGGGTGCTGGTGTTGGCAATCCTCCAGAAGATGAAGAGGAGAAGCAAGAGAACAAGGATGAAGGCCTCTTCAATACGGATAAATTACGATATGACAAGATTATCCTGATGACGGATGCAGACGTTGACGGTGCTCACATTCGTGCTTTGATTTTGACCTTCCTTTGGCGTTTTATGAAACCAGCGATAATGCAGGGTCATGTATACGTAGCTCAACCTCCATTGTACCAGATATCTAGAGGTCGCAAATCTCACTATGTTTACACAGATGAAGAACGAGACGTTGTAATTGAAGAGTTACGTGGAGAATCTGAGAATGCGAAGATCAATATCCAGCGTTACAAGGGTTTGGGAGAAATGAATCCTGAGCAGTTATGGGAGACTACAATGGATCCCGCAGTCCGCACATTGCTACAGGTGACGGTGGAAGATGCAAGTGAAGCAGACAGATTGTTTGAGATTTTGATGGGTGAGGATGTTGCTGAAAGACGTTCATTCATCGAGAAGAATGCATTGGAGGTGACCAATCTCGACGTTTGAGGTTGGAGGTGAGTAAATGGATGAAGAAACAACTCCAAACAGTGGCAAATTATTGCCGCATGGACTCGACGATGAGATGAAGACCAGTTACATCAATTACGCGATGTCAGTAATTATTGGTAGAGCATTACCTGATGTTAGAGATGGACTCAAACCAGTGCATCGCCGGGTACTCTATGGGATGCACGAAGGGGGGCATACTGCTGAAAAATCATTCAGTAAGTCGGCGCGTTCGGTCGGAGAGGTGATGGGTAAATACCACCCTCATGGAGACCAATCAATCTATGATACCATGGTCAGAATGGCCCAGGATTTCAGTCTCCGATATCCGTTGATAGACGGGCAAGGGAATTTCGGTTCAATAGATGGAGACCCTCCTGCGGCGATGAGGTATACCGAAAGTCGCTTGGATCGTCTCGCAAAACACATGCTGGAGGATATCGACAAGAACACCGTAGAGTTCCAACCTAATTTCGATGATACTGAGATGGAACCAACGGTTCTGCCATCTAGATTACCAAATCTATTGCTAAATGGAAGCGATGGTATTGCAGTAGGAATGGCTACGAGAATTCCTCCACATAACCTAGGTGAATTGGCTGAAGGTATTCGAATGCACATTGCCAAAATCATAGAGGAGGGTGAGGATTCTGGCAATCCGGAAAAACTACCAGAGATTTCGGTTGAAGAATACATGAGTGTAATCAAAGGACCCGATTTCCCTACTGGCGCTACAATACATGGAATCGATGGAATACACGACATGTACAGCAAGGGACAAGGACGTTTCCACATACGTTCTCGTTGTGATGTGCTAGATGATGACAAAGGTAAGCGAATCATCGTCCACGAGATCCCATATCAGGTTCGTAAGGCCGGTATGTTGGAGAGTATCGCAGATATGGTCACCAAAGACCAGATCAAAGGGATTCGAGATATCAGGGATGAATCGAGTAAAGAAGGAATCAGAGTGGTCATTGAAGTCAAGCAGAATGCAGACCCGCATGCTGTGCTTAACCAGTTGTTCAAATCGAGCCGATTGCAGGAATCTTATTCTNCCAATATGATGGGAATCATCAACAATCGACCTGTACGTCTTACACTTGGAATAGTTCTGCACACTCATGTCAGACACCGTGAACAGGTTATCGAACGCAGAACCCAATTTGAACTGGATAAGGCAGAGGCTCGAGCACACATTCTTGAGGGTCTTGTCAAGGCACAGGATAGAATCGATGATGTGGTCAAGGCAGGTCGTGCTAGTGAGAGTAGAGAGCATTTCGAACGTGTACTCAGAGGCGAAGAGACGATGAAAGGAATCTCTGCNTTCGATTTCACTGAACCACAAGCTAAGGCTATCGCTGAACGCAGGCTATACCAATTGTCTCGACTCGATGTGAAGAAGGTGCAGGACGAGTTCGACGAATTACAGAAGTCGATTGAAGAACTCAAGCAGATTCTAGCGAGCAGACGTATGCGATTGGATATTCTTGTAGANGAACTCGATGCTTTAGTGGACAAACACNCTGATGACCGCAGGTCGGNAATCGACAATGCACCACTTAGCATGGATAGAGAAGACTTGATCGAGGAGAGAGCGATTGTCATTACACTCTCCGAGGATAATTACCTCAGACACTTGCCGACTGAGGCCTTCCGAATACAGAACAGAGGTGGAAAGGGACTGAAGGGAGTGACCACCAAGGAAGAGGATCGTCCGAAGTCGATTCTTACTTGCTTTAGTAAGGATAGGCTACTGATATTCACAAATCAAGGGCGTGTATATGGTCTCAAAGCATGGGAGGTTCCACAGGCGAGTAGACAAGCTAGAGGAACTCATGTGAGAAATCTGCTTGAAGGAATAAGGGATGATGAGAACATCGTTTCNATTCTGGCCCTCTCTCGTGAATTAATCGATGAACCAGAAGGCACCTATCTGATGTTTGCAACAAACCAGGGGTTGATTAAGAAGACCAAGTTGTCTGAATATGTACGAATCAACCGTAACGGAAAGTACGCGTTGCGCTTCAAGAAAGAGGGCGATTATCTAGTAAATGTCAGATCTGCAACCGATGACCACGACATCGTCATGATTTCCAGCACAGGGTATGCCTCGCGTTTCTCCTGTTCACAGATTCGTGCCTCAGGAAGGGTATCGGGTGGGGTATTTGGAATCAAGACAGGTAATCGTAAAGGTGCTGATGGTGGACATGTTGTTGGGATGATAGCAACTTCNAATCATGAGACNCAGATATTGACCATAACAAAGTATGGAATGGCCAAAAGATCTAGACTTGGTACAGCGAATAGNATTCCAGATTTGGATTCAGAGGGAGTTCAGAAGCTGATGAAGGATGGTGAATTGAAATTCATGACTGATGGGTATCGCAGAACCAATCCAGGTGCTAAGGGTGTTAGAACGATGAAGATGAGTGATGATGCTGATTCGATTATCAGTGTAAGAGTAGTTCCTGATCTCGCTGACAATATCTTCCTACTGACTAGCAAGGGAATGATGATCAGAGTTAGGGCTGGGCAGACTAAAGAGACTCTAGGACGAGTCAGCAAAGGTACCAGAATTATGGAACTACGGGACCGTGAAAAGGGCGGTTTCCTCGACGAAATCATATTCTCCGCACGTCTACCTGCCGAGTTAATCGATGCTGATGATCAGATTGAAATTGCAGAATCATCTGAAGAAGAATGAGGCTTTACAGCCGGCGAATTGAAGTCTGACCGCTTCTTCTCAGGCTCCGCCGAAGTATGGCAGGTGGTTTCTTCTTGCAGGAAAAAGACTTGATTCATGATTGGAATATAGTTGATTACAAGATTGATCGCAATCCGGATAATCATCCGCACGATGTCTGGTTTGATGATGAGACTCTGCGCGATGGTTTGCAGAGCCCAAGCGCTAGGAACCCGACAATTGAACANAAGATTGAGTTGTTGGACTATATGGAAAAACTCGGNATGCAGAAGGTCGATTTAGGACTCCCAGGCGCAGGTCCATTCCACATCGAACATATTGACGCCATGCTCACTCACATCAGAGAGAATGATTANTCCATCAGGCCCGGTTGTGCGGTTCGTACAGTAGTAGGAGACATCGAACCTTTGGTCGAGTTACAGGCCAAGCATGAGATGCAGATTCAGGCTAGTGCCTTCCTTGGTACCAGTCCGATTAGACAATATTCAGAAGGCTGGACCATGGAGAAGTTGCTCTCTACCCTCGATAAGGCAGTGGAGTTTGCAGTCTCAAATGATATNCCAGTCATGTTCGTGACCGAGGATACCACGCGTTCGAAGCCCGAAGATATCAAGGCGATCTATACCAGAGCAATTGAGTTGGGTGCTGACAGGATTTGTGTTTGCGATACATGTGGGCACGTTACTCCTAACGGAACTCGTAAATTGCTAGAGTNCGTACAAGAGGAAGTCATACCTGATGCTGGAGTAAAGCGACGAGATATCGAAATCAATTGGCATGGGCATCAAGACAGGGGTCTTGGAGTAGCCAACAATCTTGCAGCAGTAGAAGCGGGAGCAGATGTCATTCATGGAACTGCTCTTGGAGTCGGTGAGAGAGCCGGTAATGCTCCACTGGATCAGACTTTGGTCAATCTCAGTTTAATGGGAGTCATAGACAACGATTTGAGTCTACTCAATGAATACATGCAGAAGGCGCATGAGTATGTCGAGGTCGCCCTACCTCGAAATTATCCCGTATTTGGTGAGGATGCTTTTGAGACTGGAACTGGNGTTCATGCCAGTGCTGTGATTAAGGCGATGAAAAAAGGAGACCACTGGCTTGCAGACCGCGTCTATTCAGGAGTTCCTGCTAACGATTATGGATTGCAACAGAAGATTCGAATCGGCCATATGTCTGGACGTTCAAACATCGTCTGGTGGTTGCAGCAGAACAATATCGATGTCAATGATGAATTGGTCGCTCACCTGTTTGAGGTTGCCAAGAGTCAGCGCAGGTTAATGGATGATGATGAGGTTCTCAGTGCGATTTCTTCTTTCCAGAACAGTTGATCAGTTCTTACCTAGTGGACTCGCCTCACCTGATTCTGCGTCTCCAACGAATGCTCTCTGCCATTCTGCATCAACCGAACCACCAGACCACTCTCCCTCCAAGGAGATTTCATCGACTTCTACCTCTTCTCTCCATACTGGCTCATCGGTACTTCCTGAAACAATGAACATGTTGTTACCATCGATTTGACTCTTCACCAANTCTGAATGTTTCTCCAATGGAAGGAAGTGTCCCACCGGAGTACCNGCGGTGACGTGTGGATTTGTTGCGGTACAAATCATCAATCCGTCTCCGGGGGCGATGACATCAACGCTCAAGCCGGGCCTAGAAGGGTCTGATACTGTAGCAACAACTTCACCGGAATCAACTACACTTGAAGGTCCTACATACATGTCGAGTAATCCTCCTTCTGCCGCTCTCAACCAAGTTGAACCTGATGCCAAGAGACGGAATCTGGGTCTGCTGGGNTTTCCTGGAATCACGTGTAGAGTTCGTAGGATATTCAACACGCCGTGTACGGCTACCTGAACCGATTCATGATCGAGATTATCGGCTCCTCCACCTTCGTATGTCATCACACCAATGCCTGAATCTGCCGCGCTTCGACGCAAGGANCCCTTAGGTGGTTTGGAATCAAGTATGACTTCGATTCCNAATGCTTTGGCGATGATGTTCGAAGGAGGATCGGCTAGATCTGCCCTAACTTGAGGCATGTTTGAACGGCCCTTAGCAGCACTATGAAGGTCGATTAGATAATCTGTATTTTTGATGATTTCATTCCATAGGCGATGTGCAACTCTAGATGTTGTACTCCCCTTGGCCCTTCCAGGGAATTCACGATTCAAATCTCTACCATCTGGAAAATAACGAGACTTGTTGCGATAGCCGGGTAGATTGATAATCGGGATTAATCGAATCGTACCAGCAACATGTTCAGCGTCTAAAGGGCGACCAGGGTCGGTCATTGCATTACTCAACAGATGAGTACAGGCGCTAGGACCAGTCAACTCATCACCATGAATTCCACCTGTGATGGTAACCACAGGGCCCGGTCTTCTCCCATGGATAACAGTCACAGGTATCGGCCACGATTCTCCCATGTCCACCTCTAGAAGGTCAATCATGATGGTTCGCATCTGTCCGGGTTTGACTCGCTTGCGAATAATTGAGTGGCTTTTTTGACCTGATGATCGATCCCATTCATCACGTTTTCCAGCGTCGTGTTCTTTCAGCGCCTTTTTGATTTCTTTACGGCGATCAGCAGACATTTCGTGGGCAACCCGTACAGTCTTTTTGACTGACTTTTTCTTTTTGGAGGACTTCTTGTTTTTGTCTGCTGCCGCAGATTCCTCCTCCTCCTCGCGGTCTGCCACGCTTTGGCGGAGGCCGAATCAGAAATGAATCCTACTCTGTTGTTCTATCGTAGCATTGATGTTGCAGGGCTCTAGGGACTTTACATGGCAGAGCAANGCGTCCAGCGAACCTACGCCCCTACATCGATATGTTTTGGCTGCGGACCTGCAAATGAAAAGGGATTGCAAATCGAGTCTTACCGTATCGAGAATGGCCTCGCCATGAAATTCGAGACCAGTGAGGAACATCAGGCATTTCCAGGAATGATCAATGGTGGAATTATCGGGACTTTATTGGATTGNCANGGAAATTGGACCGCTGCAATCGCAATAATGGATGAGCGAGAATTGGAAGAGCCCCCATGTACCGTGACTGCTTCATACAGCATCAAATTGCGTAGACCTACGCCTTTGGATAAGACGTTGGAAGTTACCAGTCAGGTTGTNGANATAGATGGNGATAAGGTGAATGTTGAGATGACTTTGGAAGCCGATGGTAAGGTATGTGCTACTGGNAAGGGTTTGTTTGTGGCCGTGCAAGAAGGCCACCCAGCCTATCACCGTTGGTCATGAATACGGATATCATTCAATAACCGTGNTCGCTCGATGCNAATTGATGCAGACCACTCTTGCTGATTGGAAGCCCTCCAGTCAACCAGTGGTTCATGATCTCGAAAACCTATCTTCCACGGTGTTGTCTTGGATGCGTAAACAGCATTTCTTCAGCAACAAAGAGGTCGATGCTTTGAGCCANGTAAAAGTGGGAAAAATGCGTCGAAATGCAACTCAGAAACACGGAGTATGCAGGTATATTCGCGGAACGGATGTAACCTGTCCGGGTTTAGGCCCTAAGGATGTTGATCGTATCGACATTCATCCTTCCCTGCTCTGCAATGACTGGTGGGATTATGCCAAGCAAGTAATGTATCACGAGTANCTTCACGCATTGGGGCATTATGCTCATGATAACGCATTCTTTAGACTAGAAAATGCATGGGAAGATCCTGATAGAAGCCGAGGAAAAGCCTTCACAGAATTGATGCGCAGGGCCAATGCCAAGTGGTTGTGGGTTTGCAGTAGCTGTTCCAAGGAGTATCCTCGAAGAAAGAAGAGTAGTGGGAATTACAAATGTCGAAGTTGTAACGTTGTTTTGAAAGATGTGAAAATCGACTGATTCTTTGAATNCTCACCATGGTAGCGCTTTACCATCGTATTGAACAAACCTGCCAGACATGNCTAGCGTCTGTTCTTCAACGCGCTGCATCATCCCTGCGATGCTATCGTTAAGAGTAACTGTGGCATTCGGCCCACCCATGTCGGTCTGAACCCAACCNGGGTGTAGAATCAGAATGCTGATGTTTGCATCCTGTAATTCATTCTTCATCGCCATACTGAACATGTTCAAAGCCGATTTTGAGGCTCGATAAGCATAGGATCTACCGCTGATGCAATCTTCTACGGAACCCATCAGACTGCTCACCATGGCGATGGTTGACATCTTTTNTCCGCCNAATTNTGAAAGCAAAGCTTGAGTTACTCGCATTGGTCCAACCGCATTGATATCTAATACTCGTAATGCTTCTTCGTNTTCTATCTCCGATATCGATTGCCAGCGCCCATCTGCTACTCCAGCGTTGTTGACCAGAAGGTCTACTCTTTGNGGTATTGAAGATGCNAATTCTTTGACAGATTCATTTGAGGTCACATCGAGATGCAGGAGATTTGCACCAGTTTCCGATAAACCTCCTTTGTCAGAACGATATCCCGCGTATACATCCCACNCCTGTTCTAGAAGTTGTTTGACCCATTCAAGACCAATTCCGCGATTCGCTCCAGTCACTACTGCAGTTGGCATGATGGCTTGGTGAAAGCGGTCACTCATAGGTTTGTATATCGAAATGGCAAACAAAAGAATGTGAAATCATGTCAAAGCCTGATNAATGTAGAATATTCCACTCCCAACAATNCCTAACATGACNCCTTTTTGGATCCATTCGGATTTCAAAGANTTNAGCCANTTCTTTCCAACTTGCACTCCAATAAGTGCNGCGATAACNAGAACNANAAGTAACTGCATGTGNTCGATGAATTCTNNNGNGCGATAGAAAAGGTAGACNGGGATTCNAGAGAGGTCAACGCAGAGAGCAAGAATACTGGCNGTAGCAGCATAGGCCATCTTGTCAGGTAACCTTCNGGTCAGGAACATTGCTCTAAGTGCGCCTTGGTGCCCCGATAATCCACCCATAAAGCCAGAACCAAATCCACCAATTCTNTCGTTGGCTTCTGGTATTCTATATCCTGTCCAACTCTCACTAAGAGTCAGAATAGGTAAGGTGATGAGAAATACGCCGATGATTACTAGCAGTGGTTCTTGCGGAACTTGATTCTGTAGTAGAGCCCCAAGTATTGCACCGATTACCAACCATATTCCATATCGTTTGAAAGCGCTGAAATCAACATGCTCTTTCAGACTGACATACTTTGCTGCGTTATGTGCTGCATGCACTACTGCAACTAGGGCGACAGCTTCGTGCGGCCCGACAACGAGTAGCACCAGTGGNGTCAGCATGGTCGATAATCCAAAGCCAGCCGGAACGGTCAGGGCCGCAGCAATCAGAGCGCAGATTGCTATGATGATGAGGGTCTCCATACAAGTCACTCTTCGATAGAGGGTTGACAAGCAGGGTAAGGCTCCTGCATAGGGGGAAGGAACAGGTCTTCGCAATCACGTTGTACCGTGGATAGGCCAAGAATGCTGTTTGAATCCAAGGAAATTGTCACCGCTTGAGTAGAAACAGGACTCGGGACGTAATCTTCTCCGGTTTGGCTGATAATCAGAATAATTCCATCCCCTGCTGGCACAACGACATCCATNCCGAAGAATTCCATTTTTGCGATGACAGTACTTCCAGGTGAAAGAATCTCTCCATCCTTGCCACCGGCATGAAATCTCAGGTCCATNACTGCATGACCAAGGTGCATTTCATCCGAGGCGCGTACCATCTCAACAAAGAGGTGCCCAGATGTTGCAAGAGCAGAGATCTGTGCTTCAACGTGGAAAGTAGGAGTTCCAACAATTCTTGTTTCTTCCTCAAATATAGGGCATCCGATTTTCGTCTGACTCGTGGAAGTAATGACTCCACCTCCACTGATAACATCGCATTCATCCATACCCAACATCNGCCATTCTTGGTCTTCAGGAGGATATGTTGATTCTACTCTCCAACCACCCATGTTGTCTTGTATNTCAGCGACCAAACGAGGTTGGGGNCCGATGTCCTTGAGGTAATNATCGAACCACTCGAGTAGGTCATCNGCCCAATCCCATCGAAGAGTGTAGGGATATGCTTCAGCCCCACGTCCACTTGAAAGTGAGGAATGTCCGCTTTTTCTGTCGGGATAATCATGCGCCCATTGTCCGTACCATCCTTTGACATCATAGCCAGCATCGATAGCCATCTGATGTGTTGGGAAAGCCATGTGTGGGTCNACATTCCAATCTTGCATTCCATGAATGATGTANATTGAACCGTTGTAGACTTGCAGCGCATCGGCTAAGAAATGACGTTCTTGCCAGTAGTCAGAACCCATCCAAGCNAGATTGTCTCCACTCANGTAAGCNGCAGGTCCNGCGTAGTANCCCTCTACATATCCTTCACACACATTTTCGCTNTCTCCAGCATCNCCGTCNACTCCNAAGAATCCGTAGACTCCGTTATGCATTATCGCNCCTCTTGCCTCCATGCTACCGTTTCGCCACATGAGGTCATGAACACCAATAAGCCCTGACATTGGTACGATTGTGGCAAGATATTCTGTGCCTGATGCAGCCGCATTCCAGGGGGTGCTTCCATCGTATGATTTGCCGATGGCTCCAACTTTGCCGTTGGACCATGGTTGCATACCCAACCAATCAACTGCGGCTTTGATTCCTGCCTGTTCGTCGTGCCCCATGAGGTCCATGCAATGATTTGACTCACCGGTTCCAAAAACGGAAACTTGTGCAACCCCATATCCATGCGGCACGAAATTTTCGATGAGGAATCTNCCTAGGCGNTCTGCTGGTGTAAGGGCATCNACATCTCCATCGTCATAGTAAGGTCCGATCTCACTGATGACTGGAACTNNGCATTCTTCTGGGACTTCTGCCAGACTTAGGTCGCAACCCTCAATCACNGGTAGCCAAAGTCCCAGATGAACCTCAGCACCACTGGCTCCAGAACCACCGTCGTTGAGAGTTATCTCAGGAACTGGAACAAAAATTGACTGTACCTCCGCAATNCCGTGGGCACCATTGACAGAGACTCGCGAGAAGGAATCATTTGCCGTATAGTTCAGATTGTATCTTTCCTCCACAGGAGGTAACCAATGGGGCTCCTCTGGTTCTACGAATGGAGTGACATCATCATCTCCAAGACAACCAGAAAATGGTATTGCAAGCAGCAAGAGCAGTATTGTGACCGCGCTAGTTTGCCGCTGCATGCATATGGCTCGACAATGTTGGTTTCAATTGTTCGTTTGTCATGTTTGTCAACATCGATGGAGCATTGCTTCTCTAAGCGGCTCATTTCATGCCGCGCTTTAACATCATGACCTTTCACAGCCCAACTCATGCACAAGGGGGCACCGAGGCATTGGCATCCATTTGCCGTATTGTTTCTCTTATGCTCCCTCGCATGCCTTTCTTCAGTTGAAGCAGAACTCGGCTCAGATGATGATCAAGGGAAATTACTGTTGAACTGCAATTCAGATGACGATTGTAGTTTGTCAAATTCTCCCTCAGGAGAAGAAGTGACTGGTCGTCAAGAGAGTTCAGCCAGCCCCCTTAGCCCCAAAGTAGTAGACTTAGAATTTGAAATGCAACCTATTCAAGAACAATTGACTTTGATTCCTGCCGAATTGTCTTCCATGGTCATAGACCTTAGAATAACCGAGGATGTGTTGGGTTGGACTCAGCCTGATCTTGAAATTAGTCTGAAGATAGGTCCTAGTGAGAATGATTGGACGATAACGGGTGCAGGCTCTGGATTACAGACTCAACCCTCTCCATATACCTTGCAAGATGAGGAATTAGATCTCTCTGAAGGTAGACTATTGCACCCTGGTGATCAAGTGAAGTTGAGAATATCTTTCCAGTTGGACAGACCAGCAACTTGGGAACTACATCTAAGAGGTAGTAGCAGTTTGGAACTAGACATTCTTTGGTCGGTCAACCCTTCTTTTGCTGATGTCGACGAACCTTCCTCGCAGGATAGCCCGAGAGTGACTAATGAGGTTGAGATTTGGCACGATGGTGCCTTGGTTGGAGATGACCGAGATTGCTGGAGGATGCCATTAGANAGTCACGAACTGTTCAATGTCGCAATCATCTGGGATGCGGTTCCAGTAGAAGTCGAGCAACCGCATGATGAACCGGATTTGACTGGGCCTGATAATCGCAATGCGCCTACTCCAGATGTTTTCAGCACGTATGATGGAGATACTCTATCGGTCACTTACCAATATCGAGGGATGGAAGGTGGAGAATATACCATTTGTTGGTCGGGTATGGATGATAGATTCCAATCATACAGTTGGATAGGTCGATACACCTACGAGGGAATCGGTCCAAGTTCTCCCGATCAATTCTCTGGAGATGCTGAGTGGGTTTCTGGTTATGCCTTGGTAGGTGATGCGGACGAGGAAATCGCACTTGATGAAGCAGGATTGTTTTCGTTAGCCTTTGGAATGATTCTACTCGTTGGAATAATCGGTAGCGCCGCAGTTCAACCAAATTGGAACATGACCCGTAGATTGATGCTTCCTTTGTCAGGTATTCTAGTACTTGCCGGAGGTGTTGTTCATCCGATTATGATGTGGACTGAAGCAATGCCAGATGACGAGGCATTGACCATCGATGAGTTGTTACAACAGCGTCTAGAGCAAATCTGGCAGGTGAACAGCCCAGGAACTCCGACCNCAACCATGGCTGAACATCTAGGTGCAACCTTTGGCATCCTAGAGGATGAGAGGTTGTTACTTGACCTGAAGATTGATTCTGCTGTACCTACCGGTGATGGAAGGTATCAACTCCAATCGCCGGATATAGATGGAATAGCGATAGATAGACTGATTTTCAACCATCTCAATTCCATAGGAGCCGGACATGATAGTGATGGTCAACTTCCACAACAATCTGTGAATTTCGTATTGAATGCCGGCCGTTCCCTTGCTCTTGATCTGTTGATTTTGGAGGCATTGTTGATAGTTGACGAGATGCCGAAAGCAGGTATGCTTCACATCGATTGGACGATGAAGAGAGCGGGTTCATATGGTGGCATGATTAATCCAACATGGGCAACACGTCCTGCGAATATAGAATTATCAGAATGGGGTAGATTGCAATCATCACTGTTCCCAGATATCATGACTGTTTCATATTGTGATTGTGGATTGGATCGGATGGATTTCAACTGGGTGCCCTCCAGTAGTATTGATGCGGGTGACGTAGTTACCCCGGAAGGCATCGTAAGTCCCGACGGTTTGGGCTCTTCTGCAACTTGGTTTATGTTGGCAGGAGTTTCACTAGTCCTAGTAACTGCCTTGGTCGAATCACGCAGAAGAATGAAAGCGCGGCGCTTGGCCGAAGATTTCCTGTAGTCGGACTAATCCAACTTACCTAGAATCTCGTCGAGCATCTTCTTCTCGTCGTTGTCCAACTTCTCATCTTCAAGAGCACTCTTGATCATCTCACAGTCCTTTTCAGATAGTCCTGCTTTGTTGGCAGCCTCTAGAATCAGGGTCATCTCATCCTCAGTAACACTGCCATCCTTGAGTGCTGCATTGATTGCTCCGCGTGTGGCGATTGCAGCGGCTTCTTCATCGGTCATGCCAAGTGCAGACTGAATGGTCTTCAATTCAGCAACCTCGTCCTCGGATAATACTCCGTCTTCGTAGGCCTTTTCATAAGCCTCAAGAAGGAAACTTCGGTACTGCTTAGGATGTAGTAAGACATCGCGAATCAGGCCATAATCGACGGAATCCTGCTTGCTTGAAGCGTCTAGCATGACTATCGATCGGCGAACTTCCTTGACAGCCATGTCCTTTAGCCCGTGTGCTGCCCATACCATTCCTACTGAGATAACGATTGCAGCGAACCATTTCATGACTTCTTCAGAGATGATTTCACCTGGATAAATGATGTAGTAGATACCAATAACCATCATCATCGCTCCTGAGAAAACTTCGACCCAGTCATTGAGGTCTGGTTCTTCATCAAAGACGGATAGCCGGCGGTCAATTTCGCTCATCTCTGGGTCGTCCATGTACCACCCACAATAAGGGCCGGACTTGAGGTTATTGGCAGTGGATGATGCTGAGATACCTTCAGGATTGGAAATTGCTGCAAGTGGAAAACGGTGACCGGTTGGCTTTTGGACCTCTGACATCACTGGTGTGCTGATGTCCGAGTCATTAGACGCAGTTGAGGACCTCGACCTACCCGCCGAGGTTCAGCAACATGTGATTGAAGGGTGGGGTATCAAACACCTCTATCCACCGCAAGCACAGGCGATGAGTGCAGCCCTTTACGGACGTAATCTACTGCTTGCCATCCCTACAGCATCCGGCAAGAGTCTGGTGGCATATTTGGCAATGGTGCGTAGGTTGTTAGTCGATGAACCGGGTAGCCGCGCCATCTATATCGTTCCACTCAAAGCCTTGGCCAGTGAGAAAGTCGAGGAACTCCGAGAGTTAGGAGATGCGGTAGGTCTACAGGTAGGTATGGCCATAGGAGATGCGCCTCGTGAGGTTCAGAAAATTGATCAAGCAGATATCATCGTATGTACGTCAGAGAAATTGGACTCATTATCCCGAAATAAACCAGAGGTTATTGCAGGAATCAGCATAGTTGTCGCCGATGAAGTTCATCTGGTAAATGATTCATCTAGAGGCCCTACGATGGAGGTTAATCTGGCCCGTTTACGCCTACAACATCCTAGTGCACAGATTATCGCTTTGTCAGCGACGGTTGGCAATCCGGAGAAGATGGCTGCTTGGTTACAGGCGGAATTGGTACAATCTAATTGGCGACCGGTGGCATTGGAGCATGCAACTTTGGCTGAGAAGTGGTTGGAAGTCAGACATAGGGTCAGCAAGCAGGATAACACCGCTCTTCCTCCTCCTCGACAATTAGAAGGACCCAAAACCCACATTGCGTGGTGCGCCCTTAACGATACTATCTCAGAAGGAGCCCAGATGTTGGTTTTCGTTTCGACTCGCCGTTCAGCAGAATCCGAAGCTCGGAAATTGTCGGAACGTTGTGCTGCAAGGTTGACGGAGGATGCCGGACGAGTTCAACGCTTGTCGCAACTATCGGATGAGATTCTCAAGGAGGATAGCGCCTTATCAGATAGATTGGCGGCTGCGGTTCGCGGTGGCGTAGCATTCCATCATGCTGGTCTTGCTCAATCTCATCGTAAAGCCATAGAAGATTCGTTTCGTAGGGGAGATCTATTCTGCATCTGTGCTACACCGACTTTGGCTGCGGGTGTCAATCTTCCAGCACGTAGAGTGTTGGTACGGGATATGAAGCGCTGGGCAGACGGATTCAACGACTGGATTTCGGTCATGGAGGTACGACAGATGATGGGTAGAGCCGGTCGTCCAAGATATGACAGCAAAGGTGAATCTTGGTTGGTATGCAAGGGGGAAGATTCTCTCATCGAGGCCGATGAAGTTGCTCAAAAGTACATCCATGGGCCACCAGAACCCGTAGTATCGAAACTTGCGGCAGAACCACCTCTGAGAATGCACCTATTATCTGGAATAGCTACAGGAGGATTGCACGATCGAACTTCTATACGCCGTTTCTTTGATGCTACTTTCCTTTCGAGTACCCAACCCGCTTCTATGATCGATGAACGGATAGACAACACTCTGGCATGGTTGGCAGATGAGGGTTTCATATCGAGAACTGGTATTGATGCCTCATTGGTTTCTGAACAAGAAAGAGATTCGGAATCATGGGATGACGATATTCCTGATTGGGCAAGTAGCGCTTTGGAGATACTCGATGTTTCAGAATATAAGGAATTACCTACAAAGCGCACTGAAAGGAGAATCGATACACCCGGGCTAGGTTTTGAAAGGGCTGACGGCATCGAGACAGAATTCATTCAAGAGAAACAGATTGGGGAGGCTTTCAACACTACTTACGAAGCTACGGCCTTCGGAAAGAGAGTTTCACAATTGTACCTTGATCCAATGAGCGCAACAATTCTGCGTGATGGATTGAAGAGAGCCATCGACAAAGTTTCTCATGGGGATGAACTCGATCAGTTTGCTTTGTTACATCTTGTCGCTGCGACTCCAGATTTCATGATTATCTGGGCCAAGATGGACCGAAACCAACTACATGTCAAGACTGCTTTACATGCAAACAACTTGTTGAGGGATGAAAATCTTGAGGATGTCCTTCTAGCCTTGACTCAATCTGCGTGGACTCTTGAGAAATGGATGGATGAAGCGAGCTTAAGGGATATAGAAAAGGAGATGAAAGTTGCACCAGGAGATTTGAGAACCAGATTGGAATTGATGGATTGGCTCCTCTATTCGGCGGGACAATTGCTTCTCAGTGGTGATATAGATGGGGAAAAGATGGCTGAGGCTGCTGATGTTGGTTCGGTTTTAGATTCATTGAAACAAAGGATTAGACATGGGTGCAAGGAGGAGTTACTTCCCTTAGTCAGAATCTCCAACATTGGTCGTTCAAGAGCCCGCGACATGAAAGAACTCAATATCTCCAACCCGAGTGATTTGCTCAACCTTTCTTCGGTGCAAAGAAACCAGCTTCTAGCAAAGCGTGGCTGGGGNCCCAAGGTCCTCGATAGAGCGATTCGAGATGTCAAGCGATTGAAGTAAGAGTCAAGCGTTGGATTGATGAGCAGAACATGCGAGGCGAGGATATGGAGGAGTTGCACCCNTCTCCTTGGTTTCCCTGTTGGAGGTTGAAATTTGATGCACCTTTGGAGTCTCCCAAGGATTCTGCAATTCATCTCAGTGAGGTGCAAGAAGTAGGNTTGTGGTGTCTATTGGGTGCTGGTTCTTTGGGTTCAGAGCGACAATTGTGGGCCACTTGGTCAGGTGTTATCGATAATCAGCAGAATAATAGAATGAAAGCGCGCTCTTTGGAGGTCGAATTCATACGCCTATTGGCAGGAACGCACAATATCGATCAAGCCTTCAGACGCGTTGGTTTGAATGAAGGTGATGACGAGGGGTGGCTAGCATACATACCGGATTCAGAGNTTGGCGAAGGAGAGGATGTCCATTTNCCGCATCTGAATTGGCGAGACCTGAATCATGANGCCGAGCGTCTTGCTTTTTCAGTTAATGCAGTAATCCAAAGTATGCGCCCAAGCATGGCATTGNTGGATGCTGAGAAACTGGGTGTTGAAGTCAAAATTTCAAAAGTTGATGAGGCAAGTTTGTTGGCTCATGTTGCCAATGCTGATTCTCAGTCTTAGGGTAGGGTTCAAGCACCATTGGCCTATCGAGGTAGCATGTCGGCAGCCAGCAGTCCAAATACAGGCTCATGGAAGACTGGAAGATTCCTCGATGAAGACCTTGCTGAAAGGATAATCGATAGCGCAAAGAANTNNGGNGCAACATATGCTGAAATCAGGACTGTAAGCAATCGTAANACNTCTATTTCGATGCGAGATGGAAAGGTNAGAAATGCTGTTCCTGGACATGATGTAGGTGCAACACTCCGCTGTCTTGTAGACGGTTCTTGGGGCGTGCATTCGACCTCCGATCTCAAGGCTATTCATTCTCAGGTTGAGTCTACCATATCTATGGCCAGACAGGTTGCAGCACGAAGGTCCAGTGGGGAGAAACCAGTGTCTTTGGCCGAAGTTCCAATTAGCACCAAAGACGTACATTGGCGTCCGNTAAAGGATATCAGGGATATCGATATAGAAGACAAGGTTGCAGTACTAAGTGAATTTGATTCGATGATTAGAACTGATGAGAGAATAGTATCTGTCAATACAGGATTCAGCGATGAACACGTGCAAACAGAATTGGTCACCTCCGAGGGNATGAACAGNGTCTGGTCATTCCAGAGAACCTGTACCAATGCAGTGGTTACTGGGCGCGATGATTCACAAGTAGCATCCTATAGAACAAGAGTTGGNGGNGTCGGCGGCTACGAAGCAATCGAGAGAGTAGATCTTGACGAAGTAGCTCGTTCAGCAACTGAATCAACATTGCGAATCCTTTCTGCAGAGCGTTCNCCATCAGGTCGAATGAACCTCGTGGCAGACCCCGATTTGACCGGNGTATACATCCATGAGGCATTGGGCCATCCTTGTGAAGCAGATTTGGTTGCAGCAGGAGATTCTTGCCTTGATGGGAAATTAGGCGAGATGATTGGCNATCCTTTGGTCACCGTGTTGGATGACCCTACATGGGAGGGGGGTCACGGAAGTTTCCCTGTGGATGATGAAGGCCTAGATACCGCTTCTAGGACCCTGATTGAAAATGGCAGATTGGTNACCTATCTGAACCATCGCGAGACTGCNGCGCATTTCGACATACCAACCAACGGTGCAGCGCGTGCACAGGACGGACTTCACCATCCTTTGGTNAGAATGTCNAACACCATGATNATGGGTGGAAAACACGAAGATCTNGATGAATTGTTNGAGGANGTTCAGGANGGCGTTTACGCCTGCGGAACTCGCGGAGGNCAAGTNGATACAGGGCGCGGCAGNTTCCAGTTTGCAGCCCAAGAAGCGTGGCGNATCAGAGATGGAGAATTGGCAGAACCGCTNAAGGANGTAAGCGTCAGTGGAATGACATTATCCATTCTAAAGAATGTAGATGGNCTGACNAAGAATGCAGTATTAGCAAGNCCNGGCTTCTGTGGTAAAGGCCANATGGTTCCGGTTGGAGATGGTGGNCCTGCAATGCGAATCAGAGANGCTCTNGTTGGCTGAAGAGGTGGCTTGAATGACTTTGGTTCCCGANGGTTCTCAGGATAGATTNCTCGANGGTTGCNAAATCATCGGTAAGGCTGCACAAGATGNATCCGCTCCAATGTGGGAAGTATTTGCCATCCAGTCTTATGGNCAAGATGTGGAGATTGAACGAGGTAGAGTGAGTCTTGCAGGAGGGGGTGGAGAAGGTGGATATTGTATTCGAGTTGTCGATTCTGGAAGAACTGGTTTTGCATATTCAACCACNCCTGATAATGCNGTNGAGATGGTGNGNAAAGCGATGCGCACANGCNCCTTGACNCCTGCTATAGAAGGGCTAGAACTGCCCGAAGACGCTGGTAGTACACCGGTTGAAGGAATGTGGGATCCCAAGGTTGATCAGATAACTCCAGAAGAGTTGATGCAACAGGCAGATCAGGTTATTNAAAAGGTCTCGGATTTGGATTCCAGAGCGGTTGTGACGGGTGGAGGCATGGCTTTGAGTTGTCATGTTGGAGCCTTGTTGACCAGCCAAGGAATCTCTAGCGGAGGCAGGATATCAAGCCATTCTGCAGGTATTCAAGTTTCGATAGATGAAGATGACCGAATCACCAGTGGTTGGAGTAGTATGGGTTCTAGATCACTCGTCAGCGACTTTGATGGAATGTGTGAAGAAGGCGTTGAATGGGCGATTTCAACTAGGAACCTAATCGATGTTGAAAAGAATGTTGAGGATGCGCAGGTTTTGTTCACTCATCGAGGAATAAGTGGTCTATTCAGCAACATCTTCTGTTCTGCTCTACGCGGCGAGAAATTATCGAGGGGTGAATCTGTTTGGTCCGGCAAATTTGGACAATCCATTTTGGCTTCACACCTTTCCTTGGTTGATGATGGCAGGTTGCCTGGAGGGTCTAGTTCTGGTACAAGAGATGGTGAAGGCCTTCCAACCCGTGTGACTTCATTGATTGATTCTGGGCGCCTCGTCTCCGGAATATGGTCAACTCGCGATGCTGCTGAGCAAGTTGAGGCTGGTAATGTTGAGAGTGCATATAGTACCGGTAATGCGGGACGTGGCGGCCATCATTCTCCTCCGGTCACTTCCTTCAACAATCTGATTTTATCATCTTCCGACAGCCAGATTGAGAGAGAATCCATGATTGAAGAGATGGAACATGGTTACCTGGTTCAGTCAGTCATGGGAGCCCATACAGCTAACCCTTCAAGCGGTGATTTCTCGGTAACCACTTCTTCAATTCTACGCGTTAAAGATGGAGAAGTTGTTGGGGCAGTCAAACAGGCTGGCCTTTCAGGCAATCTTCCTGCGGCCTTTTCAAAGGAAGTTTCTTTGGCCCAAATGAACAAAGCAACTCCTTTGTGGTCTGGTGGTTCAATCATTGTACCGGACGTTCTTTTGCGCCAAGGAATACGCGTCAATTCCTCGTGATTCAGTTTCATTTCGGGATGTGGTCTTTCCACATTGTTCAAAGACCCTCGACGACAGTAGTCTTGCTCCAAGGGGGAGTAGGAGTGCGAGTACTACCACATCCAGCACAAGAGCCTGCCACCTGCATCTGCGGGTTGGTCGATCAAGAAGAAAGAGCCAGTTCGCAGAGGTCGTTACATGTCGGATGATGCCAGTTTAGATGCAGCAGTGACACAGGTCATGTCCGCAGTTCCGAATGCTGATGAAGATGTAATTAGAGCTGAATTCGAGAAGTATCAGAGTGAATTCTTGATTCCTCCATCCGATGCTATGCGTTCGGTAATGCGCAGGTTTCAGACTGAGAATGCTCCTGCGACAACTTCGACGAATCAAGGTGCATTCCGAAGCGGAACTGCGCCTATGAAGAAGGTCAATAGATTGACCGAATTGGGGGGCGAGGACAAGAATGTCGAGGTAGTTGCAGAAATTATCTCACATAATACCAGAATGCAGACCGTTCGCGGACAAGAGCGAGAGATCGCCTTTGGTCTACTAGAGGATAACCCTGACGGAGAGGGAGATAGCACACGAACTCGATGGTCGTACAAGGATTGGGGTGGTAACAAGAACATCATTCCTGGCGTAGTTGTTCGAATAGAAGGCGGTTCTGTAAACGAATACAATGGTGAATTGAGTCTGAATATCAATCAATCTAGCAGAGTCGTAGTGCTCAAGGAAAGTAGTACTCCTAGAGTTAATGCTGACGAACCTGTCTCATTGCANAAAGCAGGGCAGGTAGAGGGTACAGTAACCGTNATCGGCAGANTCATGTCNGTTNGNAACGATGTGATTACGCGNAAGGATGGTAGTGGAACAATGGATATCGTAAAGGGNCGGCTGGCAGACGATAGCGGCTCACTTTCCTTTGTTAGTTGGGAGCCTTTTACTCACGAGCCTGGNACTCTTGTNAAGGTGGAACGCGCTCAGGTGCGCAGATTCNGAGATAATCCTGAAATGAACATTGGCCGATACACCAAGGTCGAAGTTTTCCATGATGCGGGATTTGCCGAGATGGACAGTCTGAAAGACAGCAGTAGAGTAGACATTTCCAGTCTTCGCGATGGAGCAAGAGAGGTCGATATCATAGTGGAAATGGTTGATTGGACCGAACGTGTAGCTAAGGTCAATGGGGAAGACCGTACATTATGGTCTGGTGAATTGGTTGATCCAACCGGCCGCTGTAGAATGACATCGTGGAATGAGTTGCCTATCGATTCATCAGCATTGCCTCTTTGCCTGTCGCTCAGTAGGGTAAGGGTAAGNANTTGGCAAGGGATNCCCGATATTACCGTGGATGAGGCTTCGCAGGTTGAGATTCTTGCTGAGACTCCTTGGCAGTCGATAGACCCGAGCGATCATATTGTTGAGGTTCCCTTCTCAGAATTAGCGAGTGGAACCTCTAGAGTAGGCGTCAAGACCGAGGCTACAGTTGTTGCAGTAAGGGAGGATAGCGGTGTAATCATTCGTTGCCCTGAGTGCCGTAGAGTGATGCGAGACGGTTGTTGTATCGAGCATGGAAATGTTGAGGGGATTAATGATTTCAGAATCAGAATGGTCATCGATGACGGTGTATCAACNGCCTCCTTATCGTTAGATTCCGGTGCATCNGAGAATTTGATTGGAGAACGTTTCAAGGAACTGGAGAATGACCAATCTGAGGAGGGTAAATCTTCCTTTGTCGCCGAATTAAGAAATTCTTTTCTTGGTCGGCGTTTATCTGTAGAGGGACGTTCGATTATCGATGAGCAGGGAATAATGTTCATCGCTAATAAGGTAGAGANGGTAGAAATCGATGCAGCATTGGCGGCTACCGAAGTGAGGGCAAGATGGGGGGTGGTTTGATGCAGGCCCGTAATTCTCGAGTCAGCCGGCGCCAACCGGCCGTACGGATATTAGCGCAAGAATTCGGAGAGTCAACTTTGTCTGAAAAGGGNCCAGGGGAGTTTGACCCAGCCTTTGTCATAACTAAATTAGGGGCTAAGGTCAATCGGCTTCTAGTCGCTGGNTTGCTCGAGCGTATGGAGCCAAGAGATACTACTTCTGGAACCATGTGGCAGGGACAATTGCGAGATGCTTCAGGTGTGCATTACTTCAATATCGGTCATTTCGACAATGATGTAGTACAAGCACAGGCCGAGGGGCTTGCTAAATTGCATGAAAATGGCGACCCATTGCTTCTATTGATGACCACAAAAGGCCGTTGTTACACNACTGAAGAGGGTAACGTGTACACGAATATGAGGCCTGAAGAGATTGCAATCATCGATCGTTCTCGATATGCTGATTGGCTGGTCGAGGCCTGTGAAAGTACCATGAAACGCGTAGCGGATCATGATGCGGCGGCAGCATTGGCGCCATCGAGAGAGGCATATGCAGAAGCAGGTATTGCAGAACATATGATCGAAGGCTTGTTGACGGCGAGAGAATTCTACGGAGAGGTAGACTCTGAGGTACATCGATTGATGGTCAGGAGAGCTCTGGATATTGCAGAAGGCAAGAGAGATGTAGGAGAGTCCAGTTGGGGTNCTCCCGCCACTACNGCTACTCTTGATGTAGGTGAGATGTCTTCATCAACAGGGGCTCAGGGCAACGAACAAGACCTTGATGAAGTNGTCTTATCGATTATTGAACAACTCGATGAAGGAAAGGGTGTTGCTCTTGAGACAATGTTAGCCGCATGTGCAGTTCGCGGCTTCGATCAACGTACGACTGAATCCGCCCTTGATGGCTTGGTGAGTCAAGGAACTTTGGTCGAACCAAGATTCGCTTGGTTCAAGATGGCATGAACCTTTCAGGCCCCTATGGGGCCTAATGATTCGTCAATACCTTCAAGGGCGAGTTGAGGGGTGTAGGGTCCGCAGGTGGCACAGGTATGGCAGCGCAGGACTTTTTCATTCGACCAGCAACAGGTATGACTAGCGANGATTGGATACGCTTAGAAGNGTGTGATATTAGTATCAAAATCGCACGCAGAATGACTCGAACCGTGACTCACGGTGGAGAGGGNGATGACTTGATNGATGAAGGTGCTGAGAGCGCTNAATACACNGTGCGCGGAGAGATGGACCTCGAGACTTACCGCAAAGTCGTNGAGATGTTCCGTNCAGGGCANCCATANATTCACGACCCCTTTGAGGAAAGAGATGTAAAGGTAGTCTTCAGTAAACTGAATTACGATGGTTCAAATGAGCAGTTTGAATTTGAATTGATTGAGGATATCCGTTGAGAGTGATGATGGATGGCAGCCCAGGACGAAGACCGCGAACTTCTCTACGTCATCAGGACCATGGAGGTCATGATGGGTTCNGGTATCGGTCTTGAGGGTGCTATAACTTCGATTTCCCGTGGCGGATATGGTTGCATATCTGCAGACTTTCAGAAAATCATGACAAATACTCGCAAAGGNAAGTCTCTNGTTGACGAATTGCGACGAACTCAGAAGAGGGCCAAGTCGGATGCCTACAAACGCTTGCTCAATACGATGATTGAGAATATTGTGTCGAATACTGATATTGTCAAGACTTTGAAGAATCAAGGCGGTAGAGAAGAGGAGAAGCGTACCGAGAAGGTAGAGAAATACATCGAAGAGTTGAGTGGTCTTCCTGAAACATTGTTGTCTATTGGANTGATTTCTCCAATCATCTTGGCAATTCTTGCAATTACGCCTCAGATGATGGCAGGCGCAGGNGATCTAATGCCATTGCCGGACCCAGATTCGGTTGGCGCCATCGTCAATGGTGGTCTATTCTTTACTGTCATTGTAATGGCTATGATCGGCTTGAAGGCCCATACGAAGGATCCGGGGTTGTGAAATTATGCTGTTCTATTTCTTCGAGGTTCTGAACGACCATCCCTTGATGCTGTTATTGCTCAATATTGGTCTTGCTGGCCTTGGNGGNGCACTTCCNCCAATCATTGAGAGGTCACGTAGAAGAGGTTTGGAGAATGCTTTGCCAGAAGTGCTTGAGGGACTATCCGATAGTATCGGAGCAGGTCAAGGTCTGCAACAGGCGATAATGAAGGTCAGCGAGAGCCGTTCAGATTTATTCGGAAAGTTGCTCAGAGAGACACTCGATGTCAGCGCGGTAGCATCCTTTGATGCGGCTCTTGCCGATTTCGCTATGAAGACTCGTTCCAAACAGATTCAGAGAGTCATCAATCTGCTTTCCACCGCTGAAGAGAACGATGCCCCCATACAGGAGATTCTGTTCCGCAGCAGTATNGAGTATGAGAAACTCAACGATTTGGTCAACAGGAGAGAGAATGANCTAATCGGTCAGGCTATTCTAATCATCATGTTCATNTCAGTAGGCCTGCCAGGGCTTATCGCATTCATNGTCGGTCTATTCGCCCCTGAGTCCTCNGGTTATGCGGTGGACGAGGTCAANAGCGCNATGGTNCATTTCTTTGGAGCAGCNTCGGGAGTGGCAGTTTTGGTGGCTGGTAGAATGCTCGGTAGGGCGAGAGATTACCTTTGGTTAGTACCGTTGTGGATGTTTGCATCNATGGCGGTATACAAATTCGGATACATCATGATAGTATGAGGAAGTGATTGAATGGCAGAACAAATATTAGCGCANTACGGAAATGTGACCATATATTCAGAATCAAACCACCCTAGCCCGGTATACCACGTTGAGGGTGAAGTACCGCCCAACCCCTATGGTAAGTTGCAGGCTCTCTTCGAAGATGATAACCTTGAGGAAGTAATGTACAACGGTGGAACTCAATGTGTCAAAGTAGCACATCGCGACTTCGATATGTGCAGGACAAATATCTGGATTGAGGATGAGGAAGGATTGGCAATATGCAAAAACATTGCATCTTTCACCAACGTTCCATTGGGTGATGGTCCAGGAATGGTACCAATCTTCGACGGCAGACTTCCAGATGGTAGCCGTGTCAACGGAACCATCCCCCCAATCAGTCCTGATGGNCCAACTCTNACNATCAGAAAGTTCCTNGAGGACCCATTCACCATGGTCAACNTGATCAAGTTCGGTACGGTGAATCTACGATTAGCNGCAATGATGTGGGTTTGGATNGAAGGTCTTGATTCCCGNCCAGCCAATTTCGTCATCGCTGGTGGAACCGGTTCAGGAAAGACCACTACGCTCAATTGTTTGGGAATGTACATACCTTGGCATAAGCGNCTTTTGACTGTAGAGGATACCGCTGAATTGCAGGTATACCACGACCATTGGCTGCGCATGGAGACCCGCCAAGAAAGGCCAGATGGAACACCTGAGGTCAACATGATNGACTGTTTGAAATCAAGTCTGAGAATGCGTCCTGACCGAATCATTGTCGGAGAAGTGCGTGGACCCGAGGCTGCAACCTTGCTTACTGCGATGAACACTGGTCACGATGGTTCGTTCGGAAGCCTGCACGCTAATACCGGTTCTGAAACGGTAACACGTTTGATCAACCCGCCTATGGATGTTCCTCCAATCATGTTGACCGGATTAGATTTGATTATCATTCAGGCCAGATTACACGTAAAGGGTAAGACCGCTAGAAAGATAGTGGAAGTCTCTGAAGTAGCTGGTATGGAGGGAGATAAACCACGTTTGAACCCGATATGGAAGTATAACGCTGAGACAGATCAAATCGAGGAGACTGGAATCCCATCCAAACTCAAGGANACCATTTGCAAGGCTGCTGGAGTAACGCCGGCGACATTTGAGCAGCACGTTCAGCAGAGGATGGGTATTCTCAATGATCTGTTGGAGAGAGACATTACCGATATCGGCACCGTCACCCAGGTCATTCAGGGATTCTACTCCTCGCGATGATTAGGTGACAAAAGATGAGCAACAGTTCTATTCCGATGCGCGCGATTCTACTGGTTTTGCTGATGATTTGCAGCACAATGTTGCAGTTTCTCGAACCGGTCCCAGAAGAAGAGAAACTTGAGAATCTTCCAAAGGTTCTACAAACTGGTGGAAGCGGTGGATCAAATGTTGATTTATCATCAATTTCTGCGGGAAAATTCCACACATGTGGAATATTGAACAATGGTTCTGCTATGTGTTGGGGCAGTATCANTAATGGNCGATTAGGTCTAGGAGNTGACACTCCTTCATCATCAATCNAACAACCTGATTTTGTNGATATACCTNCAGGAAGAACGGTTTTGTCAATTTCTGCAGCTTATGATTACAGTTGTGCCGTATTAGACGATGGTTCAGCAATGTGTTGGGGGAAGGGAGGAACCAAGCTTGGAAATGGATCTGGAACAAACGATAGTTTTTCTCCGATATCGGTTTCTCTTCCATATGGCAGAACCCTGAAAACCGTAGATGCTGATGGAGCAAGAGGTTTCACTTGTGGAATTGCTGATAACAATTCTTTGATTTGTTGGGGAGGTATTGCAGGAGGGTATGGTGGCACCAAAAATACCCCCGATTTTATCCCCCTTCCTGGTAATTCTAATGTCTCAGATGTATCTACCGGATATTACCATCTTTGTGCAGTTTTGGAGAATGGTTCGGCAGTTTGTTGGGGACTAGGTTCCAATGGCCGTCTTGGAAACGGTGGGAATAATACCGAAAGTTCTCCTGATTTTGTTGAATTACCAATCGGAAGAACAGTAGTTGATATCTCCTCAGGATATACTCATTCCTGTGCAGTATTGGACAATGGTTCAGCTATGTGCTGGGGCGACGGTAGTGACGGAAAGTTAGGCAATGGATTAACCAGCGATAAATANAGTCCTGAATATGTCATCCTTCCACCTNGTAGAACTGCTATATCGATAGATTCTGGATATGACCATTCCTGTGCAGTATTGGACAATGGTTCTGCAGTCTGCTGGGGCCTACGCTCCGCTGGAAATTTAGGCGACGGTAATACATCATCTGGGTTTGAGCATACTCCGGTTTACGTTCAGCCTCTGAATGGTCTAACGATCCTTGAAATTTCAGCCGGATCAGGATACACTTGTGCAATTTTTTCAGACAATGCATCTAGATGCTGGGGTGGAGACAGTAGTGGACGGTTAGGAAATGGCGCCAATTCATCTAATTCTTTTTCTCCAAGCATCGTTGTTGGAGGGCATAGTTGGAAGACAAATATGCAGGGAAGTGGTGGAGGACAATCCGCGAATGGAGACATATCGGCTAGTCTGGAATTTGATTATGTCAATATGCGACTGAAGGGCAATTGGCAGGCCTCAAATCTAGTGACTGGACATGATTACAATGTTTCTTGGACCCTAGAATATCAGGACAATGGCACCGATATATCGAATGGTTGGCCCGATTCTTTTAACCCCGCAACGTCCAATTATTCCAGTTTAGACAGGACATGGTCAAGNGGCTTNGNATATGGTGAAGCGATNTGTTATGAAGTCGTTTTGAGAGATGGAGATGGCTTCACAGGACCCTCTTTGGATAGTGCANCATCATGTGTTAGNACTCCTGTTCAGTTGGANGAGTTAACNTCCTCTGAAGTCATNAATGCCGNCCAACTTTCATCGNTTGGNAANTGTTGGGCATCATCTTCACATTTGACTACATATNTTTCAAGAATGTGTGATAACAATACTGCAACAGAATGGGTTTCTGGTAGTGAAACAAATAACGCCGAGGATGAAATAGAAATTGATTATGATTTAGGTACTAGCGCAGTGGAAGTTGATGCTGTTGCAGCCTATGTCAATAATGCAGGCTATAGTAGCACTATCAAGGATGTGCGACTTCAATTCTTAAATCAGACTGGAGATTATCAGACTATTGGAGTTTTTCAGATTCAACAAGTTGCAGGTTGGCAATATTTCGGTGGATTTTCAGTAATGACTACAGATATACGCTGGGACATATTATCTAATCATGGATATATGCATACTGTGTTGTTTGAAAGTAAAATTTTGGACCTCCCAGACCGTATTTTCAATTCGAGTAATGATTGGCAAAGTCAGACTGAAACAGGAAATATTGAGGCGATCTCATTAGGTGATGTAAATGGCAATGGATTATTGGATTTGGCACTAGGAGAAAATACAAAGTCAATTCATTTGAATTCAGGACTCTTGTTCAACACATCTGAAGACTGGAACAGTAATCTTATCATCGATACGAAATCAATTGCTTGGGGCGATATTGATGGAGATGGAGACCTAGATTTAGCATCTGCAAATTACAACAATTACGTGGAGGTATATTTCAATGAAAATGGAGTCTTGTCTTCACCCCCAGGATGGATTAGTGAAAGCACGCAATACGGTTTGTCTGTAGCTTGGGGAGATATTGATGGTGATGGCGATCTTGATTTAGCGGTAGGAAATCGTGCTGAAGAGAATCAAGTTTATCTCAACACTGGAGGTAATCTTTCTTCAACTCCTATGTGGAGTAACGATAACAATCGATTGACTCATGCTGTTGCTTGGGGTGATGTTGATGGTGATGGAGATTTAGATCTCATTTGTGGAAATTATGGGACGTCAAATGAGATTTATCTGAACAATGGAGGTAACCTCTCTTCCACAGCTGACTGGCAAACCTCAAACACTCTCAACACTATGGCAATTGAAGTTGGAGATATAGATGGTGATGGAAGAATAGATATCGTCTTTGGAAATACTGCCGATAATGAAAACGAATTATATCTAAATTCTGAAGATGGTCTTGAATCCTCTCCATCTTGGACCAGCAGTAATGGCCAAGACACAGTTTCTGTGGCTTTGGGCGATGTAGATGGAGATGGTGATCTTGACCTATTTGTTGGAAATGGGAATCAGCACCCAGATGAACTCTATCTTAATTTAGAATCATCTGGGCATTTTTCTTCAACTTCTGCTTGGGCTGCTAGTGAAAATAGCAGCACAAACATTGTCAAATGGGGAGATGTTGATAGTGATGGTGATTTGGACATAGTTATTGCAAGAAATTCCTATGTCGAGGTATTTTTCAATCAATTGAACAATGGTGGTGCAGGAGAAGATGGCCTTCCAGACATCGACATAGGTGGAACCAGTGATTCTGGAACTAGTGGCATTAATCTAGCGACGGCTCACAGTCATAATTGCGCCATTCAGAAAAATCAGACTTTGCGTTGCTGGGGAAGCAATGAACGAGGACAATTGGGTAGTCAGTTGTACGATTACCATAATTATCCTACACCATTATATGATGTTGATTTACCTCAATCTGTAGTTCCAATAGCAGTTAGTGCTGCACAAGGTTACACATGTACAATAGTTGAGACCCCCAATATCTACATGCCGAACGAAGTTTATTGTTGGGGGCGCGGGGATAATGGAAAATTAGGTAACGGTAATTTATCTGACAGTAATGTTCCGGGAGAGAAAGTAGCAATTCCAGCAGATGCAAATGCAATATCTATTTCTTCTGGAAATTCTCATAGTTGTCTAGTATCAGATGATGGAGATGCCTATTGTTGGGGCAGTAACAACCACGGGCAATTAGGTGGTGGTAATCAGGGAGGATTTTCGTCTACGCCTAGTATAGTTGAAGGAGTCGATGTTGATTTTGTATCAGTTTCTGTTGGAAATGAACATTCTTGTGCTATTACCAGTGAAGGCGCACTGTACTGTTGGGGTAATAATTGGGACGGTCAATTAGGAGATGGAACATGGGAAAATAGTGATTCGCCGGTTGAGGTTTCTTCATCTGAAACTTGGAAATCTGTTGAATCCAGCGGCTCTGCTAGACATACATGTGCGATATCCAACTCAGATGAATTATTCTGTTGGGGGGTAAATTATGAAGGTCAGGTAGGGGATGGTACTTACAATAACGTGAATACGCCTCAAAAGGTTCAATTCCAATCATCTCAGGCTTCGATTGTAGTAGAATTATCGGTAGGTGGTTATGGGAATTCATGTGCAGTGCTTGTAGATTCTTCGGCATATTGTTGGGGTATTAATGCAAGGGGTTACTTGGGTGATGGTTCTTGGCAGAATTCACTGACACCAGTCAGCGTTTCATTACCTGAGGGAAGTGAAGTTGTAGAGATAAGCAGTGGTCATGAGCATAGTTGTGCATTATTGGCCAATGACCAGATAATGTGTTGGGGATTCGGAAATGAAGGGGTACTTGGGAATGGTGAGTATCAAGATGTAGGCTCACCACAATATGTATCTGGCGAACATGTCTGGAATGGTTTGGGCAAGGATTTCTATCACCTGTCACCGGTGTTGACATATTCTACAGAAAACTTCGAACCAATATTATCGGTGGAGGTTCCCTTCTCTTCACTTCCTTCAAATTTAGATGTTGATATTTCATGGCGAATATATTTCCACTACGGGCATGGCATCCTTCTATCTTCTTCTTTGGAGGTAGATGAAAATCAATCTACCAATGGATTACTTTGGACAAATGAATATTCATTCTATGATGAAATCCCGTCGCTTACAGGGAATAGCAACAAGTATTGTATAGAGTTCAATATACACTCAAATCTAACTGGAGATCCTATTGGATACGGTCTTGATTGTGTGTGGTACTCTGCTCCAAGTTCAGGAGATGATTTCTCACCAGATGATTTTGAGAATGTTTGGGGAACTTCTACCGATTCACATGATACAGATTCTGATGGCTATGAAGATTGGTTCGAGTATTGGTTTGGTGGAGANCCCTTAGATAGTTCGGTTACCCCTGATGACGCAGATATGGACGGTCTCCCGGACGAGTTTGAATTTGCAATCAANTCAAATGAAATGGATACGGATTCCGATGGGGATGGACACGATGACTATGATGAATNCTTGTACGGAGGGCATCCTATAAAGTCGTGGGAAAGTCCTCCGAACAATGATTATGATGATTGTTATGATGAATGGGAAAATTGGNACGGTTTGAACTCCTCTAATTCGGATACTGATGGTGATGGGGTTATCGATTGCTTTGATACAGATAGTCTGGATCCAGATAACACTCCAGTGGACAGTGATGGCGACGGNATGCCTGATTTGAATGAGNATGAGTNCGGNANCAATTCGAGTAATTGGGATAGTGATGGAGATGGAATGCCAGATTCTTTTGAGTANATCCTTGGTACTGATCCTTTAGATGAANACTCANATNNCGTTGANTGGGCNATTGATTGGGACAAGCAATTGACTANTGGGCCAAATGTTNCTATCTCNGCCTCTTCATCACATGTTAATCATTCAGCNTCATTGGCTATTGATTACCAGTTTGGNGACCAGGATTATGATACTTATTGGCAATCCAGTGGGCCNTGCCCTGCAACTATAGAAATTGATNTAGGTANAGTNCAATATTTCTCNAATTTGGATTTCTTCNTTAAGGTGAACGAGCCGGAACNATTCCCTCGGAATATCNCNCTCGAGTATAGGGAAAGCACTTCNGATTCTTGGAATTGGCATAATNTTTGGATTCGACAAGATGGAACGATAAATGGTGACTATTGGGAAGGTTCTGGAGCGCAATTACCGTTAACTAAAGCGAGATATGTGCGATTGAATTGTAGCGATTCTACAGATAACTCTGGNAATCCTTACGAGATTGCAATTGCAGCATTCCGAGTCTGGGGTGTAATGAATCAACAGTTCGTAAACCCTGAGGGTGGCGATGGCGGCGATAGCGGCAATGGCGGCGAAGCAGGGCAACCTTCAGTCGAAGCGTTCCTGAATATTGACCCGGCCAATCAAACATTGACAGCGGGCTATTCCGCTCAGTTAAATGAAGGTCTAGATTATGACATTGAGTGGAGATTGATAGAGGCTAATGAGGGTAGTTGCTCAGATGTGCCATTGAGTATAGATCAAGGAACGGTAAACCTCTTCAGTTGGGAGACAGTAGATAATGGAACCTTCCGGCAGATACCTGTGGACTATTCCACTATTAGCGACTGGTACGATGAATTCTGTTTACAATTGGATCTTGTGCAAGATGGAAACTCGCTCTATGTTGATTGGTTGTTAATCGATACTAGCAGCGGTCAGAACAATGGGGGCAACGGTTCCAACAATACCCAGACAGATACGGATGGTGATGGAGTTGACGACCTTATTGACCTCTGCGCTGGAACTGCCCCTGGTGTTCAGGTGGACTCTACAGGCTGCCCAATAGGTGAACCTACAACTCACAACACGACAATCAGTATCGAATTCATCGAACAGAAGGTGGACGGAGTTTGGAATCAGAAGATAGAACTGCTCGTAGAAGACCCGTGGCGAGGATACAATCATTCTTTATCATTCAAACTTGAAGATTCAAATGACAATACGCTATACTCGTATTTCTCGCCAATCGATGAAGATGCACAGGATGGTTGGTGGATTTTGTTCACCGACAGTGATGAGGATGAAATTGAGTGGAAACTAGATTTGAATTGGGAAGGCGTACTTGAGGGAGGCTATTGGCAATCCTCTAGCCGTTTCTTTGAGGATGTTGAGTACCCATATTTTGAGGCTGGAGAATATTGTGTAGAAGTTTCACTAGGATACCAAATCAATGCTTCGGATACTGCNATGTCATCAGTCAAAAATCTGATTGANAAGTTGCAATTCTGTGGTACTTTTGAGCATGATTCGATGGAAGGAGTNTCATGGGACGGAGTGGTTGAACCAGAACAGGGATTGGTCGACAAGGTTGCATCCAACGCCATCGTTAGTGCAGTAATGGATTTCATGAACTCNACAACGGGACAAATNGTATCNATTCTCCTAGGTATATTGGCATTCGCTGGACGAATGGTGTTAGCTCGTGGCCAGCGAGCCAAGAACAAGAGAGTGCGTAAATTATCTGAGCGTATTCGTAAGGCTGAAACTATTGGTCGTTTGAAAATCATTGAGATGGATATTGAGAAGGCTAACGACAAGAACAAGTTACCGCGTGGTGGATATGGAGANCTGATGGAGCAGATTGAAGCGCAGATGGAAAGACTTGGATTCGATGGAAATCCACAGGACGGTGGAACTTCTGGAGATTGGGGTTCAGATGATGGTGCAAACGAATGGCAGGATGATTTCCAGCAGGCCGCTGATATGATGTGGGATGCACAGGATATGATGGCAGAGGCTAAGGAAGAGGCTGCAATGGCTCGTCAAGCAATCGAGGACATGCAGCAGCAAATGGGTCATACGCCGCAAAGAGCAAGTGCCAAGCAGGAGCCAGAACCNGAGGAGGCNTTCTCTTCNAGATATGTCACAAGTGGTATCGATTCATCGGCTGCGGGTNCGGCAGGGCCCTCACTACCAAGTGCCCGAATCATGGATCTTGATGGTGATGGAGTTGTATCTCCAGAAGAGAAGGAAATCTGGGATGCTATGACTCAAGATGAGCGTGCCGAGTTCTTCTCNCCAATAACCAATATTGCAGAGGAGATTCGTCGCAGACAGATTCTCAATGAGAAGCGTGAGAAAATGAACAAGAAACGNGGTGGCNGTAAGAAAGACAAGAAGCGCAAAAAGAAGGACAAGAAATGGTAATCTTCACNCTATTCGAGTGCATTCTCAAAGAAAGTAACTAGTCGTTCGCGGTATTCGTCGGAGTCCCCCCATATCGCATCGACATGGGCTCTATCCTCAACATACCAAGTAGANACATTTCCATCATTCTCTAACATCCGCTTCTCGAACCTTTCAGCATGCTCGATTGAAACTCTAACGTCTTCTTTTCCATGTGTAAGGTATACCGGCCGTTCCCCTGCATCATCAGCTGCTTCCATCGGTGAGCGTCCATCGATATCGACTCCTGCTAACCAACCTCCAACTGTAATTGCGGGGCTGGCAAAGAACTCCGGATATCCCATTCTACCTAGTTCATTTCGAACTACTAATGGGAAATCTAGAACGGCACTGTCAAGCCACAATGCGCCGATGCCTTCCTCTTCAGCAAAGGCGATGNCTGCACCNCCTCCTGCAGAGAAAGCAGTCATCCCAACTTCACCTGCATTGTATCCCTTCTCTTCAACCAGCCAATCATAGGCTCCAAGAAGGTCGTAGAATTCAATTTGGCCAACGGCGAAATAATCACTGACAACATCGCTTTCCCCGTAGTTTCTCAGATCAAAGGAAAGAGTGTTGAAACCGCCTTCTGAAAGATAGCCTTGCATCAGAAGCATCTCTGGTTTGCATTTGCCATTGACGGGCATTCCGTGTGTCAGAATTACAACAGGACCCTCAGGATTAACTTCCACATACCAACCTCGCAGAGTTATACTCGAATCATCGCGCGGATTGAACGATACCTCCTCGTAATTGCCCATTTGGAATTGTGAGACGTTGAAATCACGTCTAATCTGTACTCGCTCTTCAGCGTCAGGCCATGGCTCAAAACCTTGCCAATTATCTTCTGATGTCCAATTTGAGGGAGTGTTATCTTCCCACATGCCACAGCCAGGTTTAGCGGTCAAGGCTTGAGTGGCGATGACAAATCCAATGCCAAGGTATCCGATAGAGAAAATGAGGATAGAAACCAGTCCAATTGCAACGAATTTTTGTTTAGAGTATAATGCTTTGATTGGCATTAACATTTTGCTAAAAACAGTGTTTAAAACAGGCATTGCCAAGAGTATAACGGTAAGGAAAATACCTATCGCTATCGTATTATCCCAATTACCCCTAATTGCTTCCAATACTCCGATTACAGCCATGATTATGATGAATAATTTGTATTGCCAAGGCAATAATTGGAAGAAGTAGAGTACCGATTTTCTTTCAGATGACAAGATATGACCACCCCTTGGCAATTTGAAAGAGTATCAATAATTTGTGCTAACCATCTTGCATAATTTGTTAGTTTACTTCTGTATCTTACAAGCGAAGGCTTGATGCAGTTCTGTGTTTACGAAAGTTTGCTGGAGCGATAGCCATGGATGCCCAACTGTCTAGAAGTTCGTTGATTCTCGTGTTTTTGATGCTGTTTGCCGCCTTTACGCCGGCATTGAGTCCATATGAACCTCAAGAAGAAGTAATTTTAGAGGCAGAAGAGTCTAGGATGCATACTAGTTCAGGGCCGTCAGTGGTACTCAATATTGAGAACAAGTTAGGTTTTGGAAGCTCCAATATTGATCGAAACCACGGATTTGTGTCTGGTCCAAATGGTAGTTCATATATCATTGGAGAATTCCAAGGAACTCTGACTTTCGGCACTTATTCTCTTTCCAGTTCAGGTTCATACTTTGATGGCTATGTGGCCAAAATGAATAACCAAGGAAATTGGGAATGGGCAGTTAAACTTGGAGGGACCAGTACTGATCGAACATATGGTTTGGCAGTTGATTCCAGCGGAGATGCATTTGTCACTGGCAACTTCTATGGAACTTGCTATTTCTATGACAAGACGGGTCAATCATCTGGTAGCCTTACTTCTGCAGGTAGTGCTGACCTCTATGTTGCCAAACTCAAGCATGATGCTAGTGATTGGCATTGGATGGCCAAGATTGGCTCAAGCGGTACCAGTGAAGGAGGAAATGACATCGTCTTGGACAATTGGGGAGATGCATATATTTCTGGATACATAGGTGATAATTCTTCGATATGGGACAAAGGTAACACCTATTGGAATTCATCATACACAAATGGTGGACAAGATGCATTTGTTGGGAAAATCAGTTCCAGTGGTAATTGGCAATGGGTGCAAACCGGTGGTAGTAGTGCTAACGATGCTGCAATACGTCTTGATTATGCAGGAAATGGGTCTGTAGTAACAGGTGGCTCATATCGTGGGCAGGCAACCTTCGGAAATACCAATCTCAGCCACTGGCAAGACAAAGAAGCATTCGTCGCCAAGGTAGATTCTAACGGCTGGATTTTCGCTAAGGGAGGAACTGGAAACGGCGACAATCAAGTTTCTTCAGTGAAGGTAGATNCATCTGGTGATATATACTACATGACTAAGTTCACTGGCAACCTTACGATGAGTACAGGATTCTCATCAACTTATTCTAGCACCGCGGTAGTTGGGAAGATTAGTGGGTCAAGTTTCCAGTATCTATGGCATAATACAACTTCCTCATCCGGAGCAGTTAATCCAATCAATCTGGCTCTAACAGCAAATGGTGATTTGGCCGTGGTTGGAGATTATGATGGAACAGTGTATTTCGGCAATGGTCAACAATTCACCCGAAGCGGTACAGGTCAGGATGGTTATGTCCAAGGTTTCAACGCTTCTAATGGCCATACAAAATACGTGTTCACCATCGGTAATGTAGGTAATGGAGGAACTGGACATGACATTGTTGTCAATGATATAGTATTTGATCCAGGTTCAGGGGCAGCAACTGGTGGAAACTCAGCTTCTAACACTTTGATTCTCGCGGGTTATTTCAAGGGAACTGCCACTTTTGCACCTGGACATTCTTTGACTTCTGCAGGAAATGAAGATGGTTTCCTAGTCAAGGTGAAGTTTACTAAGGAACGTTGTTATCTAAACGGGTTAGATTACAATACTGGCTCTGAATGGGTACTTTGCAGTGGTGGCGATTCATCAAGCACTGGTAGTGGCGCAGGAACTCTCACTGAAGGAGTGGTGGTGGATTCTGCAGGTAATTCATATTTCACAGGATGGTTCAGTGGAACAACAGTATTTGGTTCTACAATACTTACTAGCAGTGGGAAAAGTGACATTTTCGTTGCTAAGTTTAACAGTCTCGGAATCTTGAATTGGGTTGTAACGGCTGGCGGTGAAGGTATAGATGAAAGCAATTCAATTGCCTTGCATAGTAGTAGTAATCAGATTTACATCACTGGGTCTTTCCGAGGTACAGCCGATTTTGGCACTACTACTTTGAATAGTGGTGGAACTAATATCAAAAGTATCTTTGTCGCTAAGTTGAGTAGCAGTGGTTCATGGCAATGGGCCAAATCCGCAGGTAGTTCTTATGGTGATCAAGGATTAGACCTTGTCGTTGATTCAAGTGGTTATGCTTATGTTACTGGCACTTTCCAATCACCCGCATCATCTTCAGCGACTTTTGGCAATCACAGCATTACAAGTGCTGGTNCCAATGATGTTTTTGTTGCTAAGATAAGCCCGGGTGGTTCTTGGGGATGCGCTGCAAGAGCAGGTGGTTCAAATTGGGATTCTGCAGGCGGAATCGCTCTCGATTCAAATGGCGCCATCTTTGTATCTGGTGGATTCGAAGGTACAGCAACCTTCGGCGTCAATAGTATCAACTTGACCAGCAGTGGACAAAAAGACATTTTCATCGCCAAGATAAGTAGTAGTTGTACTTGGCAATGGGCCCACAAGGAAGGAGGTTCATCATCTGATGCTGCCAAAGATATAACTCTAGATTCGAATGATAAAATCTATGTCACGGGATACTTTTCAGGCACAGTGAATTTTGGTAACTCTAGCAGCCTAACGAGTAATGGAGTTGAAGATATCTTTGTTTTGAAATTGAATCAATCAAACTCTATACTTTCTACGTCATGGGTTGTTAAGGCAGGATCAGTATGGTCTGATTATGGAGCCAACTTAGCCGTAGATCATAATGGATACGTTTACGTAAATGGACATTTCCAATCAACTGCAACTTTCTCTTCCAGTTATGTCCTTAGCAGCATTGGTAGCTATGACATTTTCCTAGCGCAGATAAGTAATACAGGGTCATGGGTTTGGGCCACAAGAGCAGGATCTACAGGCATGGATACGGCGGGCGGAATAGACCTTGATTCTAGTGGTAGTAATGCATATCTTGGAGCGAAGGTAGGTACTGGAACAGCTGTAGTAAAATACCAAAATTTCACTTGTCAAGATGAATGTGCACTTTTCATCAAGACTCCGGTTTCTATACCTTTGACAATTAATACTGAATCTCTACCCAATGCGGAAGTTGGTACTGGTTATTCTTTCATCGCTAATGCTACAGGTGGAACCGGAAATTACACTTGGACTATGTCTTCAGTTCCTGGCCTGAGTATCACTAATTGGGGTTTGATTTCTGGAACACCAACCGCTGCAGCGACTTATCAGGTGACAATTCAAGTCACAGATGGAACTTCAACGGTTTCAAAGACTCTATCTTTACTTGTCAACGCTGCATCTAGCCCTGCAATATTCAATTCGACTCCAGATTGGTCAAGCTCAAACAGCGAACTTACCTATTCTCTTGCCTGGGGTGATGTGGACGGAGATGGTGACCTCGATTTAGCAGTCGGTAATTGGGAGGGGAACAATGAGATTTATCTCAATTCTGGCACTGCTCTAGCAACTACTCCAGCATGGACTAGCAGCAACTCCCTGAAAACTAATATCATCGCTTGGGGTGATGTGGATGGAGATGGNGATCTCGATTTAGCGGTGGCGAACCAAGAGAACAACGAGGTCTACCTCAATACTGGTACTACTCTAGCAACTACTCCGGCATGGACTAGCAACAACTCCCTGTACTCCAAATCTATCGCTTGGGGTGATGTGGATGGAGATGGCGACCTCGACTTAGCGGTGGGTAATTGGGGCGGAAATAACGAGATATACATCAATAATGGCACCATTCTAGCAACTACTCCGGGATGGACAAGTAGTAACTCCTTCAGCACCAAATCTGTTGCTTGGGGTGATGTGGATGGAGACGGTGACCTCGACTTAGCAGTGGGTAATTACGGTATAAACGAAAACGAGGTTTATCTNAATTCTGGCACAATTTTGGCTACTACTTCAGCATGGACCAGTAGCAACTCTGCAAATACAAATTCTATCGCTTGGGGTGATGTAGATGGTGATGGCGACCTTGACCTAGCATTAGGGAATCACGACGGTAAGAATGAGATCTACCTCAACACAGGCACCGCTTTAGCCAGTACTTCATCATGGACCAGTAGCAATACTCAGAATACTGAATCTATCGCTTGGGGTGATGCGGATGGCGATGGAGACTTGGATTTGGCAGTGGGTAATAATGGAGACAACGAGGTCTANCTCAATACTGGTACTGCTCTAGCAACAACTCCAGAATGGACTGAGCCACAAGGCTCTCGATACAGCAGGTCTATCGCGTGGGGAGATATGGATGGAGACGGTGATCTCGATTTGGTAGAGGGAAACGTAAACACCAACAAGAACGAGGTGTATCTCAATCAACTGGATGATGGAGGCGCTGGTGATGANGGTCTTCCAGATATCGATATAGGAGGGCCAAGCGATTATGAAATTTCAAGTGACAAACTCACTCTAATCTATGAGAGTGGTTATTCATTGGTCGATGGAAATGTCACTTATACAGTAGATTTTGACCCTGAAATCACTCTAGGATATGATGCGACATATGNTCAAGCAATAGAATACAAGATTTACGAATTAGTCAATGGTNCATGGAGTGTAAGTCTCAATGACTGGGCATGGAGTGGTGAAACTGTTACTCTTTCTGAAGAACACGACTTTACTGAAGGGTGTTGGAGAATAGATGTAACTTTGTGGGAAGATGATGGAGAAAATGCAGCATACACTGTTGAGATAGATACTCTCAACATGAATATACTTAGCATCGGTTTGGATTCTTGTGACCATGATGATTCAAGCGGGGCAGATNATTACGGNGAAATCATAGCTGNANTTGGATTCAATGAATCCAGTCAAGAATTCGAATACATGTTGTATGCTTCGAACCTGACTGTAGGTGCTGAATACAATATTTCTTGGAACTTCTTTGAAGATGTTCTTGGGGATCCAAGTATTACTACAGGAACTGTAGGTTTCCAAGCTACTTCATATGTTAGCATAAACAGTTGGCAATATGATTTGGATGAACCTTTATTTGGNAATTATGTAGTCAATGCCGGGGATGAGGTTTGTTTTAGTGCTGCGTTGTATCTTGGTCCAATAGATGATTCGATAACCACAGAAGAAGAAGGTCCATTCGATGAAAATTGTATAACCATCCCTGGAGGTACATCAGGTAATTTGAGTTCCACACCATTTTGGCAAAGTGAAGAAACTGATACACTTCGTACAATGCAGTGGGGAGATCTCGATAATGATGGAGACTTAGACCTTGTTGGAGGAACNTCGTCTGGAGATATTTTAGTATATTTCAATGATGAAGGAGATTTGGAGTTGGATGAACGACTCTCTGTAGCTACTAATGGAGGTAATGCGTTAATTGAATTAGCAGATGTTGATAATGATGGAGATTTAGATATTGGAGTAGCAATCTGGTCTGAAGGTGCGGCAATTTACTCAAATGATGGAGATGGTGAATTTACTATTAATCAGTGGATTGGTAGCCAAGATGGGCCGGGGGAATTGTATTCATCAATCTCATTTGCTGATGTAAATGGAGATGGTTACCTTGACCTTTTCCTGACTAGGTGGTCTAGTAC
>PBHQ01000003.1 GCA_002719475.1 Methanobacteriota archaeon | reverse complement strand
TCTGTTACCGCCCTTCTTTCTAGCACTCAGCAATATTTTGTTCAAGCCGTGGGGATTTGGAGAAGTGGGGATGTGGTGGGAGTTTCCACGTTACATGCTCTACTTCCTGTTTGGATACTTGATGATTGCAGCTAAGGAGGACTACTTTCCTGCCCTCGACCGTATTCGAATCCCCGTTACCGTCATCACACCCATCTTAGCTCTAATTTGGTTCATAAGTGGCGAAATGTTCGAAACACCGCATATTTACCAAGGAGGATGGGTGAACCAAGGTTATCGTGCCTATGCCCTTGAGTCTGTCATCGCTGCGTTGATTCAATCCTTCCATGCATGGTTCTGGTGTCTCATGATATTCACTTGGGCGTCCAAACTCATCAACAAACCAAGTAAATGGCTTGCCTACTTTAACGAGGCGGTCTATCCCACTTACATCGTCCACATGCATTTAACGTTCCTCCCGATTGTCTTTTTCTCTTTGATCGGGTTGGGATATTACATATCGATGGTCATCGGAACCATAGTCGTCTTTGCGGGAGTAATGATTTGCTTTGAAATCGCCAGACGAGCATCTCTTTTCCGACCCTTGTTCGGCATCAAGGGTGGAAAGGAAGAAGTCAACAAACTGTTTCCTTACAACAGAACCGAGGAGAGGGGTATTCGCATCGTGTTTTCGTTGGTCTTTAACGCCCTCGCCGTGGGGATGATTCTCATGTTGTTGCTGTGGCTTATCGGAGCAGGTGTAATCGCGCAATAACACGGATTCTTGTATCCCAAACCCATCCAAATACCAGTGTCAAGGATTCCCGGAGTCATTTTTTCATTATCGGGAATGACTTCTACGAAGAGCATCAGGAAGCCAACTAAAGACCCATAACCAAACTAAAACAGCAACGATCAAACCTATTATCGCAGAAACTCTCCCCCCAGCACGGAAACTTTCAACAAAAACTACACTCATACCTATAACAAATCCAATAATAGGCCAAAGGCAAAGAGAACACATCCAATAAAATAAAACATTTACATCACCCGTCATTAAAACAAAAAACATCATTATGATTGATGGTATTACAGGAATAACTAAACCAAGCCAAAAAGAACCTTGGCGTATGTAAATTTTTTTTCTTAAATGGTCTTCATTATTTGCTCCCCTAATAGAGGCCTCAACTAGGAACTTTTGATCACAAGTAGGACAAAGCGCAGTTCTAGGATAAGTCGAAGAAGCTCGTAGACGTTCACCACAAGAATGACATATTTCTACTGCTTTCTCCTTTTCAAGTTCAGGAATCTCAGATGACATTTATGCACCTCTCAAAAGTGTAGGGTTAATCCTAACAGAATAGTGGAAGTTACCCAAAAAAAGGCCACACTCATGGATATCAGAGATCCCCTTTTTAAATGTAAATTTTCAAGTTTTTTTGCCCGCCGAAACAACCACCATGCTGACAATGGCCAAAGAACGAGATGCCCCAGTATCCAAAACACTGCAAAAAAATACTCAACATAGGAGAATTCACTCACAGGGCCATCGTGAGTCGATAAAACACCCAATGAAAAAAGAGAGCATCCCCCTCCAATAAGAATTGGAGTTGCTAATCCAAACCAAAAACTCTGGAATTTCTGTTTCGCTTCATCGCTGATGAATATTGACATTCTATCGACATCCAAAATCTATCAATTAATTAAGAACTATGAATACTGGTCATATTAAATCATGCAATTTGAATATCACTAAATTAACGGGCCGATTGAATTGGATGGATTGGAAGGGTTTTCACAATACCCTTGCGAATACAGTTGTTGTTTGAATGGGCTTTGCGTGGACCAGTTGCATCGCCACCCTCTGCTCAGAAATTTACACCAGCGACAAACAATACGATTCCTGCAATAATTGCCGGGATCGTGGTGTGAACTGTTGCCCAAAGACTAGCAGCTTTGTGACGAACCAACAATGGAAACAAAGCATCTCCGTCCTGACTGATGGCATTAGCAGTCAATGCTGGGAATGAAATCATGTCCTTCGTATATGCAGTAATAGCAATGATTTGTGGTCCACAACCTGGAATCACCCCAATCATGGCTGCAACCGTGACAGCAATCATCCCGTCTCCATAATTGGCCATATCTTGTTCGGAAAGTCCACTGAATAGCAACATGAATTCAAACGCCAAGTAAGCAATCATCACCCAAAATGTAACGAATGCAGTTTCACTTGCAGCATGCACCATGGTCTCACGCCTTGAATGCAATTTGTCACCTATGGTTGCCTCCGTGTCATCAGCAAACCAATTCTTCTGAGCCACATAGAGAATCACAGAAGAGGTTGTTCCAATGAGACCGACCCATGTGATAAAACCATCAAGTGTTAATGGGTTGTAAGAGAGTTCCAGACTGTAATCCGGGTCTTGGCCTGACCACACCAATAATAGAATAGCAAAAATCAGGCCAAATAAGGTAATTATCCACCATAAAAAATAGCCTTGATGTAAAATCTTGTATCCAATCCCCTCGGGAACTTCACGTGAAAGATCATCTAGTGGTGATTCGCCCTCGGGTGCGGCTTGGGGTTCTTCTTGCGAGATAGTAGGGCCAATACGACCAAGGGGGGTACGAGGAGTTATCCCCGCCATGTCGATCAAATAGCCCCAAGTGACGCCGACAAAGAATGAGATGGCGTGAACGGCAAACAAGGGTGCAATGAAGCTAGAATCTGTTACTGCAGCCCCAATCAATACGAAGGCTGAATCTCCCAGTGTGGCGATTAATGTGGCCACAACTGTGCCGTAAGTCACATAGCCTCGCGCATACATTGGCATCATGACAATGGCACCACCACAGCCTGGCGTCAAACCCATCAACGCACCAATGACGGGCTGTAATTTCTTCTTCTCTCGAATATATTCGACAAAACGACCACTGGTCGCATACTGCAACCAACTGAATAGTAGTACCATTGCTGCAACAAAAACTGTCACGGCGAGGAAGGCATCTCTCATACTTGTGACCACGATTTCAAAGACATCATGAGCCCCAGCCATAATTTCGGGTCAAGCCCAGCACCAATAAGGTTAACCAGTGAACAAACGATTTCAAGAGCAGATGATACAATTCTGTAAGATAAAATTATCACAGAAAATGGTGTAAAAAACAGGGTGTAGAATTGGAGCGCCGAGAGGGAGATTCGAACTCCCGCGTCCAGGGGACAGTGGATTTCGAATCCACCGCAATACCGGGCTATGCGATCTCGGCTTGTAGGCAGCGGCTGAAGCGAGGCAGTCATAAGAGTGATGCAATAGGCCGATACATGCTGGTCAGCGTATTGAACGGAGGCGAGATAACCTCGCTGGAATTCTCAGAGGCAACCTCCGTCTCAGAAGTCCTACAAAAGATGGAAATTACCCCCTCTACGGTATTGGTCATACATCAGGATTCAGTGATTCCACACAATGCACAAATCACAGATGACATCGAATTAGAATTGATCATTGTCTCATCAGGAGGATGAAATCAATCTCGAAGAACCTGAGCGATTCTTCTTAGCGCGCAACACCACTTTCCCACCTGCGTTGACCATGACTTGGAAATCTCGTGCCTGTACTACTTCTCCGCGATTTGTGGCATTGTCTAACAACATAGAATGGATTTTATCATCCCATGCTTCCACAGGGATAACTCCTGTTGAATCCACTAACCTTGCACCCCACTTGCGAGAAGTGCTACCGTCTGAACGCATCCTTTCTCGATGGTCGAAGGAGAATACAAGGCCAACGACTGAAACTTCCATCGGCTTGATTTCAGACATCAGACAATCTCCCTCTCTCCTTTCATCTGCAGCCTGAATAAGACCTTCTTTACCTAACTTCAATCGCTTCATCCAATTCATTCCTTTCTTGACAGAACCCCCTGTTGCATTGAACAATCTTAGCCCCATACCCTCCTGCCATTCTGGCATTTTAACCGCGTCATCAAGAACAACATTTACCTGTCCTTCTTCCATATGCAGAGTAAACTCTCTCTTTCGTATTCCAGCGTCGAATGGGAACTGTAACTCCTCTGTCAATCGATATGCGTGACCCCAGGCTACAAGTCGTGGATCGATGTCTTCAATTGCCGTAAAACCACCTTCTGCACTTGGCAAAGAAATGGGGCCAGAACGCGGACATATCAACTCATAATCACAATGCGTGCACCTGGTCAAAGGATGTAGGTCTTCATCCATTGGAACTCCTCCAGCCGAGAATTGGCGATAGGCAGCAGGCTCTGCAGGAAAATCTTCAGCAATGGCATCATCCTCTTGAGCGTTCAACCAATCCTCGTGCAAACCTTTTCCGATATCTGATAATTCTTCATCTGAAGGAACCGCGACAGTTTTGCGAGAATTGGCACCGAGGTACCATATCTCTAATCCATCGGGTGACTTGTTTTCATGCATATCCCACCATAACCATGCATAAGTCCGCATCTGCTTAACATAATCACCAGATCGATCTCCAGCCCCCACGCTTGCCTTGATGTCAACTATCCTGATACCATTCCATCGGTAAATCAAGTCGTATTCTCCCTGAAACCAATTATCTCTGTGTATACAGGTTAGAGAGAAGTCATCAGCATCCGGGTCCACGAACCATGGCCGAGTAATCTCCCACGCTTCTACCCATGAGATTCTGCCTTCTTCCTTGGCGCATGGGTATGAATCTCTCCAGACATATGGGAAACCATCTGGTGCAGGCCATTCAGGACGATTGGCTCCAGACCTCCATTGTGTAAGTGATACCTCGTCTAATTCCTCAATGCAATTCTCAACTTCATCGATATGCATGTTCAATCCATTGAATGCCATATTTCTAGCCCGCTCAAAATCGGTCTTGGTATATTCCTCAAAGTCTCCCGTACGATTGGAATCCTTCGCCCACTCCTCTCCTGCTTCGCGCCAGCAGCGTTGAAAATGAATGTCCAAACGTTCACTTGCCCAAACATGTAACTCATTGCGGTTAAGTGGCCACATCGCTTTGGGAAGGGGCTCTACTTCAGGGCCACGCCATCCCTCTTTGGAACGGCTTGGACGCTGAACGGGATCTAGATTGCCTCCTGCCCATGATGCCTCGAATTCCTGCAATGGACTATCCATCCATTCAGACTGAACATCAGATGGCACCAGAACTGGCGAATCCCTGAAAGTCCTGCAAAGTGCTGCCTCCACCGCTCTACCCATTGCTAGAATAGGCGGAGACTCTCCTCTAAGCCCCTGACGATAGCGGTGAAACCACTGCCTCGGACAGTTTGCCAGCATTGCAGATTGGGTATGAGATAGACGATTGTACGGCCCTATGGGGTCATCTGAAGGGGGATGGTGGACCGGCATGTGAGTTGGTTTACGTCCAAGGCATATCAACGATAGCATTAACTGAGAAAGGAATAAAATCTTGTGTAATAAATCATCTTCCAAAATTAGTCAATAATTTACTATACAAACTAATCTTTTCATTAGATTTGTAATTTTGACGGCAAATCATTTTTTAGGTCGCCCCAAAAGCGGACTTTATGTCGTCCAATTCAGAGTTGCCGCTCGGTGCTCTTGACCTTCATGATGAACACATACTATTGCCTCCTTCGGCCAAAGTTTCAGATGCAGCCAAAGCACTTTTGGAAAATCCTGAACATAACATACTAATCTACGAAGGTGTGGCGAAGAAAGGGATGTTTTCTTTCCTAGGTGGAAAGAAAGAGAAAGTTCTTGGAATAATCTCTCTTGAGACCCTAATGCATTCTCTAGATGAAAAAAAGAGAATCAGCGGAAAACATTCGATAACTAAAGCAATGAAAAGCGTGCTACTAGAATATCATGTTGGCACACCTTTGGAATTAGTAGTGAATGAGATTACCGAAAAACAACCCTATGGAGTCATAGCGCGAGCGGATGATGGAACATTCGTTGGTTTCATGTCTATGGGGGACTTCCAAGAAGCTAGAGCACTAGTTAGCGGTCGAGTCCCTCCCTCTGAAACTCGAACTATTAGACATGGGCCTTCTGCAACTCTATCTAATCTATTAAAGCCCGATCCCTCAACAGGAATCCTCGCTTCAAAGCCTATGATCTTGCACCCGCATCAGACATTTGGTAAACTAATCGATTCACTTGTTCTCAATATCAACGGACAAGCAATAGTCAGTAAATTATCAAAGAAGGATATTACTGAAGGGCTTAGTTCATTATTCATTAATCAGATAAGTGGAACTGCAAATGTGCGAACAGTTCTGAAGATTCTAGCATCAGGTCAGGCTCCTAAACCAATGAAGTTGAGTGAGAGTAAACATCTAGATATCGCTTGGTTGAATATGTCTGAAGAGAGTTTATTCTCTCGGGTAAAGGAATCTAGTTCTAAGGGAGGTTGGAACTCATTACTAGTAACTGATTCCAGAGATAGAGTTCTTGCAGCCTTCTCCAAAACAGAGTTCGCTAGACATCAAACAGGTGGACAAAATTCCGCTTCAAGTATTGGAGGTGGTTTTATTCCAGCAAAGAAAGCTAAGGCTCCATTCATCCAAGGCTCTGCTTCAAATTCTTCTGAGCTTGGAAATGTTCTTGAAGAGATTGAGAAAATAAATGGCATCTCCCCTCCTGAAATTGAGGAACATGGAGAGGACAATAATGGCCAAGTTCTAGAACTAGATGAAGAATATTTGCAAGAATACCTTTCCACGAGTGAAGGAAATGACTTGACAAATACAACAGTAATTGTATCCATACCAATCCCCTTGGAAGAACCTGAGGAAGAGATTGAAATTGATTTTGATCCTGATTTCAAACCTGAGGTTTTCAATATGGATGATCCTAATTACGGCCAAGAAGATTATGAAACAACCATCGAACAAAACATTCCACCCCCTCCTCCTCCAAGTATGGAAACCAGTGAGATGCAACCACCTACTGGAACTCCTCCAATCGCACCATCAGGAATGGATGATACACAGACTATGCCTCCAATGAATCCGCCACCTATGCCCCCTCAAATGCCTAGAACAACTCCGCCCTCAACTGAACCTCCCACAAGTTCAGGTGAAGATACTATGAGTAACGAAACGAAAAAGACATCTGGGGGACGATATGTATGACACTGATGGAAACGATGACAAAAACTTACACGCACAAGAATAAGTCTAGTGGACGAAAATTCACGCAAAGCGCCATGGTATCTCACAAAGGCAAAGTTGTTGCAGTCGCTCTTGATGACAGAAACAAGTTTTGGTATACCGTAATGGGAGATACTGGCTCTCAACTTCATACTGGTAAACTAGATGTCGAAGCATGGCCGGATTCAGAATCAAATGACAAGGACGGGTTTCCTCGACCACTACCATTTCCAAACGAGATTCAGAAAGTAGGACACGCGGCCATTGGAAATCAATCAGTTCCCAAGATTAAATCCAATGGAAAGGCAGTTACCTCCCAAGAGTTAGCAGCAGTTGGAACAATGGAACTAGACCATCATCTTTCAACAACCTCAAGATTTACTGACCAAGCTCCGTTCAAACTGATTAGCGATAATCAACACATATATCTGTTCAGACAATCGGTAGCTGGAAATCATGATGCCAATCTATTCACAGAATTGGAAACATCCGACATCACAGAGTTGAGTATCAAGGCGACTAGATTTGATCCACATAACAATAGTTCATACAACGTAGGTGCTGCTGAGGTCAAGGTAGGTAATGACACATATTCCATCAACAAGAGAGGGCACAACTTATTGGTGTTTGACAGAAATTCACTTGAGTTACTTGAACAAAAAAGCTTCGATACCTATGGAGATAGTGTAAATCAATGTGCGGCATTCAAGCAAAAGATTGAGTCACTGAATACACGATGTTTGGTTGTTGTAGTCACTTATGACGCATGCAGCATGACAAAAGATGTAAGGAGGGCGATGAGATATTGCGGTGGAAGTGGCAAGGGAGTAGATTCTAGGGGACGGCATGTCCATTACATGGTTGGCATTCCGGGATCTGAGCCAAATTCAATGTTTGAAGCTTACAGATCTAGTTCTACCAAATCAAACAAGAAGGAAGATAATTCCCTCAGCCTCCAATTGTTGGGCCATGCCGGTGACATCTACAATCGAACAGGGAACGGGTCAGCAGAAAATCCATTCAAAGTCAATCTCCCTATGATTGCTGAGCCAACTGTCCTTCTCGATAGGTTCTTGCTTCAAGGAGAGAAGATGGCACTATGCAAACAGGTACGTTTCAAGAGAAGTAGAAACGAAACTGTCCCTGCTCGAGGAAAGGATAGCCTTGGCACCAAGGACATGAATGGGATAGAATTCCATGAGCCAACTCACGAATTAACATTCCTAAGATGTAAAAAGGGAAGATTCACAGTTAACCTATTACCTACGAATCAGACAGATATAACACGTTGGCAATTCTTCGCTCACAATCCGTTTTCTCGTAGGATTGATTCGTTCAACGTAGAAAGGCAAAAGGACGGATTGATCAATACCCATGGGACTGTTATTTACACAAGTCCAGATCCAAAATTTGAGGACTCAGTACATGAAACTAAACCTGGAGAATGTCCATACACAAGTCTCCCAATGGTGCCAATCCTCAGCCCTCCAGAATATGCAGAGTCTTGTTTGAAACTCGACGGAGATGGAGATTGTATCGAAATTGGCTTACCTACAAATTACAACATGAATGGCTCATTCAGCGTAGAAGCTTGGGTGATGCTGGAAAGAGAAAGTAATGATGAGTTTATACTCGGAAATGTTACTGTTAAAGGGAAAAGCAACACTGCAGCATTTGGTTTCAGAAATGGAAAGGCACATTTTGGCTTCTATTCAGATGATTTGTCTGGTACTCAATCAGTCCCTCTAGATTTATGGCACCATATTGCTTTCACTTATGATTCAACTACAAAGAAACGTAAGATTTTCATCGACGGAATTCTTGATTCCGAGGATACTGCCTCAGCAGATTATGGAAGTGATGCACCACTATATATTGGGAATTACAATAATCGATATTTCAAAGGTAGAATAGATGAGATGCGGATTTGGAACCATTGCAGAAGCAAGTCCCAACTAGATATGTTCAGGAATCATAGATTGGTTGGCGATGAACCTGGCTTGAGCGGATATTTCAGATTTGACGAAGCAGCAGGAAAAGACCTCTTCGATCAATCAGAAAATCCGATTCACGGAACTATTAATGGTAACCCTCAATGGATTAATTCTACTGCCCCAGTATCCGATCATCCAGGCATGCGTCGTTCTAGTTTCTCATTCTCTAACCGATATATTCCAGATTGGGAGGCTGGTGGAATGGACGCTACTGTGTACAGTAACCAAGTTCCGATGAAGGGGGGTGATGGCTCTGAGAAACCGATGAAGCAGAAGCCTAGATTAATGCTAGCAATTTCTACTAGAGGCCCTGATATGATGCCCCCAATACAAGACGGTCTGTTGGCATACCAGACTGCTGAATCACTAAATCAAGACAGGTGGAACGACCTATCTGGAAATAACAACCACATTGTAATCAAGGCTGGTTCAATTACAAAAATAGATATCGAGCAAAATGCTAGATCTTTCCAAGGAGTAAAAATTCCAAATGGTGCAGATTTAAGATATCCAGACAATCTAAACCTTAAGGAGGATCACACAATCTTCCTAGTTGACAAGGACTTCTCGGGAGCTAACAGAACTCTCGGGTCATTGGATACACATGAATGGCTACTAGGTCTATGCCATGGAGACAAATTAATGAGAGGATGGCATATCAAACATAGTGGAAAAGCAACCCCCGGTTGGGTTGGCAAGGTAAATACGCCAACGGCTAGGAATACAATTGCTCTTACCAGCGCAACACTTAGTGGAACTACAGGTACCTGTCATGTAAATGGGGTGTCAATGGGTGAGGAAGGAGGAGTTGCCGCACCAGGTAGATTATGCATCGGCGAAGGGCAAAATGCTGTAAATAACAGTAAATTCAATGGTGCAGAAGTTCTATCGGTATTGGTTTACAATCGAGCACTTGATGATGAAGAAAGAAAGATTGTGGAAGCGTGGATTGGTGATAGATTCGGAATTCTAGAATGTCAAGAAGATTCTTTGGAAAATAAGTCGTTATATCAAATGTCGATAGCTATGCCGGGCTCGGAAATGGCAAGTACTCTTAGGAAAATTCAGCGCCCATATATCCTTTCCCTAGATTTTGGAATCTCGGACAAAGGAAGATTGGCCTTAGCACCGGACACCTTGACGCCTAAACATCTACTTTCTGCAGATCCACTTGGAGGGCAACTATCTCGATTACTTGATGAATTAGATGACAAAACTCAGGCTTTACCAGCAATCGAGAATCAAATAGATCGGCTTGAAGGTGAAGTTGATATCTGCAATGATAGAATCAAAAAGAAGAATATTCAAATCGTTTCAAAGGAGAAATCCAAGACTACATTAGCAAATTCTCTTGTTGTAAAGAACAAGGAATTGAAAAGTGCTAAGGAAAAGTTGACAAAAGCTGTGCAAGTAATCAAAGAGAGACTGGCTGCATTGAAAAAGACCAAAGAATCTCTAGAAGAGAAAAGAGAAGTGAAATTCTATGATAGTTCAAATAAGACTGGTGCAAAGTTTACCATGAAAACTGGTGAGGCAAAATCTAACCTGGGAAGTTGGAATGACCGAATTTCCTCAATTAGTTGGCCCAAAAAAGAGGTTCAGATTAAGGCTTATGAACATTCTAACTATAGTGGAAAAGTTTCTACATTCTATGGTGGAAATTCTGCTTCAGCATGGACTACCAGACATTCTTCGGGATGGTGGATCTTCAAAAGACATTGGAGCGTAAATCATGGAGATTTCAAAAACAATTCATTCTCTTCAATCAAGATTCATCGCCCTTGGAGTTATAGTCTATTGATCGCTTCTTGTAACCTCCAAATTGCTGTTGATACTGCTATTTTGAACAGTAATTCGACTGCTGAGCACCTAAAAGTAGATAATTTGTCTACTGAGATAAGGAAAATCACAAATAAGTTAGAAGTTATTAATCAAGAGATAAATATCCTCAAAAATGAAGTTGCAGAGATGAAGATTGAAAGAGATGCAAAGGTTGCAGAATTAAACAAGAAGAAAAGCGAGTTAGCAGGTGCCGAGCAAGCAATAATTTTTGCTAGGAAGGCGCATGCTCCTTCGGTACCACCTCTGCCACTTAGCCTAGTGCATGTTGATCCTGCAGGGTTAACTATTTCCGCAGGCCTAATGGGCTTTGCTTGGAGTTCTGAAGCACCCACAATAAATGAGTCAGCATCAGGAAAATTAATCCTATACTTCAAGGGTAAAGGAGACCAAATTTTCTCTGCATATTACGATATCAATTCAAGTAGAGTAAGAGTCGAAATAGAAACTACATCTGGTGACGAAGAAGGCGCCGGAATGGGCCTAATTGCAAGGTCACTAGATACCGAATTTGATGAGGCTAGTGCACTGATTAGTGATGGAAGTAGTGGTGAAACATGTACACTAGTGATTTCTAATCCAGCTGGTTTCCAAGAGAAATGGAATGAAATCCCAAGAGACGCCGTGCGTTTCGCAAGAATACTGAATGGCGTAGATCTCAGACCGTATTATATTGGAAGAACAGTTTCTGAGCCGGGGTCATCAATCACCACTCTAAAGATAGATTCACCAACATCTTATCCGATAAAGAAAGGTTTCGTTATTCGTACATTAAGTGGAGACAAATTAACGGTTTCTTCAGACATTCCATACGGTTCAAAGGAAATCTCTGTGGAAGAATATAGCCTCTCCACTCCAGTTGGAACCGAAGCAGTAACGATGGGATATGACCTCGATAATACTGTTGTTCCACCTTCCCTTAGCCTAGGTAGAGGAAGTCTGACATTCCTAGCAAGTGGATGCGCAAACGGAGATTTAGTCAAAAATGGTTCATATTCAATGAGTAGTAGAACCAAATCAGCAAAATGGGTTGGGGACGAGCCCGGCCAAAGCCTTTGGTTCGATGGTGAAGATGATGTCCTTACAGCCGATCCAATCGAAGTTAAACACTTCACAAGAAAGAAAGACCTTACAATGGAAGCATGGGTAAATCCTGAAAATCTAGAAGGACGATCTTCTGTCATTCACAAAGAAAACCCGGATGGAGCATATGGAATTCACCTCCATCCAGCAGTCAAGATTGATGCAATACAATTTGATCAGACTTCATGGTTTGAGGTCGCTAATTCCAATTCACTATGGTCAGAAGAGTATACCATTGAAGGGTGGATCAAGATTGATGAATTTTCGGGAAATCAAAAATGGGAAGGTCTATTTGGCCGAGGATTCTTCTCAGGAGAAGGTAGAAATCTAATGCTTTGGTATAACAGACCTGAAAGATATTTGCACCAGTGTAACTGGATACTGAGAAGCAATCATACTGACGCTCAACAGAAAAATACTGTGCAAAATACGTATTTCGGAGAAATAAATGAAAATTCCTGGTTCCATTATGCCATCGTTGATGATGGTTCTAAAATGACCTCATATATCAACGGAGAAAAGATGGTTGAACAATCAGTCATTGGCCCTCGAAAGAAACAAAATGGGATTTTCCAAATTGGAGCGGCTCANAACANTGGTTTCAACGGTTGCCTATCCGACTTACGAATTTGGTCCAAACCAAAGAGCCAAAAGGAAATAAAGAGAAGTATGTATTCTAATTTGTCTGGAAATGAAGCCGGACTTTTGGCGAACTTTACCTTCAATTCTGCAGGAGAATGTATAGATAAAGGGCCGAAATCGTATAAAACTAATCTCAAAATTGCTTCGGGTAAACCTGCAAATTCAAAACCAAATCCATGTAATGGACCTAAGCCACACTTCAAGGTTGAAGCACGGATTTCGCAAAGAGGCAAGGAGTTACATGACTCACTAGTATCTACTGAGGTATTCGCTCAATCTGACTGGCATCAGGTCTCCTGCAGATATAAGAAATCCTTTGGTATAGATATGAAGGAAAATGGATCTNACATCAAGGTCAAACATAATGACGAATTGAACATCGCTGGAAATCTAACACTTGAAATGAAGGTCAAACTTGATGCCGTTGGTAAGAAGCAGGGGCTAATATCCAAGGGTTCAACACTGGGCGACAATAGATCACAAAGACCACCATTCATGCTCTACATCGATTCTGAAGATCGAATCAACTTCTCTTATTGCTCTAATGAATCCAAAGATAATGGTTCGAGTGTAGATGATTCAGAACTCATCTCAACATTTAGATCTACAGCGAGAGTGTCAAACAGAAAAGCTCACTCAATTAGCGTATCAAGGGAATTTACAAATGCCGAATTCAATGATACAGTACGCGAATTTGATGACTCAAAACAAGGCTACAAAGACGTAGAAAAGAAAGTTGAAAAGTCGGCATTAAGAGTTAGAATTGCAATTGATGGTAAAGTTCACCCTCGTGATGACTTCTTGATTGAAGATCCTATGCACGTTGGAAAGCATTCCGGAGATTTGATTATCGGCAGATCAGCCACGCCAACTTCAAGAGGGAAATTCCAAAATGGAGGAGATGTATCCCTTGATGGAGCAGTTTTGGAAACATTCGTGATGACATCTGCAAGAAAGAAACAGAACCTCGGAAAACCCCTGGATGAAGATGAAACAGCCTTAGCATTCTGGGCCATGGAGGAAGGAGAAGGGACATTGACTGAGGACCCCATCTCCTCATATAATGGAATATTACATGATGGAGCGACTTGGATTTCGAACCCAGACCCTAGCATGTCAGGTTTTGAGGTCCTAGTTAACGGCTCTGAAGTATCATCCNCTCCTGATGTTGATNCCCCCCCAATTAGGGCCGGGCTNGTGGCAAGTTANCTCTCTACATCNGTAGATAATGAAAATGGTACTAAAATCAGCAAAATTTTCGATACGTCTGGAAACAGAAAACACATCCAAGGAACTGCCATTCAAGGTAGTATTCAGCAGAGAGTAGTAACCCATAACGGTAAGAAAACTAGGATGCTTCAAGTAGATACTAATGATGGATTTACGATTCCTAATCTTGGCCTTGATGAAGATTCAGATTGCACAATTTTCCTTGTAGATTCATACAGGAATGACTCAAACCATAGGGGTAGAAGTTTGCAATCAACTAGTCAGAACTGGTTGTTAGGAGGACATGGTGGTAAGAATTCCTTCTACGCAAATCATTGGGTAGATGATGCTGACAAGAGAATTACAACTCCTCATGGAAAACCTGTAATCAACACCGCATCAATAGAGACTAATCACACTAGAGAAGAAAGAGAACAGCCAAAGTCAACCCAACTTGAACCAGGTCTTTACAAAATTTGGACAACATATCACAAAGATGGACAGCAAGCGAAAGACTGGGGTCTCGCTTGCTTCCCTAAGCATTCAGGAGGATTCCGAAACAGTTCATCATCATGGGTGCATACTCATAGCGGAGATTATTGGCCGATGACTTGGAAGATTGAGAAGGGCAAGAAGGAAGGAACATATCGAATTCTTACAACTGCACATGATGGAGGACAGGTTGCAGGGTGGGGGCTTTCTGCTTGGAATGCCCACGGTGCCAAGAGAAACGGATCTTCAAGTTGGGTTGCAGTTCACAATGGGGACCATTGGCCGATGGATTGGGTCATCAAGCAAAATAGCGATGGCACATACCAAATATTAACCACTCATCATTCAGCTGGTCATCAACCTCAAGATTGGGGACTTGCATCTTGGAATGCTCATGGCGCTAGAAGAAATGGATCTTCAAGCAGAGTAGCAGTTCACAGTGGCACTCATTGGCCAATGAAGTGGAGACTTGAAAGGGTTGATTCACCTCCTCCAAAGCCAAAAATCATCGAGCATCATGCTCATGGAGTACATTATATCAATGGAAAAATGCACTCAGAGAAGGTCGACCCAAATATTGCAATCCCCAAGAATCTCATCTATGGGAAGTATGGAACAAAAGCTAAACCCCCCCACTATGAAAGTAGCAAACTATGGTTCGGGGCATTAATCATTTATGACAGAGTACTTGATGAGACTGAGAGAAACGAGGTCGAAAGATGGCTAGGTGAGAAGTACTGTGTAGATACACTGATGATGTTTAATGGAGAGACACAGTTCTCAATTGGAGGTAGAATCTCCAAGCCAGGGTCTTCAGGGCGTTCATTCAGTGGTGAGATAGAAGAGGTTAGAATTTGGAATAAGTGGAGAGAAAAAGAGCAGTTAATGGACAACCTCTTCACTAGACTGAAGAAAGACAATCATGACTTAATTGCCTACTACACCTTCGATGATGGGGAAGATTCTGTAACTAGGGATAGGACATTACGCGGCCTTGATCTTGAGCCTGCAGGAAACAAGAAGATACCGATAAGAACCTGTTCATCTGCCCCGATACATGATGATTTACCCATAGTTCGATCATCATTAACAGGCATGAAGTCGCGTTTCCATAGAACTTGTGATTCAGCACCATGTATGGCAGAATATGGAGATATCCAAATCCTTCCAGATGGGAATAAAGTCGGAGTACATAAACGAGTTTGCGGGTATATTCACAAAGGCCAATGGAAGTTCAACACCGGATTTAAGATTGGAGATTTGAAGTTAGAATGGCTATCCCAAGTTCAATTCGCACCACAGGTGATGGGCTACATAGAAGGAGCACCTCCCGTACCTAGTGAAAATTTGCACCCGGGTCCTGTATGGGACAATACTGGTGATTTCGATGAAGCTTCAAAAGTTAGCCTCGTACAAGAGGATACGCTAATTATGTCTACCAGTAAATCAAGAGAGGATGGTTTTGATTTAGCAATTGAAGGTAAAGTCGGAGGAAATGTTGACCTTGACCTCCATACTGTAATTGCACCGCTTGGTTTCGGATTTTCACTTCAAACCGCGGCATTTGACTTGAATTTTGGAGTTCAAGCGGAATATAACTACAATAGAACATGGAGTTCATCACAAGAATCAGGCTTGGAATACTCTAGGGCTAGAACGTTCGAATCTACTTTGACCGGTGCTGTAGAACATGCAGATCATCGAATCAATCCAGACAAAGCCTTGCCACCAAGATACCAACCAATAAATCAAGGATTTGCAATGGTTCAATCAGAAACTGCAGATGTATATGCGATGCGATTAACGCATAATGGGGCATTGGTTGGTCTATCAATTCAACCAAATCCGGATATTCCAAAGGACTGGAATATTATCTCCTTCCCAATAAATCCAAGATATACTAAGCAAGGAACTCTAGATGGAAAACTTGGATTCTCTGATCGCCCAAGTGAGTTAGAAAGAGGAACTCATGTTGCAGGCGTAGTTAAGGATCCGGACTATCCATCAGCAGATCAATATGGACAGTGGAGTTACTTCAAACCAAGAGAAGCATATAGGCTCAAGAATAAGATCGAAAGAGATAGAATGCGTTTAGCATCAATGTATGAGAAAATAAATACTGACAATCCTGTTAAATCAATAGGTAAAGATCTGTCAAATGAGATTGGGAAGAAGGCTGGAAAAGGCATTCAAAAGAAACAGGGTGAACTCTCAAACCTTATGGATTCAGCAGGCCCACCAAAATCAGAACTACAGAAAATTGCAGTAAGGGATCTAGTAAACACATACGTTTGGTCTGCGGATGGTGGTTTCTTTGCCGAGGAGACTGAAACCAGCGATTATGTCCAAGAAACATTTTCTGGTTCAGTATCTCATAGTGGTGGAGCCGGTGGATATGTAGATGGATCAGGTTTCTTCCTTGATTTTGAATTGAGCATAATGGCGGGTGGTAGTCAGACTCAGACAAAGAGTAAATCGATGGAAAAAGAACATGCCCTGAAGATGGAAGTGGAACTGGAATTACCATTAGATTTGCAGAGATACGAAGCTGATCAGGCTTCCCCAGGTGATCCATTCAAGGTATCCGGAATTTATGATAGCGACGGGAAACCTGTTAATCAGCCAGGTAAAGTCGATTGCTATCGCTGGATGACTTTCTATCTAGAGCCACAAGAAGAAAACCACGATACCTTGTTCAACAAGGTCATAGATCCGATGTGGCTAAATAATGCAGATTCGCCAGGAGCAACAGCTTTGAGAGAGGCTATGGATGCCGAAAAGAAACCACCTTGTTGGAGAGTTTTCCATCGAGTAACTTTCGTTAGTAGAGTTCTACCACCGTTCAGAAATGATACCCCATCTAGTGTAGAGAAAGAGATGGTCAACATCGACATCGCCAGCAACTGGGAGCTAATCAGAAGGCTTGAGCCAATGGCCGGAGGTCGCGGACAGAGTCTGACTGAGATGAGAGTCAAGGTAGAAAATGCAATCAAGATGACCATGCCATCGCTATTACCTTACAAAGAGAAAATCATCGGACTAATGGCGGATTACCTAGCAATTGATTATTGATTAAACAAACTTACCTGAAAGAAGCCGGCATGTCTTCAGAAAGTTGCCAATCTCTTTGCCTGACCTCGATCCTTGTTCCTTGTGGAGAAATCCTAAGTTGTGGAAGCCCAGCACGCCAACCTAATTCCGCTGAAATTACAAGGATTCTATCGCCAACAGAAATGTCGGCAAAGGTCTCGGTCATTCCCCAACCAAAAACCACATTCTCAATGACATCACAACCATCCCAGAGATGAAATGACACCATGGTCCAGGGCTTACCATCAATTCGCATCCCGTGACTAGTTCTTCTAGAAACAACCAATCCATCGACATTGGCTCTTGTCGGAAGTAAACCAATCCTTGTAATCTCGATATCTTCCGCTTGCTCCAATGGTATCAAGGAACTTTGCGAATCTAGATACAATCTTGCAGCACCCCGCCAAACGCCAGGTGCGGCATTTTTGACCACCCAAGGACCATCCATAATGTCCCTCAGTTGAAGGCAAGTTCCGGGAGCCATTTCTTCCAATACTACGCTGGCTTGTGAACCGCTACTCAAAACTGCCCCATGAACCGGTTCACCAAAGTGATTGGACATGGGGCCCCACTTCCCACCTAATTTACCTGAAACATTTAGGCGGTTTGGGATCTCTGAGATTGGTGATGCTGGGTCGCGAGGAACCAAACGCTGAACCACCTCTTCTCTCTCAAGTCCCAACATCCTAGGGGGCAATATATTGGACAATCCCTGATCTTTCAATTCGTCAGAAACCGAATCGCAGATGAAACGAGCGTGGCATCTCTTGCAAGTTCCCTGTAGACCCTCATCCTTCCACTCACTTGGTTTGGCCTCAGGCCAATTCTGTCTTTGCCCGTCTGCATAAGTCATTCTCGACCAAATCTCATGTAACTCTCCATCCTTTTCTGTAAGTTCATCATAACTCCACTGTGGGATTTCTACCATATTCGAAGAACCGAGATACCAACCTTGTAGTGACTTAACTTCTGTGATTAGTGACTCTTCATTACGAGTACGCAGGAACAGCCACTGATAGAATTGTAATTGGCTGGTAAGGCCCTGAGACCAACCGCTGCTTCCATCTCCTGATTTGATGTCGACCAATCCAGCCTTTCCCGACCATCTATGGAGCATGTCAAGTTCTCCAGCAGCCCAGCCATCTGGATGGTATAGGCGCTGAGGCTGCCATACCCTAGGATCCTTCATCCATGGTCTAGCGATAATCCAAGCCTCCATCCAAGTGGCTTCTCCTTCTTGTATATCGGTTGATTCTACTGACTCAGAAGACAAAGCCAGTTTCAGTGAGTTACCGGGTACCTTCTCGGGAATAGGAAACCTAGCTTCTTCTGACCAACGCGGTGCACAGACTAGATGTGGGTCTCCTTTTCTTCTCCACGATTCAAGATGAGGGCCTCCTCCTGACGAATGGCATGCCTCTACCTCTGCGAGTTGCATCTCAATGCCCGCCCTGAGTAATTCCCCCACTCTAGCAGTGGTCAATTCTGACCATTCACGACCCTCCATCTTGAATGGAGCTTTGCTCCATTTTTCCTCACCCATTTCTATCACTAAACTGGCAGATGCTTCAACTCTAGCCATGAGATATTCGCGAATATCCTGCAATGATTCTGGCTCGACAACTTCATGCGGCACCTTGTCAGTGATGTCCTTGTGGAATGAGACCCAACCTGGTAGTGAATCGATTGGACGATAACCTGGATCTTCCATCAATAGACCGACCAATGCATCCTCAACTAAGATTCCAAGAATCATCTCAGGATTTACCGGACCGGAAAGGCCCTGTTTGTTGCGATGAAACCATTGCCTTGGACACCTTTGCCAAGTCACCAAGCCGCTGGCAGACAGGCGCATTCTACTGCGCCCTACGGGGCCTCCCAATGGCGGAGTTCCGACTGGCATGTACGCCCTGTAATCACTACTAATCATCAATGCGCCGGCCCATGGATTCCCCCCCGAGGCCAGTCAAAGACTAAAACCGGCGGAGCAGAGGGTGGGTCGGGAGTAGCGATGTGCGGCATAATCGGCATCGTCGCCACCGAGGAATCCAAGGTGGCTCAGTTAATCTATGACGGGCTTACCGTGTTACAACACCGCGGCCAAGATGCAGCCGGAATTGTGACCTCTGATGGAGACAACCTATACCAGCGAAAGGCCAATGGTTTGGTCAAGGATGTGTTCAGGCAAAGACACATGGATAGGCTAGAAGGACACATGGGCATCGGACATGTCAGATATCCTACCGCAGGCACCTCATCTGGTGCTGAAGCACAACCATTCTACACTAATTCACCATATGGAATCAGTCTTGCTCACAACGGAAATCTAACCAATGCTCCTGATTTGAGAAAATCGTTGATGGATGACTTACGGCACCTTAACACATCCAGTGATTCAGAAGTATTGATGAATATTTTAGCCAACGAACTTCACAAAGAGCGCAAATTGGTCATCCAAAAGGACCTATATCTAGACACCAATGCCATATTCAATGCAGTATCCCGAGTACACAAGGAAACCAGTGGAAGTTATGCTGTTGTTGCGATGATTAGCGGCTATGGATTGCTAGGATTCAGAGACCCCTATGGAATACGCCCACTTTGCCTTGGACGCAGAGTGGAAGATGATGGAAGAGAAGAGTGGTTAATCGCCAGCGAATCGGTTGCAATGATCTCATTGGGCTTTGAACATGTCAAGGATATCGCTCCGGGTGAAGCTGTATTCATTGCCGCAGGAGGTCAGATGTTCTCTCAACAATGCGCTGAGGAGCCTCAATATCATCCATGCATCTTTGAACAAGTCTATTTCGCCAGACCTGACTCAGTTATTGATGGAATAAGTGTGCATGCTTCAAGATTGGAGATGGGAAGAAAATTGGCTAAACGAATCAATGATGAGTACCAAGGCGATATCGATGTAGTAATTCCAGTTCCAGATAGTGGTAGAATTGCCGCAATGGAATTAGCAAATGAAGCGGGAATTCCCTTCCGAGAAGGTTTCGTGAAAAATCGATACGTAGGCCGAACCTTCATCATGCCAGGACAGACGATTCGTCAGGATTCAGTTCGTAAGAAACTCAACCCAATACCTCAGGAGTTCACTGGAAAAACCGTCTTGTTAGTTGATGACTCAATAGTCAGAGGGAATACAAGCCGCAAAATCGTTCAGATGGCTAGAGATGCTGGTGCCTCCAAGGTCCTGTTCGCCAGTGCGGCTCCTCCCGTAGTCCATCCTAACGTATACGGAATCGATATGCCAGCAAAAGGTGAGTATATTGCCCATGGCAAAAATACGGAGGAAATTTGCGCCTCTATCGGTGCAGACTGGCTAATCTATCAGACCCTTGAAGACCTCATTGACTCTTGTTCAAATGGTTCTCTTGGACTCTCAAGTTTCGATGCTTCATGCTTCAATGGAGAATATATCACCGGTGATATCGATGATGTCTATCTTCAGACTCTGGAAAATGAGCGAAATGATGTCGCCAAGACCAAGCGACATATTGATGACGAGATTCTTGAGATTCACAATCAGGAGTGAAGACTCTAGAGGGAACAGCATGGCTGTTGAACAACGTTCATGGGCACTCCGTTTTGGAGAACTCGGGCTGAAATCTCCCCGTGTCAGACGCAATTTTGAGAGGGTACTCAGAAGCAGTCTGGAAAGAGCCGCTATTCGAAATGGCATGGACCTATGCTTTGAGCGACAAGAAAGCCTGATGCTTGCATTCTCACATGCTGAGCCTGTACGCGTTGAGGAGAGTTTCAGGAGATGCTTTGGACTGGTAGGGGCAGACCCGATTTCACCAATGCAACTCAACCCCGAAGTTGTCGCCAAAGCAGCAGTTGAAAGAGACCCGAAAAAAGGCGAGTACAGAACCTTCGCAGTTCGCTGCAAGAGAAGTGGCGCTAAACAGAATTGGAACAGTCAAGAATTCGCAGGTGAAGTTGGATATCATATGCTACAGATGGACCCCGAACTGAAAGTCGATCTCAGCAATCCACAGATTACAGTAAAGGTACACATGAATCCTTCTCAAGCTTGGTTAATGGGAGATAGAATCCCCGGACCGGGAGGCCTTCCATGTGGCGTACAGGGTAATGTCATTGCAAAAATCACCGACCGAAACCAACTATTGAGTGCATGGCAAGTAATGCGTAGAGGTGCAGCAATCGTCCCTTTGCCCGGATGTGATGAAGAATTGATGGCTATTCTCGACGAGTGGGACCCCGGCATTCTTGAGGCCAGCAAAGGAAATCCTTCTGCTGCAAGACGAAAAAGACAAGGAAAACGCACACCATGGGGATTCATTGGAATAATGAGAGATGAAGCGGAAGAATTGATTCGAATAGACCGGGATAGAATTACTCCTGCCGTTGAATTGGACGCTACTCATGGATGGAATGAGGTAGAGAAAAGCGCTCTACTTGAACATCTGCTGGACCCTGCTTCAAAACCGTGGGGGCATGCCGGAAACCCAAACTTGATGTCGTGGATAACATGAAGAACAATGTCGTTGTGTAAGGGATGATAGCATGCCGATGGTCATCGACCCACTTGCGACCATAGAGACTTCAACTCTGCTTTCTGATTTGGCATTCTCGGGCGATGGAGAATATCTTGCATGGGGCGAAATCGAAGGTTCATTTCACATTGCTGAATCAGATGGCAGTAAACCAAAGCAACTCGAATTGAATGGAGCACCCGGCCCCATTGAACCACTTTCAAAGAATCGTTTTGTCTTGGGAATGTCCGACGCTGACCTGCACATGGTCTCAACCGATGGAGAAGTTCTGTGGACACATGAAGTAGCAGGTGGATGTGACCTGCTAAATGTCTCTGTAAGCGGTGGCCTGATCGCATTAATCGATGGCAGCAGGTCACTCCACCTTCTCGATATTCATGGCCGAAGTCTGCACCACTATTCAGGTAGTGAATTGAATTTGGTGGCCGTTGACAGAGTAGGTCGAACTGTTGCAGTGGCAGATGATGAAGGAGTTGTCACCGTCATCGACCGAACCGGAGAAACTAGATTTCAGAGAAAGCCAAGTTCCAACTCCGCCGAGAGGGTTACCGCTATTGGATTCCAATCGGATGGGCATCTAGTCATAGCCAAAGAAACACTTGGATTAGCGGCAAATGATGAAAATGAACTAGAGGCGGAATGGTGGAGCCCTCTAGGAAACAAGACCCATACTGCAGAATTATCAGCGAGATGCACTGGTATCGCAGTACATTCAGATGGCTGTTGGCTCAGTCAATTCGATGGCCGTATTCTCAAGGCAGTAATCGGCTCAGAACCAGAACAAATTTGGCAATCATCCTACGCCATCCAAAGACTTGCTACCATCGGTGATGACTTGTTGGTTGCTAGTTGGTTCCATCTCTATAGAATTTCTGACAAAGACATGGATGGCGAACCAGCTTGGCAGATTGAACATGCGGGAATCGTAGAACATTTAGCCGTGGATTCCGATGGAAACAAAATCGCTCTTGGTGGAGAAGACCAAAACGATTACACCGAATCTGAACCGATTCTCATTATCGATGCCAACGCTGAGCCTAGAGAGATGGAGATAAACGTCCAAGATGACCCTTGGACAACCGACCTCGACATGGGAGGTGAAGTTCAAGAAGGGCCAAGTGAAGACATCTATTCTGATGACTTGTCTGCAATTGCAGACCTGTTGACCGATGAAGAGCGAAAACAAATGGAAGAAGGAGGGGTAGCTGAATCTCAATCCAATCTATTGTCCATGCTGAGCGGTGAAATCGACATCGAAGAAATGGCAGGAGATGATATCTCCGCAAACGACCTGTTATCAGGACTTGAGGCTGAAACAAAAGCTGCTAACATTCCACCGGTATCCAATGCAGGAGAGGACCAGAAGGTTTCCTCAGAAGATGATGGTTCTGCAGTAGTCCTCTTGGATGGAAGCGGTTCATTCGATCCTGATGGGACGGTTGTGGAATGGTCTTGGAAAGATCGAACTGGAAACACCATCGGGGAAAGTGCCAAACTGAAGGTCAAACTACCAAAGGGCACTCACCACTTTGAATTGACTGTCAAGGATAACGATGGGGCAACAACCACAGACTCAACGACCGTAGTTGTTGAATGAGCAAAGCACTTGCGAGTGTCATGTCCGCACTGATTGAGGGATTCTTCGTTGGCCCCTTACAGATGCGTTGTAGTGTAGTCACTTGTCTGGAAACAGGAGATACAATCATCATCGACGGAGGTGATGAAGCATCGCGCTTAATCGATTGGATTGAAGAGGCCAAAGGTGATGGTCCTGATGAATCAAACATGCCAGAACTTGAAATCGAGAAAAGTGTGGTTGTACTGCTCAACACCCACGCACACTTCGACCATTCTGGAGCCATTCCCCCATTGCTGGATAGATACAAGGTTGAATGGTATCTGCACGAAGGAGACCACTTCCTTCAATCGACTGCCAAACAATCTGCTGCTCGTTGGAGATTGCAAGTTCCTGAACCTGCAACGCCTACCAAGACATTTGAGCATGGAGATGAATTGACTTTTGGAAATCTACGCTTTGAGGTTAGACATGCTCCCGGTCATTCACTTGGCAGCGTCTGCTTGATTTTGCGAACTCCAGAAGGAGAGCCAGACCATGCCTTTGTCGGAGATGTTCTATTCGCCGGAGGTGTTGGAAGAACTGATATTCCAAATTCGGGAGGAGATTGGCCTTTGCTGAAGAAGAGCATCGAAGAACAATTGTTCACTTTGGATGATGATACGGTGGTCTATCCAGGACATGGTCCTCTGACCACGATTGGTGAAGAGAGAAGGAACAATCCATTCGTTGGAGAGGGGGCTGTTGGCCCTACAAGAAATTTCTACTTATGAAGAGAACCAGCAATCTCGTATGTTGGATTATTGATGATTGGTAGCCCCTGGCGGATTTGAACCGCCGTCGCGAGATCCAGAGTCTCACATGATGGACCGCTACACTAAGGGGCTATCAAGCGGCGGTAATGCCCTGTGTATTTCAATTCAACCGAATTGCAGGAAGGGGTTTCAAGCCAATCTATGCATGAACCAACGAGAGATACTTGCCACCATCAAGAAGGCGATGAACCAACCAACTGCAAGTTTGGCTAATGCCCTACGCTGACCCTTTACCTCTTCCTCATGAGCCATGACTTCGGCCAAGGGTGCAAGCGGGTCGTCTCGGCTCATGTAGAGACGATGTAGTGAACAGGCTTGAAGACTGAGGGCGCTTCGAGAGAGCAATGAGCGAGATTCCCGAGGGCATGGCAGCCCTCGATACAAGCCCCAGCGAAGCGCGCCCAAGCGCTTCACTGATGCTTACTAGAAATAGTCCAAAAGGTGTAGAAGTCTTGTTAGCGCGACGAGTTGAGAATCTACCAGCATTTCCGGGATACTGGGCATTTCCGGGAGGAGGGATCAGTAGAGTGGATCGAGAATCAGTCTCATTGATTCAATCTCTCGGAGAAATGCCTGACTCCATAGAGGCAGCGACTCATGCTGGAATGCACAGAGAATTACTTGAGGAGATGGGACTATGTATTCCATCTGCTGGAAGATTAGAACCAGTCGATTCCGAATTGAGGAATAAGGTACTCAAAGACAAATCTGAATGGATGAAATTAGTCAAATCAGGAGATTTACCCTTTGCAGAAAAAGCCCTCATCGAATTAACGCGAAGAACAACCCCTGAATTCGCTGCCTTAAGGTTTGAGAATCGTTTCATGTTCATGCATTGTACTGGCGATATTCCGGAACCTGTTCTAGAGGATCAAACTGAGTTTGATGACTTCCGCTGGGATAGACCTGAGACTTTACTTGAAGAATGGAATGAACATCAAATCAAACTTCCACCCCCTTTGGTGACCATTTTGCAAGAGTTCGTTGAAATGATTCCAAATTTCGATGATGTGCAAGAACTCGCCAAAGACATGGCTAGACGTAGTCCCGAAGAGAAGACCATCCTTTTTGCAAGTGGGGTCGAATGTATCCCTGTTCCAACCGCTACCTTACCACCTGCAACTACGACAAATTCCTATCTTATTGGCAATCCTGGGGGCGAACATATTCTTGTCGACCCGGCAATCAGAACAGATGAAGGGAAGGAAAAAATCGCGGCAGCACTGAAGCGTATGGAAGATTCAGGAGGGTCCTTAATCGCTTACCTATTTACGCATAGACACATTGATCACCTCGGTGATATCGAGATGCTGAAGTCTTTGTCAGATGCTGAATTTTGGGCCAGTCACGAGACCGCAGTTGCCCTTTCAGGAAATATCAATCGAATAATCATGGATGCTGATATCATCGTTCTCTCACATCCTGGTGGTGCAGTCATGTGGAATGCCTTAGTTACTCCGGGACATTGCCCAGGGCACGTCTGCCTGTTGAATGATGCAGGATTGGTAGCTGGCGATATGGTCGCTGGAATCGGCACTATCTTGATTCCACCCTCAGAAGGGATGATGGAAGTATACATAGAACAGTTGAAGCGGCTCTTGAGAATCGATCCACACCTGATTTTCCCATCACATGGTCCAGTTATCCCGCTACCTCAGAAAGTAATCAATCACTACATCGAACACCGTCAAGCAAGACATGACAAAGTGTTGGAGATACTACAAAGCGGACAAATGGAATTATCGGCTATTGCGCGTGAAGCATATGCAAATACTCCACAAGCGCATCCGATGTTGGCTCGCCAGCAGACTCTATCTCACCTGTTGGCTTGGCAAAGACAGGGCAAGGTCTCATCTGATGGCGATAATTGGATGATTGTAGGGGGCGAATGAATGCGCGAACAGATGAGCGGTTTCGACCTCAGAAGAATGGCCTGTGAATTGGGCAAACTCACCGGAGGCTGGATGAAAAAAGCGTACCAACCTCATCATGAGCAAGTAGTTCTGAGAATCAATCCCAAGCAAGGTGTGCAACAAGACCTAGTCATCGTGCGCGGTAAACGGATCTATCTTTCAAAGAGAGATAGACCGATGCCGAGTCAACCCAGTCCATTCGCCATGCTGCTCCGCAAACACCTAGGTAATGCAAGACTTGAGAAAGTTGAACAACATGGTTTCGATAGAATACTCGTACTAACATTTGACTCAAAGGGCGGCCCGAGGCATCTAGTCATCGAATGCTTTCGCGACGGAAACATCATCCTTGCTGATGAATCATTCACAATCATTCAACCACTTACCCACGCAACATATGCGGGCCGCACCCTGAAAAAAGGAGAGACTTACAGATTCCCACCCGAGGCTTGCGACCCACATGGATTGGATGAAGAAGCGATGAGGAAACTATTGCAAGCAAGCGACCGTGAAGTGGTTCGCACTTTGGCTGGACAAGCTAACCTCGGCGGAATCTATGCTAGAGCCATTTGTGCGGCTGCCGATGTGGAAGGATCTATGCCTGCTCAAGAGTTGGCACAAAATCCAGAACAAGTGAAGGCTTTGAGCGATCATCTTGCTGAATTATTACGAGAACTTTCTGAATCTGAAAATGCATGGTTGGTTCTGAAACAAGAAGGAATCGAGGAAATCGAAGAAAATGACACCAAGGCGAGAGATTTATTCTTCAATGAAAATGCAGTTGAAGCAACCCCTGTCCTTCTTCCTGAGCATGAATCATCAATACTTCTGGAAATGACTTCGTTGAATCAGGCAGTAGATGCTTGGCTTGGAGCACATGATGCGATGGCATTGGCCCGCAAGGAGACCGAAGTAGCATCTTCATCGGCTCGCGGCGGAAAGGTTGGAAGTAAAGTAGAGCGACTTGAAAGAAGATTGGCACAACAGGAAAAGGCTCTGCAAACATTTGATTCAGAAGTTGAAAGAATGCAGAATCTAGGGCATGCTATCCGCGATGCTTGGATGCACGTTGACGGAATATTGGTTCAGACAAGGGAAGCAGTGGAAAGAATCGGTTGGGAGGAGGTTGCAGCACAATTGGACAAAACCAAGTGGTTGAAAGACTGTAATGCAGCAAAGCGAATTCTAAGAATCGTCCTTCCAGACCATATGAATGCAGCTAGAGGTCCAGAAGTTGATATCTACCTCGACGATACTGTGCATCAAAATGCCCAACGCTGGTTCGAGAAAGCTCGCAAGCAAAAAGAGAAGAGCATAGGGGCCAAAGAAGCCCTGATAAAGACCCGTAAAGAATTGGACAAGGCCCGCAAGACGGAGAAAGAAGCGGAAGAAAGCGGCAAAGTTTCGGGAATACGTCGTTCAAGACGCCTGTGGTTCGAAAATCACCGCTGGTCGATACTTGATGGTGGACATCTGCTAATTGCAGGCAAGGATGCCAAAGGAAATGATATGTTGGTGAAAAAGCACCTACGTAGTGATGATCGTTACGTTCACGCTGATCTACATGGGGCAGCATCTGGAATAATGAAACTCAAAGCAGGTTTCATTCCTGATGAACATCCTCCTGTCAATCTACCTGAAGGAGTTCCAGCATTACGACTAGTAGACGACATAGACGTTCCTGAATTCAGTGAAGAGGCGCAGAATCAATCTGCATCGATGGCGCTTGCATGGTCGCGCGCATGGAATGCTGGTAGAGCCGGAGGGGCGGTGTTCTGGGTAAACCCGGGACAGGTCACGAAAACTGCGGAAACCGGAGAATATGTTGGGCGTGGAGCATTTGTTATTCGCGGAAAAAGAAATTGGATGAGAGATGTAGAAATGAATCTAGCAATAGGACTGGTATGCATCAATTCGGTCCCATTACTATTGTGCGGGACTGTTGATTCAGTTCCAAAAATATGTCAAAGATGGGCTAGAATCAGCCCGGGAAGAGAGCGTAAGGAAGTACTTGCCAAACGCATCACAAAGGCGACTGGGCTAGCGGTTGACGACGTGTTGTCGGTATTACCTGGACAATCAGACATCGCTGAAGATCATGGTTTACTGTCATAATCGGTTTGCTTATTGTAGACCGTTGAATACAATACAACATGCCTCCTAGGGAGGATATGCCTGACCCCGTGATTAGTCCAGATGGAAAATTCATGTGGACTGGAGATGAATGGATTCCAGTCCCTCCATCTACAGAACCACAATCAAATGAATTGGGTGAACAATCATTGAATATGCAGGATTCCGTCATTGGAGGAGATGTCGTACACAGCACCGTCATCAATAACGATCCTGCTGCTGTTACTTCTGCTGTCATCGAGGCATTGCAACAAATGGGAATGATTGGCAAAACCTCCGAGGCAACACCTCCTCCACCATCTCCAAAGATAGAATTGCCAGCCGCATTCAAAGTTGGAGACCATGTTGAATATCACAGTCCTACCAATGAAAGATGGTTGGATAGATGCACTGTAGCAGGAATCAATGATGATGGAACTTACCGTATTGAGGTGCCCAAATCATCAGGGATTGAGACAAAACACGCTGTGGTTATTGGTTCTGCACCTGGAACCATTCGTCCTGCAGCGCCTCCATACAAGACTGGAGACCGCGTATTGGTGAATTGGAAGAACCATGGCACATATTTCCCTGGAACCATTGCTTCAGAGAATGATGAACATCTATTCAGGATTCATTATGATGATGGTGATGTCGAAGATGGAGTCGAATGGAGTAGAATTGAAACCTTGGTTGAAGAATCTTCTGAAGTACAAGAATACGTGCAACATATTTCAGAAGAAGAAAATGAATTGATTGAGGCATTCAAGGTATTTGATGAAAATGGAACAGGTACAATTTCAGCTAAGAAGTTCTTTGGGATTCTCACGGAGATGGGAGATGATCCATTATCCGTAGAACAGGCTCTCGCAGAATTTGCAGAATTAGGAATTGAAATTGATTCGCAAATAGATTATCGTGAATTGGCCAAGTTCATGGCAAGTTCTGAGCCAGTAGAAGAAACAGTTGTTTACAAACCAGAAGTTATCATTCGAGATGCAGAAATCGTGGAAGGGGGACTGTGTGGACATGCATATAATCATCCTAATTTAGGAGAAGGGCCTGTCATGACTTCTCAGATTCTAGGAATTCAATATGATGAACGGGCAACCGCAAAAGTCGAGACTGGAAACACGATTTACGTTGTTGGCCCAACAGGTTGGAAAGTTCTACCAGAAGGTCATCCCTTCAATTCAAAATATTCTGTTGGAGAGAAAGTCAAAGTAGAGTGGAAAGGTAGTTGGTTCGATGCTTCGATTTTAGCAAACGATGGAGAACGGTACCATATTTCATACATTGGATATGACTCAAGTTGGGACGAATGGGTAGGTCCTGAGAGAATCAAGAACTCAAGATATTCTGTTGGAGAACACGTCAAAGTCGAATGGAACGGAAGTTGGTTCGATGCTTCTATTCTAGCGATTAATGGAGAACAGCACCATATTTCGTACATTGGATATGACTCAAGTTGGGATGAATGGGTAGGTCCTGAACGTATCCAGAAAACTGCTTAGAATCATCAGGTTATTGAAAACATTAGACTCATCGCATGCTAAATCAGTTGATTCAGCGTTCAACTAACATGGCGACAGCGTTACCTCCGCCGAGGCATAGAGTTACGATTCCCATCTTTGCATCTATTCGACGCATAGCACCTAACAAGGTAATCAGGCAACGTGAACCACTGGCGCCGAGGGGATGCCCTAATGCTACCGCACCTCCATGAACGTTGAATCTGTCAATTGGAATATCGATTGCTTTGAACACCGAACATGAAGCGGCGGCAAATGCCTCATTGTGTTCATAGAGATCCACGTCCAATACGGACAAACCATTCCGCTCCAACAGTGCCTCAATGGCAGGAATAGGTGCACTCATCACTCTAGCGGGTTCTACCCCACTGGTCACATGGTCCTTGATTGAACAGATGATTTCCCAACCCATCTCTTCCGCCAATTCTCGATCAGCCACTAGAACCGCTGCCGCTCCATCAGAAATCTGGCTTGCATTTCCAGCAGTTACCTGACCCTCCTTGTCGAATGCTGGCCTTAATGAAGACAAACCTTCGACTGAAGTATCTGCACGGAATCCCTCGTCTCTATCAACAATTATCGGATCTTTTCTGCGCTGAGGAACCGATACGGGTACAACTTCCCAATCGAACCAACCATTATCCCATGCAAATGATGCCAATGAGTGGCTACGTTCCGAAAAAGAGTCAGAATCCTCTCTACTGATTCCATGTTCTAAAGCAACAGTTTCACCAGTATTACCCATGTGTTCATCGTTGTAGACATCCCAAAGGCCATCATGAATCAATGAATCTATCATCTCAAATCCACCGAGGCGACGACGACCACGACCATCGAATACCATGTGAGGGGATCTAGACATAGATTCCATTCCGCCAGCAATGATGCAACGATGTTCTCCTGCGCGTATCGATGTGGCAGCCATCATTACCGTTTTCAGTCCTGAACCACAGACCTTGTTGATGGTGGTGGCTGCAATTGTATCAGGTAACCCTGCACCTAGCGCAACCTGTCTAGCCGGGGCCTGTCCTGCACCGGCCTGCAATACTTGCCCAAACAAGACCTCATCGATTATGGAAGGGTCTGCTCCTGACCTCTCAAGTACCGCTTTTACCGCTACGATACCAAGGTCGACTGCACTCATGCTCGAAAGGCTTCCAAGAAATTTGCCTATAGGGGTACGAGCAACTGCACAGATAACCGGTTCGGGCTGCGCCATACCCAGCCCAAGCGGCCCCAATCCTTCAACTTGAGTGTGCGAAGCATTGATTGTGCAAGGGGCGTCGCCGCCCCATGGCGAAATTCAAGACCGACATGAAGANAGACAGACCTTCGGACGAAATGAGAGAGGTATCGGTTGATTTCGATTTCACTTCCAACGCTCTTGCGTCTATTCTCTACAAACAAGGAGATACCGTCGTACTGGTTTGCGTTTCTAAGGACGCCCGCTTACCAGGATGGTTCCCAAGAGATGCAACCAAAGGATGGGTGAATGCTGAGTATTCCCTTCTTCCAGGTTCCACCGATTCCAGATTCCGTCGTGAGAGGCGGGGCGCCAAAGGGCGTACCTTTGAGATTGAACGCCTGATTGCTAGAGCCCTGCGCGCAGGAGTGGACCTTGAACAATTAGGACCCATCTCCTTGAATGTAGACTGTGACATCCTGAATGCGGATGGAGGAACTCGTTGTGCTTCAATAACTGCGGCCAGCATCGCCCTGCGTCTAGCAATTCGCAGGCTAATCGCCGATGGAATTTGTTTGCCACCCAAGAAAAGACCAACTCCTGAACAAAGTAAAGCCGGATACAAACCAGCAGCATTGACAGGAGATGATGCAACTGCTCACGAACTTGCAGTAATGCCGCATGATATCGCTGCGGTCAGTGTTGGCCTGATTGATGGAAATACTTGGCTTGATCTAGACTATGTTCTAGACAGCAACGCTGATGTTGACATGAATGTAATCATGACAAGNGATGGACGCTATGTTGAGATTCAAGGTACTGGCGAGGAGGCTACCTATTCTAGAGAAGAGAATGATGCCCTTCTTGACTTAGCAACTATCGGATTGAATCATCTACACTCAAAGCAAACCGAACTTATGACAGGACGAATGTGAGTCCTGAATGAGTGATTAAGGTGGGACGGGCCGGGCTCGAACCGGCGACTTCCAGATCTTCAGTCTGGCACTCTCCCAGCTGAGTTACCGTCCCTGGGGATTCAATCGAGCGGGGCCGCCCTTTCAACGATTACGGAGCAAAGATTCTCAGAAGAGGTCGTCATCATCCTCTGCGGATTCTTCAAACATGCTCTCTTCCTTCTTGGTAGCCTTCTTCTTAGTGGCCTTCTTGGCAGGTTTTTCCTCTTTCTTCTCTTCTGTTGCAGCCTCGGTCTTCTCAAGTTCGGCTTTGGCAGCTTCATTCTGAACAGCCAAACGCTTCTCTTTCTCTTCCTTCNCACGAGCCTCCATCTCTTCTGGAGACAAACCAGCCTGAGCAGCCAAAGCCCTGCGCCTGTCCTCGCGAGCCTTGCGTTCCAACTGCTTGTGTCGACTGCGCTCGATGTTCTGCAACATATACATCGCATCATGTTCTAACAAGGGTGAATCAGAAATTATAGTGACATCCAACCAATCGCCTTCTTCGATTAGGAATTCCGCTAATGGTTCAAAATTCAAATCGCTCTTCTTGATTTGAGTATAATGCAGTGCATTACCCATACGATGCTCTACACCAGAGAAATGGCAATAGAANGTCTTGGTNCCGATGGTGGTCCTTACCTGATCAAACAACTCACCATAATCCTCGCTTGTCTTCAAACGGCCGTGGCCACGTGCGTGAATATGTGCCATATTAAGTACAGGCACAGTGCCTTCAACGTGATTTACTACTTCGAGGACTTCNTCTAGAGTTCCCCACAACTCCTGTCTTCCACTGGTCTCCACTCCCACTTTCATCGGAGTTCCATCCTGAAGCCAAGGGAAGGCNGGATATTCNGTCTCATCCTCCCAAAGTTGCGCAGACCTCTCGACTACTCCCGCCATTACATTGGCTACTTGCTGATTGGCGTCCTTACCGCGTGCGTATCCACAATAAGGTCCTACATGGGTAGTAATATGCCTAGCATTGATCACCTTTCCAGCCTGCATGCTAGTTTCCAATTTTGATAGAGCNCGGTTTCTTTGCACACGATTCCCAAGTAATTCCGCGTAATATGGNCCGTGAATGTTCATTTCGAATTCTGCCTTATGAGACAAAACTCCAGCCTGCCAGTATTGATCAAAATGATGTGGCTGAACCATCCTGACAGTCTGAATCTCCATGGTATCTAAACCTAGAGAAATTACATCATCCATACCTTCAACGATGGTTCTACCCTTACAAGAAAGAGGTACTCCAGCGGGTCCCATCTTCACTGGCATAACAGCACCTCCGCATCAGCGGCCTTCCGGCGGAAAGGGTGTCTATTCAAAACAATATGCTGCTGCCTGAGTACGAACATACGTCAATAGTACACTTCATGTTTCTTCAACCCATCTCCGTGGGGTTCATGACATCCATTAAGTTCGGAGTTNTTGATGAGTGCCCTTGACGCCGCCATCGCGGCCTTCTCGCAAGGCCTGCCAATCTGCGTTTTTGACGCAGAGTGGAGGGAGGGAGAGACCGATCTTTTGTTCCCAGCAAGAGCTGCCACACCAACCGCCATTCGACAATTGCGCAAGGATTGCGGAGGGCTNTTGTTTCTAGCAATCGGGCATGAAGTAGCCGAATTGTTCGGCTTNCCATATCTTCAGGACCTGCACACTCATTCTGCACTAACTGAAGAACATCCAGTTCTTGCCGAACTGATAACTAATGATCTGCAATATGATTCGCGTTCCGCTTTCACCTTATCTTTGAACCACCGAGACACCTTCACCGGAATAACCGACCATGATCGTTCATTGACGACCAGAAGATTTGCCGAACTATACCTTGAGTGCTTAGAGGAGGGNAGCAACGCTGCTGTACGGCTTGGTGCNGAATTCAGGACGCCAGGACATATTCCAGTTTGTAGAGAAACAGAAGGTGGGCTNAACAATCGCCAAGGCCATACTGAATTAGCAGTGGCNATGGCCAGAGCAGCATTGATGGAAGCAGTGGTCATTGGAGCCGAGATGTTGCAACCTGATGGGGACAAGGCACTACCTGTTGAAGATGCAAGAAAATGGGCTGAGGAAAGAGGAATACCTTTCGTCTCTGGGAATGATATCCTCAACGGGGTGAAATGATGGCTCGAGTCATGGCAGTCGGTGTTTTCGACCTTCTGCATGCAGGCCACTTGCANTATCTTGAACAGGCCAAGGAATTAGGCGAACATCTGATTGTTGTTGTAGCGCATGATGAAACCGTTCGCAGAAGAAAGCACGAGCCTGTGACTGGACACGATTTACGACGCAGGATGGTAGAGGGNCTAAAACCGGTCGATGAAGCGGTCATTGGCAATCACCCAGACGTATCCATCTTTGAGATACTTCCACTAGTAAAGCCAGATATCATNGCCTTGGGATACGATCAGGACCATGCTGAAGCGAGTATCAAAGCAGCACTTCAAGAAAGAGGATTCACAAAAATCGAAGTGACGAGAGTAGANGGCCTTTACGATGACCTTGATGGTACTCGAAAAATCATCTCTCGTATTATTGAATTGAGCAATGGTGATTCACCGAACGAGGAATAGAAATGTTCACTGGGATNGTGCAAGGAATGGCCGAAGTGGTCTCGTTTGAGAATGGAACGCTATGCATTCTACTTCCAGAAAGTGAAGGTCTCGAACAAGGTGCTTCCGTAGCTATCGATGGAGTGTGCCTAACCGTTGTTTCATTTACAGAGGAACAAATCTGGTTTGATGTGGTCGAAGAGACCATGCAAGTCACAACCCTCTCATCTTTGCAAGCNGGAGATTTGGTAAATTTCGAAAGAGCCGCCAAATTTGGCGATGAAATCGGAGGNCACGATGTTTCCGGACATGTTTCATGCACGGCAACCATTTCATCTTGGCAAGATGGGGTGATGAGGTTTGACCTTGATTCAAACTGGATGAAATATATCATTGCCAAGGGATACATCGCAATCGACGGTTGTTCCCTNACCGTGGTTAACCCAGATAAACATGGTTTCTCGGTTGCATTGATTCCTGAAACCCTGTCCAGAACTCGTTTCTCACACAAAGGACCGGGAGATGAAGTGAACATTGAATTCGACTCGCGCACACAGGCTGTCGTCGATAGTGTTGAACGTATGATGCAGGCAGGTGAGTAACATGACCCGAATTGCATTGGTATGCGCTCGATATCACCGGGANAATGTGGAGCTGATGCTTGAAGTGGCAAAAAACCGCGCTCAAGACTTCGGAATAGAGGTTGCAGAAATCATTTGGGTACCCGGAAGTATGGAGATNCCTCTTGCAATTAAGGGCTTGATATCAAGAGATGATATCGATGGAGCAGCCTGTTTAGGNATCATCGAGAAAGGTGAAACACAACATGGACTTGTAATGGGACAAGCNGTGGTCAAAACCATACTTGAATTACAATTGGAATTTGACAAACCAATCGGACTGGGAATCATCGGACCTGGCGCCGAGCCAGAGCANGTNGAGCCTCGTCTAGCACCTCATGCCAGNGGNGCCATCGATGCCATNGCTGCGGTCCTCTGANTNTCATNTCTCTTNAGTAGCNACCAGACNACNANCAATGCAATCGCNTTCATNGTCAAAATCCACCATACNGACCAAGCNATNCCATCCACCNTGAAGTCTGACAGAGGCATCAAGAAAGGNGTNGGGAAGAANTTGATNGTATGNGTAGGNATATCNANNAAAATNTGGAAAACCCAAGGGCTGATNANGAACAATGCAGCAGTTCTTGGGCTCATTGAAGTCTTCAACCACTTTCCANCCGGCAACTTATCTGTNGAGTCAATTCTGCGCAAACGTATCTCCAATGAACCCCATATCAGTAAAAACAAGACAAAGGTCCAGATAAATGAGTGGCTGATCTGATACAAGTCCCAAGCAATGGCCGGGAGGTCGGAAGTCACAGTATTCTCGTCTATCTTCTGCGAGGCTTGCCCTTTGAAAATACGATATATTGTGGAGGGAATGAAGGCGAATAAATCTGGCAACACACCCATGGCGGCAGCCAATCTCC
>PBHQ01000002.1 GCA_002719475.1 Methanobacteriota archaeon | reverse complement strand
GAATTCAATGTTAATGCCATTCCTGTCCACGCCCCAGGGGAACTTTACTTCTTTACCCAGAAGCCTCTGACTCCTCGCAATAACGTCAATCATGCTGTATTGGGCAACGGCTCCGATATGCCAGGTTCCACTTGGATATGGAGGAGGGGTGTCGATTACGAATACCTCTCGGCTGCTATCAGGTTTGAAACCGTAACGAGTATCGTACCCTTCAGAGTAGTGTTCTTCCTGTATTTTCTTCTCAAGATCAACTGACCATCTTTTCTCTTTGAGGCGGGGTTCAGGCATTCTGCTCACTCCCGGGCCCCAGTCCAGTCAACGGAGTGGGTCCGACTCGGTGCTCAAGAGGGATGGCTATGAACCCGCCGATAGCACATAGTGCAACAAAGAAGGCGGAAAGGATGAACTGTCATCCTCATGTGTTTAAGTCAAGGCGCTTGACGCAGAGGCGGGCTTGACCATGTCTGAGGGCGCTGGAGATGAGGCCGCTGAGAAGAAGGCGGACAGGCTCAGTGCCAAAGAACGGCTGCAAAATATACTACGGCACAGCCGTGAACGGGCGGGTGCTGTTGGAAACAAAATGGCAGGTAGCGTCAGGGGTTTTGATCCTAAGGCCGCAGGCAAGGCAGTACTCTCCGCACCTGATGCACTGAAGAGAGAATATCGCCGCAGAGGCACTTCGGGAGTTATTACTAAATTTCCAGCCTTCACGATTGCAGTCTTTCTCTTTGCCACGCTATTCTTCGTCTACCATAGTGGATTCATGGACATCAACGAGTCTGACCCCATGCCATGGCAAGTCAAAGAAGGACCCAGTCTGAATGTCAATGGTAGTTTAGACGTCTATCTCCCAGAAGGAGACCCTGTTGCAGCAGCAATCAAGGAAGTACAAGAAGACTGGTCTACTAATGTGATGATCATCTATGTGGAATTGAAGGGCTCCTCGAATAATATAACTGACAGAGCCATAATGTTAGAGATGGACCGTTTGGAGAAGACTGTCAACTACCGATTATCAGACCCATCTGATGATGTTGATTACATCCTCTCGCTCTCTACAGTTGTCAAAGAAACTAATTCAAGCGCCCCGCGAGTCATGAAAGCCTTCATTGAAGAGGCTGGAGAACTTGGCTGTCAGAGTCAAGATCAAGATTGTTTCACTAGAGATAGTGCTGCAACTCTTTCTGAACAAGTTGATGATTGGGAATGGTTGCTAGGCGAATACAGCATCCCAAACCAAGATAGAATAAATCAAATCGTTGACCAAATGTATGATTGTTACGAAGATTCCGATGGTAAGGAAAAATGTGAGCCAACTCCGGGGCTAAACAAACTAGCGCGCAACACCGATGATGACCCTAATCTCGACAGGGCAGTGATTATCGTTGCCGTAAACGAAAGTCAACCAACCAACGTTTTGATAGAGAAATATCGAGGAATCATCAATGAATTAGCCAATGAAGAGAGACCTTGTGACCCAGACGACCCAGGGGGCAGGCAGTGTACATGGAAAGACAGAGGTCTACAAATGTCCTTGACCGGACCTGTCCCTATTACCAATGCAGTTACTGAGTTCTCTTTCAAATTGTTTTGGCAAATCTTTCCCATCGCCTGCCTACTGGTCTCGTTAGGACTTTTTGTTTTCCATTCAGACCTACTTCAGACGGGATCAATACGGCCACTTCAAGGATTCAAGGTCATTGTAATCGCGGGCCTACCTACTCTGTGTGCTGTATTCTGGACTCTAGGCATGATTGGCTGGTTAGGTTATGAAGTTTCGATGACGGTGATTATCGTAGGCCCGATTCTTCTCGCACTTGGAGTTTCATATGGGCTACACATTACAAATCGCTACGCAGAAGAGAGCGGGGACCGTCACGAAAAAATGCGGATTGCTTTCTCATCCACTGGTAAAGCGGTTTTCCTTTCAGCAGTTACTACTGTTATTGGATTTATTTCACTGACCTTCACCCCTATGGCGCCTATAGCAACAGTAGGCTGGGCGCTATCTGGAGGAATAGTCATAGTCTACATATTAACCATGGTCATGGTGCCAAATCTAACCATTTTGCTGGACCTCAAAAAGGCAAAACATCCACCTCTAGCAGTATTCGATGCAGCAGTCAATGTGCCGATCAAGTGGAACATTCCTGTACTTGCCATATTCGTTGCACTAATTGCAGTTTCTGGGACCTGGGGGATGGAGAATGTCGAGGAAAATATTGACCTCCTTGGAATGGCGCCAGAGGATGAGCCTTCAGTTCAAAAAATGAAACAATACAGTTCCGAATTCGAGGCGGGTCAAATCGGCATGCTCTTGGTAGATGGATACATCAAAGGAGATTCCGATGATAATATTGCTGAAAACGATGACCCATTCAAAAATCTGCAAGGCATAAACAACCTCTCAACAAAACTCAACCTCGTTGAACATACAACTGCTGTGAGTATTGTTTTCTTGATGAAATCGGTTGGTGTATCGGTAAATATTTCCGGAACTGACCTTGCTGTCCCCTGTAATCTTCTACCTGAAGGAATCGACGATCTCTGTCTCTTGATTTTCGACAATGAATTCGATGATGATTTGACATTTTGGCGCTTGCTTGAGGAGATTGACCGAAATCCAGCGCTGACCGAGAACAGCCAGAAAAGGCAACAAATTTTCTTGCTAAACGTATTCTACAACAGCTTAACAGATGAAACTAGATATCTCTTTACAGAACCCACATATTCTCGTTCATTGGTCTACATTGACATGCCTTTCCTACCAGTTAAAGAAACTCAAACCTCTGTCAGTTCAATCAATGAACATGCCTCGATGACTTATGCTGAAGGAAATGTTCGAAGTGGTGAATTGACTGGTGTAGCCGCTGTTTCTATTGCGGTCAACAGTCTAATCGTAGAATCTCAATGGTCATCCCTAGCCTTCGCAGTTATCCTCACACTCATAACTCTTGGAATTGTTTTCAAGGACCTTAGATTCGCTACATGGACAACATTGCCGGTTGTTTCAACTGTTGCACTACAATGGTTGGTAATGGCTCGAATGGATGTTTCACTCTCTTTGGTTACTGTAATGATCGGTTCAATTCTAGTAGGCGTTGGAGTCGATTTCTCCATACACATAGCCAACCGTATACGCGAATTAGGAGGAGGTATTGAGGCCATACGCACCTCTACTGTATCAACAGGAATGTCACTATTTGAAGCTGCAACTGTTACGACTCTCGGAATGGTTACGGCATACCTAATTCCCATCCCAGAAATCAAACCTTTCGTTACTGTAGTAATCATCTTGCTGTGGATTGCCGCAGCCAGTGCCTTGGTACTACTTCCCGCAATCTTCGTCACACTGCACAAATATGGTCTTGGCACCTCTGGCGGGGCAGAAGCTATGATGCGTAAACTTGGGCTAAAAGGCACAAGTGGTTCCGAAAGTGATGATGCCAGCATGGATGCTGTAATGTTATCCAGTCAAGGAAATGAAGACGCATGGTAAGACCGTTTGATTGATGGCCGGTCACCTCTTGGCCCCAACATGGTCAATCATTGGCTAATGAAAAGCGAGCCTGATGCCTACTCTTGGCAGCAACTATTGGAAGATGGACAAACTCATTGGGACGGTGTGCGAAATTATCAGGCCAGAAATATCATGCGAGATGATATGAAGATTGGCGACAAAGTATTGTTTTACCATTCCAATTGCAAGCCTCCACATGTTGCAGGAATTGCAAAAGTGTGCAAAGAGGGCTATCCTGATTTCACATCTTGGGACCCTGATTCCAAATATCATGATGAAAAATCAAATCCTGATAATCCACGTTGGTTCATGGTTGATATCGAGGTTGTACGTGAGTTAAACATGGTACCACTTCCTGAAATGAAAGAGAATCCCTTGTTAGAAGGCATGCCTTTGCTGGCAAAGGGACAGCGACTCTCTGTTCAACCCGTTAGTCCCGAGCACTTCAGAGAAGTCTGCAGGATGGGAGGCTTGGAGGCCAATGAGCATGAGTGAAGAGCCGATTCCGGTATCACAGAGAGCTTCTCAAATAGAGTACGCAATCAGGGATGTTGTAGTTCCAGCAACCGCTTTAGAAGCACAAGGACATAGTATTCTCAAACTGAACATTGGAGATCCGATTGCCTACCCTGGTCTGCCTACTCCAACTCACATGGTAGAGGCTTTTCAGAATGCCTTGGAACAAGGAAAAAATGGATACTCTCCATCCTACGGACTCGAGGAATTAAGGCAAGCAATTGCTGAAGATGAAAGCCGTAAAGGCTGGCATTGTGATAAAAATTCAGTATACGTGTGCCACGGAGTCACCGAAGCATTACAGATAATCTTCGCAGCCACATTAGAAGCTGGAAACAAGATACTAGCGCCCGGCCCTCACTATCCTCCTTACATGGCATATCCACAAATGTACGGAGCAAGTACCGTAGAGTATCGTCTTGATGCTGATGATGGTTGGAAAGTAGACCTTGAAGACATTGAAGCAAAGATGGATGATGACGTTAGATTACTTGTAATGATTAACCCAAATAACCCTACAGGTAATGTTGCTGGTTCCGAGGAAATAGACAAGGTGCTTGAAATCGCATCAAGATGGCCGAATTGTATGGTTATCGCTGACGAGATTTACGATGGATTGGATTTCAGTGGCAGGCAAGTGAGTATTGCCAGTCGAAGTGAAAAGGTTCCAGTATTCACCCTGAATGGTGTCAGCAAAGTGTACTATGCACCTGGCTGGCGTATCGGCTACCTTGCTATTCATGACCCTGCTGATAGAATGGCCAATGTCAAAGATGGAATTGAAAGAATTCTACGCAGCAGATTGTGCGCTTCAACCCCTGCCCAGATGGGATATTTAGCGGGATTGACCGAAGATCGTTCATGGATGTCGAAACATAGCGAAAAAGTACAGTCTCAAAGGGACCTGTGTATTGAACGAATCGCGCAGACAGATGGTCTTGAGGTTCAAGCACCGGGAGGGGCATTCTACATGTTCGTTAGATTGACCGATGAAAAATGGGCATCGGATGACAAGGCATTTGTCCTCGATCTATTGCATGAGGAGCATGTATTGGTAGTGCATGGCAGCGGTTTCTCAAGTGAATTGGGCAAGGGTCACTTCCGTTTGGTCTATCTTGCTGATTTGGACATATTGAATACGGCCTTTGACAGAATTGAGGCATTTTTGAAGCGACATAGAATGTGATTTTACCATAGTATGCAACCATGACTTTGATGTGGAGGCAGTATTTCGCGGTGCCATGGACAGGCGCAAGCCAGCATCGGTGAGGTATCGAACACTGCTGATGATTTTGCTGTCTGCGTTGGTAGTTTTGACATCACATGGAGTTTCTGCTCAAGATGGTGGGAATGAAACCGCTGTAGAAGACGATGGCAATGCAAAGGTGGTGGAGGGTGGGGCGCTGAAATTTGAGCACCTGTATCCTCTTTTCCTGATGTTGATATTGGCATTTCTAGTTTGGCGATACATGGTCCCGAGTGCATTGTCATCACTGCAGGTAGCATTTGAAATCGATGATGGATTAATGGAAGTTCACAGATTAACAAAAAACAGGGTGGATGCTAGAGATTTATTGCGGCTTCCCAAAGTTGGTTTAGGCATATTGGCTTACATGATGGCTATCTCAGGAGTATTACTGTTAATTGCAGAGCTGATTTTCAACCCCTCTACCTATCTAGAGATGAATGTCTTGGTCATGGCTGGGCTGATTCTCATCCCTGTCATATTCTCCCCTCTAGTAACGTTAAATGCTCAATTGGAGCAATTGCGTGGAAATTCAACAAAGAAGAAAAGCCCTTTATCAGCATTAATCAAGAGATTATTGACTCTATCAGCTCTAGTTGCCGCAACTGGAGCGGTGCTTTGGTACAGTATTCAATTAAATGGCATCATTACCCCATTGTGGTTCAGTTATGCACTGTTAGTATTCATGGGACCAACGATTCTTGCTTATGGAAGAATCATGGGCGCTTCATGGAACATGCTAATGTTATCTAAAGCTCGAACCTTACTAAAGAAACAGACTCCTATCGACCCAGATCCGCCAAATCTGATGAAACAGGTTAGTGCAACTATACTTTTACTATTCTTGCTTACGATGCCCTTGGCTGCGATGAATGGTATCATTACAGTTCTATACGTAATGCTGGACGAGCCAGCCAATTCTGAAGACATTCTCAATTACGGAGGTTTGCTCGGCCATTCCCTATACCAATGGGCCATACAAGATGGTGCTGTTCAAGAAGTTCTGCGTCAATGGGTAGATGTCAAGGACATGGCAGGATTCCTGGCAGTTTACCTTTCATTAAACGTGGCTATTGTAGGACTTGCGTTTATTTTTGAATTAACAGGAAACCTGTTCCTCGGAGGACAGACCTTTGGTGGTATTGGAGGAGTTTTGCTCGCCTCGCCAAGAGAGATTCGTTCAGAAGAACCATCGCAAGCCAAACTGCTGTATTTTGCATTCGCAGGATTCAGCGGATATACAGTTATGTTACTGATAATGATATGTTACAAAGAATTCAGTCACTTCATGCCATTCACTGGATGGATGAATGAACAAGGATTTGGTGAAGATATTATTCTGCAAGGGACTTGGCTCTTCATTGCAGTAGGTCAAGCCATCTTCTTACTTACTTGGATTCTAAGCATAGTCAGATTCACCCCGCTCAAGAGATTACGATTCGATTTAAATCCAGATGAAAGAAGAGAGGGTGCCATAAAGTCTGGTGGAGGTAGTCAATTGACAGACTATGTTGACAAAGCAGCCAATCGAGAGGATATTGATGCGCTCAGGAGATTCCAAAGAGAGAAGGTAAAGGGCATAGATGAGTCGATTGTACGATTAGAAAAATTACGCGCGTCAATGTTGGAACATGCCATTAGAGGACTTTGGCCTAAGGCCTTAGAAGAAGCTCGCAAGGTACTTGCTGTTCTAGGTGGAGATGATGATGAAGCTAGAATGATTATGGCTATTGGACATATGGCATGTAGACGTTTGGATGCTGCAAGAGAAGCACTACACGGATTAGAACAAGAAGATGGTTATGACGAGCCTGAATTGATCGGTTTCCTACTAGAATGGATGGACCCGTGGAATGGGAAGGTATCTGAAGACGATATTTGGGATTGGGAGAATAATCCCTGTATAGACCATGTTAAATTCCTCAATGACCGGTTCAGAACATGGTCTGCGGATATAGATGAGATGAATACACATACTGACAACTTGACTGCCGTTGGAGACCTTGGCAGCATTGCAATGCTTAGAGCACAGAATCGTTCCGAAGAAGCGCTAGATATCGCTGTTGAGTTAATCAAGAGAGACCCTCTATTCCCAAGAGCTCGTATCGCAGCAGCCCTATGCCTATTAGATCTGAATGATTGGCATGGCGCCCGAGATATAACGGTGGAATTGTTGGAAAGCGACGCTCTAGACCCAAGAGTACACGCCTTGGCTCTGACCATGGGAATGCTCAACAAAGATATCGACGAGATGGAAGTACGTTTGATCGATGGCGACCGCAATGAAGGTCGACGCTGGATTGAAGCATCACCTTGTAACCCAACTGCAGCACTTCTCGTCAAAGGAGGTGTTGATGAAGCAATCAATGCAAATGTCTTCATCGCTGCATCAGAAGCGGTGAAGAATCGCATCACTCCTAGATACCGCGCCAGTAGACTCTGGGTGGCATTCAATTGGCTTGTATTGATGCCTACGTGGGCAGTCATTGGAATCTTCGCTGCAGAGGAAGTTGGCACCCAAGTTGGGATGGGTATTGGAATAAGTCTAGCCGCCTTGCATCTTTTCAGCATTAGATTCCGAAGTAATGCTAGAAAGGAAATCAAATTCAGGGACCAAAAAGGTATGATTAGTTACGCTAGACGCCTGCGAAGAGGTGGTGCTAAATTGGCTGAAGATAATATCCCTGTAGCAAATCACTTGTTGATGAATGGATTACTTGTTTCTGTCAATGGAAATGTATTCGACATCGGCTATCCTGCTTGGTTATTCAATCGCTTCGACATAGAAAAAGAAAAGGTGGTAAAAGGCCGCCTGAACAAAGTTGCAAAACGAATGCGCAAGGGTGAGAAACCTCGATTTCAGCGATTAGGGAAAGGCTGGTGGGTGAAACACGAAAGAGAACGCGGCAGAGACCTACCTGTTCTCGAAGAAATCATCGGACCACCTGCGTATCGGGGTAGAAACCAACACATTGCTATGAAGAAATCGGGAGTTTCATCATTAGCAGGAAGCATTGGAAGATCTGGTAACCAACGCAGGCCTTTGTCTCGTGATGAGATGAGAAATAGGGGCGTCCCACACAACACTCGAAGGTCTGAACGACAACCTGTTCAACGAAGACAACAACAAGGTGTTGGAAGGCATTCAGACGGCGGGATGGACTTCAGTTAAATCGTGAGAAAAGTGGCGGATCGTAAGCACCCACTCCATTGTCCCAACAGTACTGAATCTTGTTAAATTCACTCTTAAGGTTCCGTGCACGTTCTCTAACCTCAGAATCCTTACCTCCTGCAGCAGCTAAATGAATCATCTCAGCAACTTCATCCATCTGTGACTCCTTCATTCCAATACGAGTCATTTCAGGCGTACCTAATCTGATTCCGCTAGGATTGATCGCTGAAGTATCGCCTGGAAGCATATTCTTGTTCATGACGAGTCCACATGACTCAGCCCTAAGGCTGACATCTGCCCCTCCTCCAAATTCATTGACATCAACTAAAATGGTGTGACTCTCTGTAAATCCATGTCCTGAAGCCATAACTTGCATTCCTCGGGACCACAATCCTTCGGCAAGGGCTTTCGCATTCTTGATTGTCTGTACTGCATAATCCTGCTGAAACTCCAAAGCCTCTGCTAGTGAAACTCCCAATGCGGCAACTTTGTGAAGATGGTGATTTGAATGTACACCGGGGAAAACTGCACTTCTAATGGCCCTATGTAGCATCTTATCGTTAGCGAGACGACGATCTTCATTTGCCAAAATAATACCATGTTGTGGACCAGGAAAAGTCTTGTGAGTGGAAGCGCATACCAAATCAACTCCGTCTCCAAGTGGATCTTGGAAACACCCCCCTGCAATCAATCCCAGTACATGAGCCGCGTCGTACATGATAGTGGCATCCACCTCCCTAGCAGCCTCAACAATTTCAGAGACATTGGAAGGGAACAGATATACAGATTGACCAATATAACAAACATCGGGAGTTTCCCGTCTTATCATTTCGACAGCCAGTTCAGTATCTACCGACATGGTTTCTGGAATTGAGGGATAAGTCATAGTATTGAGGCCGCGCAAACCTGCAGCACCAAACCTCTGAGTCGAGATATGAGCTCCTGCAGCAAGTTCAGGTGCCATCATCACCTCACCGGGTTGTGCGATGGCGAATAAAGCAGAGATATTCGCCGAAGTTCCAGAGATCGGGCGAACATCTGCAAAGGGCGCAGAGAATAGACGTTTTGCCAACGACTCAACATGTTCCTCTATGGGATCATAATCCGCATTGCCTTCATAGTATCTAGCACCAGGTAATCCCTCAGCATATCGATTATGAAGATCTGTTGCGAACATTTCAGCAGCCAATGGGCTGACTAGATTCTCACTGGCAATCAAGGGAATACTACTAGCGAATCTTTGATGGTGTCTTTTTACTTGAGAATGCAACCAATTGACTGATTCAGCGGGTTCAGCATCATTCGAAGGTGATGTGAATGGTTCTGGGAAGGAATTGTCTTCCATGATTGTTGCCTGTTTTGCCGGTGTATGAGCATAGTGGTGCGGCCAGCAGAAAGTAAGAAGGGTCTTATGCAAGACTTGGCCAGTCTAATTCATGCCTATCGTTGACTCACCAGATTCTCGCGTGGATGCAGAAATGAGTCGGGCCCTGAAAGAGCGATTTCTATGCTCACAAGGCCTTGTTCTCGATAGTGAACTAGACAATCATCCGCATATGATTATTGCAGTACAACATCTTCTAAACTGGTTTAGTAATTTGGAAGAGCTCGCTCAACAGCCGCTCGGTAGAAGACTAGCGCACGCATCAGCAGACCATGAAACTTGGAGACAAATGCGACGTCAACCAGGTGTTCCAAAGGGTTTGTTCAGCAGACGAAAGAGAATACCTTGGTTGCAAGCTGACTGGACAATTCGCGGTATTGGAAAACTCTCAGAATTGGACGGTGAAAGACTCCAGGTGGATGACCAAGTCCAGAGTGCCATAGCAGGCGGACAGGCTGCAGGGGCTTGGGAAGTCCTACAAGGGTCTCGTTTTCGATTTCGTTGGGAGCAGCAAGATTCCTTGAGAACAAATATTGTTGTTGAACGCGATAATCGACCTGCTCAACCTCCAAGATCAACCCATTCTTCATGGAGCAAAGTTCCTGATCAGGGAGAACCAAGGTTTGCAAGTGTGGAGATGAATAAATCCGGCTGGGAGATTGATGGCCTGCGAAGTTTCTTGCTTGGAAGAGACCTCCTATTACGATTGGAAACAGAAATGATTCCACATATTACAGTGAAATTTGACGATGGACTGTATCAATTTGAGGAACTCGATGAAGACATGTCAAGGATGTGGAATCTGATGGCCCGTTCTGAACAAAAAACGTTCTATGAACAAGGAGAACATATCATGGTCGCTGAATTGGAGCATTGGCGCGGCATCATAAAGAGATTCTTCAGCATGATGGGCCTTGGAGAGATGGAGTCCATCAGTGAACTCGATTCGCATGGAGGCATAGAAATTCACTTCCAAAATCTGTTTCATCCTGCCCTGATGTGTGGTAGATTGATGGGTTGTTGGCAACGCGCTTACGGGCGCCACCCTCGCTGTAAATGGAAATTAGTAAATGGTATTCACATAGTTGAACTGCGCTCAAGGCACGAATTAGCATGAAACCCCTCGGATTGTAGAAATACGTTGTACTGCAAGCAAATCCATTGCGCCCATACACCCACAGGGTTTATTGATGGAACGGGACTCGGGGGAAACACTGTTTCATGACTACGTCATGATGGAGGAATGAAGATGAGCCTATCTCACAACCAGATGGCCTACGCAGCCATATTGTCAACAATGATGTTCGGAGCCATTTTCGTTGGCGTCAGCGGATATATGCAGAACGAAAACAGTTTTGAGAATCAAGGTCAAGATTCTCTTGATCCCGGTGACAAAGCGATATCGAAATATGAGGACAATGATGGAGATGGATTAGCAGATTCCATGGAGTTGAGTACATATGGAACTGATCCCACGAAAAAGGATACAGATGGAGATGGACTTGAAGATGGATGGGAATTAGCTCATGGATTGAATCCACTAGATGATGGTGAAGGTGATGATGAAGACCCTGACAATGCCGAAACCACTCCTGATAGTGAGGCAGATGTTAGTGAAGGAGACCCGTGGCCTGATGTAGATGATGGGCCACGTGGAGACCCTGATAAGGACGGATTGACAAATACTGAAGAGGCTGCACTAGGGACCGATCCGCGCAAGCCTGATACAGATGACGATGGATTGAATGATCGATGGGAAGCGAGCCACACCACCACTAAGAACTGGAATGGCGAGAATATTACAATGTTTGATCCACTTGATGGAAACTGGAACTGTTCGATGATTACCGATGATGCAACGCGCCTTCAGGTCATCATTCCGCGTTTTGAAGACGTAGATGGTCGCGCCGAGAGTTTTGATGACATGCATGTCAATGGCTACGTTAGTTGTGATGCAATCGACGACACTGATTCCGATGGACTGCTGAATTACGAAGAAGAAAGATGGGGTACAAATCCAAATTCGCAAGATAGCGACGGAGATCTTCTCTCCGACACTGTTGAAGTAGGGTTCAACAAGAATGCAAATGGCAAGGTCAAACTGACCATGCATTGTGGAGATTCGCTATTGACTCCAATATACAAATTCCCCCCCTTCCATGCTGCCAGTGGTGAAGATGAGCTCTCATGGTTCCTCCAAGATATGGATGAGGACGGCATGATGAATGGACCGAGTGATTGGGACACAGATGGCGATGGCATGCCGGATGGTTTCGAACACTGTTACGGTGATTTGTCTGAACATCCTTTGGCAGGAATGGGGGCTGACCCCGGCCACGTATTGAACCCCGCTAACAGAACAGATTCATATGGAGATTGGGACGAAGATGAATTGTCTAACCTAATGGAGTACAAGGTTGCTGATACATTCGGTGCAGACAATTACACCAGCCCTTGGCTCAAAGATACAGATGGTGATGAAATGCCAGATGGTTGGGAGGCAGAGAATGGCCTGCACCCAAGAGATGGAAGCAATGCTGACGAAGACCCTGATCGAGATGGCTGGGATGCCGATGGTGATGGTGGAGTCTATTACGAGGAGTTGGAAAATAGTGCAACTGTCAAAGTGATTCACTTTGAGATTGGAGACTACGTCAAAGCCAATGAAACAGTCATGACTGTTCAGATAACCTTGCCTGGTGGAATAACACAGCAGGTTCCTTTGCCATCCCCTGTTAATGGATACGTATACGAGATGGGAGAAAATGTCACTATCAATCACCGCTTCACTTCCAGAACAAAATTGTTGATGACNGTGGTTGAAGAACACGAGCAATTCACTAACATCATGGAATACAATGCGAGAGANATGATCTATACCGGTGGTCGTTCAACNAATCCACTAGTCAGTGATACCGATGGTGATGGGTTATTAGACGGAATAGAAGTAATGGGTTGGGACATCTTAGTAGTTAACAAGGGAACCAATACAGTGCACGTAGTCAGCAATCCTGGTAAGTGGGACTCTGATGAAGATGGTCTGTCTGATTTCAGAGAGTTCTCAGAGATTTGTGAGCGCGGTGGCAATGCTACTAACCCAGATACCGATGGTGACGGACTTGGTGATTACGNNGAAGCTGTGAATGGCTTTGANTGGGAAGGTGAATCTTACTTCACCAGTCCTTGTACATTCGATACTGACAATGATGGACTGAACGATGAAGAAGAAGTGATTGAAGGACAAGACACATACATCACCCATGCCAACAATTCGGACACTGATGACGATGGATTGAAAGATGGTTCTGAGACACTCTTTGTACCTCGAGATTGGCAAGATAGAACGAATCCTCTGGTAAATGATACCGACGGAGACGGNATGTTGGATGGTTGGGAAATGCAGATTCTATCATTAGAGGACAATACCAATTCCCATAGCCTTTGGGTGGTTGCAGAACCATGGCTGCCACCAAATTGTAACTCGATGTCACAATGTGGACTTGAAGCAGGTGGATACCTCTATCAGAACAAGAATATGGGATTCATTCTTGAAAAGAAATATGGAACTGAAGAGATGAACCTCTCAGGNTTCGCGATTCCCGACAATCCGAAATGTTCGTGTAAAGGTCGCTGGGCNCTTGACCCTTCTGCTGGTAGTCTGAAGGACGATACCTTCGACATTGACAATGATACATTGTCCAATAGTGCCGAAGCACCTGANCGCTGGAATACTAACCCAATCGATGATGACTCTGACCATGACAACCTGCCAGATGGATGGGAAGTCAAATACTCGCAGATGGCTCTAGAAGAGGGATTGGTAGATAATTCCACACTCTCCGCCTATGGCGCAAGAGGCCTGATGGATCCTTCNCTAGCAGATAGTGACTTTGACGGTATAAATGATGGAGAAGAAGATGNTGATAACGATGGCTTGAATCGTACGGGACTGTATAATCGATATTGTCCTGATTGGGACAACCCTACTGGCTCTAATTGCCACATTGATCCGAATACACCGGATGGTGCAAAATTCTACGACAACCTTGAGAATTATACCAATTTTGANGAATTACAGAATGGTACCAACCCAATATCGAACGATACCGACGGGGACTCATGGGAAGATGGGCCCGAAGTCTATCATCAAGATCATGATGGTGATGGAATGGCAACTGGTTGGGAATACTACTTTGAATTCAATCCTTATGACCCCGTGGACAAATTGGCAGATTTCGATGGCGACGGTAAAAACAACTATTGTGAATATTATTGGAATACCAACCCGAATGATCGCACCAGTTTCCCAGGACAAGGACAGAGTTGTAACGATTTGGATTGATTCATTACAAGATAGTGTTCATATCACAACCAGCGTTCCATGTAGTAGTGATGCGCATGCAGACTAGGAGCATTGGTTTGACNCTGGTTCTTTTCGGCGCTCTTCTTTGCCCCACATTTTCTGCATCCAATACTGACGTCTACAATGCATCTTCNCAAATGGCGATGAGTGATGCTGAACTACAGGATTGGCTTCACATTGTTACTCCTGCTGGCAGTTTGTTTGAGGAGAATGTGTCGCTATCAGGATACACAACTGTCGCCCCACTTTCGATGACCTGGCAAATGTTTGATTCAAGATCTGAAAAGACAATCATGGATTCCGGTGTTTTGGTAAATCATACACAGGGACANTATACTTCATTCAGCAAGGTTGCAGAAGATAGTTGGAACTGGACAATCAAGATTGATACGCGAGGTTCCACATCTTGCTTATGCCTCGTAGAATTCCTAGCACTTGCAGAAGATGGTAGTAGTGCGCGCGCATTCACCACGCTATTCACTGAGGAAAGCGACGGAAGCCTACCCCCTGTGGGGGTCGTGCACACTCCCACTGTCCATTCGGTTGATGATGAATTATTGGAACTCAAAGGATTGATTAGCGACGACGCAGGATACGAACTAGGGTTATTCCTAGAAGTGTACTTGTGCGTACAGAATGATTGCCCTCTATGGCAAGATTGGAACAGTACTGGAGCATTACCCGAGAGTGGTGCTATGAATGCCGTAGTAAATGAATGGAATCAAGATGGAACCTTTTCTGCCACATTGAATGTTTCTAATGTTGACATTGATGAATGGCAAGATGGAATTTGGATTGGTTGCGTCATTCCCTACGACGCAGCAGTAAACAAAGGACAGCCCATGTGGTTTCGAGTCTCTATGAATAGGGATGCGCCCATTGCTTCGTTAATTGGCCCTTCATCTGCAAATGAAACTGAAGATGTGCTAATCGATGGTAGTGGTTCGATTGATCCNGGATGGGGGTGGCAGCACTTGCAGTATGTCTGGACGATTACCCACGCCGGACAAACACGCATACCACACGAGTGGGAATGGCAGGAAGGAAGCATCTTACGATTGGACACTAACTTAAGCGGCACATATGTAGTTCATCTGACAATAGTTGATATTGGTGGAAAAATGAACTCAACCAGTCATGTTGTAACCATACATAATCGCCAACCAATATTGGATATAAAACTCGATTCGGTGGTCCTTGAAGACGGCGAAGTGGTTCGTCTGCCGGATAGGGAAACATGGTCATTCGACAGTAGTGGTTGCTTCGACGATGAATTGTACACTACGGGACTAACCCGAACATGGTATTTGGATGGTGAAGAACTCGGAACTACAGCCATCATGACTCTTGACAAAGAACAGATTACAAAGATGCACAACCTGACATTTGTCTTAGTCGATGATGATGATAGTCAAGCCATGATAAGCATGCAATTAGTTCTAGCCGATTCTAGTTTTGACCCCTTGTCTAAGAAAAATGATGACTCCACTCCAATGTGGCTTCCACTCATTTTGNTCNTCTCATTATTGTGTGCGGGAGCCTGGGTCATAAACAACCAAATCAATAGTAAAAAGAGTGAAGCAAAGGTGGAAGAAATACCGTCTTGGAAGGAACAGAAAGGTATCAAGAAGTCTGAGACCGATAGNGAGTGGTTTGACAACGCTTGAAGAACCCCAAACGCTTCGGGCAACCATGTTCAGAGCAGAGGCGCTGGCCGCTGAAGAGGGCCCTAGTATCTCTGATAGCGAGTATCGAAGNCGTCAACAAAGGCTCCTTGGAGGTCTTNAAGACGAAGATTTGCTACTAGTTGTAGGCAATCCCGAATCNGTTCGNAGCAATGACGTTCGATATCCATATCGAAATAGCAGCAATCTATTGTATCTATGTGGGTGGCATGAAGAACATAGTCTGCTGGCCTGTCGTAAAGTGGATGGAGAATGGTCAGTTGAATTGTTTGTCCAACCAAATGATGTTGTGAAAGAGATTTGGGAAGGGAGAAGGCCTGGCTTGGATGGCGCCGAGAAATCATGGCCAATCGACAAGGCACATAGCATAGAGAACCTCGATTCTGTTCTGTGNGAGATGCTTTCATCTTGCACGAGAGTTTTCATAAAAACAGGTCTCGATAAGAAGGTGGACAAACTAGTCATGCAAGCCTTGGAAAGCAAGGGTNGGGCAAGACAATTGTCTGGTGAAGGGCCTATTGCNATCGAAGACCCAAGCGCTAGAATTGCCGAACTTAGACTTCGAAAATCACCAGCGGAAATTGAAATGATGAAGTATGCTTGTAAAGTAAGTGCTCAAGCACATATCGAAGCGATGGAAAAAGCAGGAGATGGTATAGGAGAATGGCAATTGCAGGCAATAATCGAAGGATTCTTCCAATGGAATGGACAAACTTGGGCTTACCCCAGTATTGTTGGTTGTGGAGATAACGCAACTATCCTCCACTACCATGCAAACGACAAGGCTTGTCGAAAAGAGGAAGTGGTATTGATCGACGCTGGTTCTGAATACTGTGGATATGCTGCTGATATTACCCGTTCATGGCCGATAGGTGGACGATTNACTGAAGCCCAGAAAGAGATCTATCAAGTGGTACTCGATGCCCAGAAGGCGGCTATTGATGCATGTATTGTAGGGGCACCATATGATGCGCCACATCATGCGGCTCGAAGACATCTAGCTCAAGGACTGATAGACCTAGGAATCAGCGAACAAAGTCTGGAAGATGCACTTTCAGCAGGAGGAGATCTCGGCAAATGGTACATGCATAACACTGGACATTGGATTGGCATGGATGTACACGATGTGGGAGTCTATCGGCCCGATGGAGAGNCCAGACTTCTCGAAGAAGGAATGGTCCTAACTGTTGAGCCGGGATTGTATTTCGCTGCTTGGAGAGAGGATGTTGAGGTTCCAGAAAGGTGGGCAGGCATTGGAATANGAATCGAAGATGATGTTTTGGTCTCATCTAAAGGGCCGGTTATTCTGAGTGCNGATTGTCCTAAAGAAATCGAAGAACTTGAAAGCATCATTGGAACGTCTAAATGAGGTGTTTATTTGCAATTATGGCAGGACATTCTAAGTCATCAGTCTAAATGGTCATTAGACAACGCGGCTGAATATCGTTTGAGTAGTGAAGATGCTGCGATTTTGTATCGAGATGCTGAGTTCCATGCCCTGCGAAAGGCTGCCTTTCTAAGACGTCAAAAAATGAATCCAGGGAACAAGGTCACATACTTGATTGACAGGAATATCAACTACACAAACATCTGCACNATCAACTGCCAATTCTGCTCTTTTTACAGACCACCAGGTCATGATGAAACATATACTCAGAGCTTTGAGGAGATNAGTCAGCGTATCTCTGAACTNGAAGAATTAGGTGGCGTCAGGATATTNATGCAAGGNGGTGTAAATCCAGAGTTACCTTTTGATTGGTATTGCAAATTGTTGAGCAAAATCAAGAAAAAACACCCACNTATCCTGTTGGATTGTTTCTCCCCAATAGAGATTGATGGTATTTCGCAGGTCTGTGGAATGAGTACATTTGAGGTACTGAAGGGGTTGCAAGAAGCAGGGCTTGATGGANTACCTGGAGGNGGTGCCGAAATGCTCGTGGATGATATTCGGATGAACGTATCTCCAAAGAAACACGGACACCGAGAATGGATGAGAATAATGCAGGAAGCGCAGTCCTTGGGCCTNACTACTAGTGCAACCAATGTGTTCGGATTCGGCGAGAGTATAGAACAGAGAATTGAACATCTACAATTTGTCAGAGACTCGCAGGACCACTCTATTTCTCAGTGGAATAACGGTTTCACATCATTCATCGCGTGGCCTGTACAATTGGAAAACAATTCTTACGGCAAGAGAGATGCTGGGAGAAACAAGTTCCTACTGGGTGCTGGCNCAATCGAATATCTTNGGCATGTCGCGGTCTCTAGATTGTTCTTGGANAACTTCCAGCATATTCAGGCATCATGGCCTACAATGGGAATGGAAGTTGCTCAAATGGCCCTATTTGGTGGTGCAGATGACATCGGTTCAACAATGATGGAGGAAAATGTAGTTTCAGCATCAGGAACTAGCAAACTTGCTGCTAGCGAAGAGGAATTGAAATGGACAATCAAACGAGCCGGTATGATTCCTGCGAGCAGAGATAGCCGCTATAGGACTCTAAATGTNGATGAGACAACAGAACGTGAACTCCCGTGCCCTCCTCCTGTGCTTACTTAATGATAAGCGTAAGGCTTAGGATTTGCAGTTGTGAAAGTGTTGAGAGGTGGCTCAATCAAATGTCCTTGACATGCACTATTGTGAACAGGATCGCAACTAAGGTCAAAAATGGAGGGGNGTGGTTGCATAGATTGTTCAACTGAATTTGTTCCAATTGCCGCTCCAGTCTCATTGTAATATACTAACCAAATCGCTGCAATGATCTTTCGATCACCCCCGGTATCAGACTGCGGAACATATTCTTGGCCTTGGTAAAGNCCTCGATACGAGAGATTATTCTCTCCTTCCACCAACCACGAAGTAATGTCATACCTCCATTGCTTTACATCTTGGCCAGCACACCAACCCGCACGACCATAGGGCCAAGACCCAAACTGATTNGCGATTACTCCCNGACCGATGAGGTTCTGACAACCTTGTGCTGTCCCAGCTATCGCATGGTCTTCCATCGCAGTGAATCCGTTCATGCTATAGTGGTGCTCATGGTTACAGAATTCTGAACAATTTGCGGCATCAGAATTGAAACCATGGCCGGTTATCGTTGCAACAATTTCAACCCTATCCGTACCCTCCGGAATAGTGAACAAATGTTGGCGCTTGTGTTGACTCTGATTATTGTACTCGCCCTTGAATTGTCCGCCAGAAAACGCGTATTCGGCAGCAAAGGNTTGATCATTCTCTCCCCAATTGGAAAGTAAAACTGTAATCACTACACCCATCTTATTTGCACCACTAAACTTGAANCGCCTNTCACCTCCATCTTGCACCATCCAAAGGAATGGAGTAATGTCAGTTAACCATTGACCTTCTCGNCCATAGGTGGTAATGTAGCGAACAAATTCAGTATTGCATACCGACGAATTATCANCATCGCATATGTGTAGGTAGTGCAGGTAATCCCACTCGTGNCAACCACCAGAGGAATGCCTCATCCTATTCTCTTCACATGCGTGATAGGCATAGACCTCCATGGTGTCGAATGCAGACATACTCGCTGCATCTGGGAAACTACCATTAGAATAGGAATTGTATCCAGATTGCCAGCCACCATTGTGCCATTGCTCATCAAAAATTTCAACCTTGGTTATTCCAGGGTCTGTAGTTCTAATGTAGTAATCATAGTCTGTATTCCAAGTATGGGGTTCCAAAGCAATGTGTTTGGGGTTTGTACAACAGGAAGCGCCTTGGCTCCAATCGTGTAGACTACCAATTTCTCTAGACTGCTGAAACCGATCTATTCCGTAGTAGAAGGTNCCCCAGTTCTGAATTAAGNCAGCAATTCCACCATTCAAGGAATTGGCTCGCTGATCGATAAAATGGATTCTCGGCATCCATTTCTCTTCTTCGGCAGTAGTAAGACGACTCTCTACATCGGCTTTGCGAGACACTATATCGTTATGATAAGTTGAATCAAATGAACCATAGAACAAATGCACATTATCAGGAAGTGCCCTAATCAATGTACCAGGGTTATATCCCCATGTTCCAGAATTGCTGTTACCATTACTGTCTGTATACTTGAAAAGAAACAGATAGGTGTCATTACCTGTCCACTCGTTTGCAAAGTTCCAATTATTCCCAGAAAGGGTAGGAAAAGAGAATGTGGATACTATGTCCATCCGACCACTTCCATAAGGGCCACTATTCCAAGCGACCGGTAATTGATTCACAGTACATCCATAACTATCTGGAGTCCAGCGAGAGGGTGTGTCTGGACATTGATCGACATTCGAGAAGACTCCATCTCCATCCAAATCTGAACAACCCACCTCACTAACCGGATTACCCAGAGGCGTGCCTGGGCAAAGATCTTCATCGTCTAGAATGCCATCAGAATCGCTATCTCTTTGATTTCCTGCACAGCCGTTTTCATCAACATCAGTACGATTCATCTCAGTGAATGGGCAAAGGTCCAATGGAACCCCAGTAGCGTTGACATCATTCACGCCATCTGCATCATCATCAATATCTTCATCACTATCTCGACAGCCATCGGAGTCCCAATCGCTCTGTTCNTCTCTAGTCCAAGAAACAGCCCCNTTGGCGCAAGAATCGGAAATGTCAGCAAGGCCATCAGAATCATCGTCATCATCTTCATCAGCATCTCTACAACCATCTGAATCCCAATCTGAAGCAAAACCACTGCCCCACTTGGTCGCACCTCGCGGGCAAGAGTCTAACTCATCCAATACTCCATCATCATCATCATCNTCATCTTCATCTGAATCCCTACAACCATCTTCATCATGATCGAATTCTATACTACTCGTCCAACCGGGAGATGATGGACAACGGTCAACGCCATCATTAATCCCATCTCCATCATCATCCAAATCTTCCCAACCATCATGACATCCGTCTGAATCGATATCTGTATCCGGTGATGAACTCCAGCCGTCCTCTTCTCCCCAGCCATCAGGGCAGGAATCGAATTCATCTTCTATTCCATCACCGTCCATGTCATCTGCATTTCCCAACACATTGAGCAAGAAAGAACGATTGTTNGACACTGGATTCCATTCGCCACAAGTTGCTTCTAACAATCCAGTGATGCTTTCTTCAAGCATCCCAAAGAATATCTCAAAAGATCCTGTCACATCATTCAAGTCTGCGGCTAATCGTACTGCTCCATCGAATAGAATCACCTCAACATAACAAAACTCCAAATTATCGTGCGAAATACTTCCATACATTGTGAACTCCTCACCTGACTGGANCTCATACATCGATTGAATCAATATGGCTGCATGGTCCTCTTCNGGAGCAATTACTTCGATATTCAACATTGGAAGATATATCGAGTCATGTCCATCCACAGATATCCTTGGAATGAATGTCCAATTACCAGGTGCAGCAAATCCCAGATAGATGCGCATTCCGCCGTCATCATCTACCCTGAATGTAAATTCTGGCGCATCCACAGATAGGTAGTTTCTCCGAGTATCCAACAAATCCATCGAAACCTCAAGACCTAATTGCCAACCGGAAATCTCTCCCTCTATGACAAGCGCTTCCTCAAGTTCGATAGAATATTTTTCTGAATCAACACTCACATTCAATTCGATCTGTTNGGCCTCTTCCTCATCTTCCTCCTCTGCCACAACNACCTCTTTGACCTCATCAGAACCAATACACCCGGCGAGGGGAACAAGAAGTAGAAGCACTACTAACACCAAAGCGGATAGAGGACGCATGCAACTGCGAACATGAATGAGAAGATGAACCTCACGCTGCTACGGGGCGTGACTCATCCTTCGGCATACTATCCTCTATTCTACCGTCATTGATATGCGGCTTCAAGACCTTGACCGATTCCATTCCATGAGCAACCTTGAGAGGATGCACCCAATACAATGGACCATGATTCTCTCTATCGATGCGAATAACCATCTCCCAATGAACCGATAATAGAGTTCCATAATAGGTACCTGGCCAATCCGGCTTAGGAGGTTGCAATTTCACCTTGCCACCTTCGACTGGTAATTCCTGCATACCTCCCCATTCCATCATCCGCAAAGGTCGTAGAAACAAGCCCCCTGGTGCATCGAATTCCATTAAAGGAGTGTCTTCTCCAAAACCTCCGCCATCTGATAATCCCTGCTCCCAATAATGTGGAAGAGGAGTTGAGAAGCCAGGAGGTGGTTGTGCCTCTTCCTCCTTGGATAATATCTCCATCACGGTTTCACGTATAGGTGGCAAGGCCCCAACCTGCCACCATACCTTCAGTGAAGTCCAACCTTCGTGAGGATTTTCAAAGGTTATTTTGCACTCTAGTTCTGCATCAGCCACGACAGGACCAAGGAACAAAATATCCGGAGAAGGAGTATCACTGCTTAGGAATTCTCGCTGACGTTTGAGATCCCTCACATTTGCGATTAACCGCATCACGTATGGAACAATCATCAATGGCAAAATGATGACCACCATAAATGGATAATCCAACAAACCAAATCTAACACCTCCAAGTACTGCTTCAGGTAAGATTCCTGTGGCCATCAACATCGGCTCCAAGGTTTGCATCAATAGGCCAGTTAGAAGAACTATAACGGCCATTATCAAGAACCATCTGGCGTACCTGTGTATTGGATTGGGACTTAGATACCATCCAGTTCTTTGTCTTTCCACCACCAATGGCGCCTTTCTGGTTTCCATTCTAACCTTAGCTTCAGAGTTGAATTCTTCCTTTCCATCCGGCCCCTCAATACTCAATCGGCGTTCAATAAACCAACTATTGACCTCACCAATTCTGAATCCTGGCAATTGTTGCTCTGCAATCAACTTGGCCTCTTCTTCCTCTTCAGCTTCTCCCAAGACCTGCTCTAATCTAATCGTAGGCAAGCGTTCAGGAATCATCAGAGAGGACTCAAAGGGGGGGTGTCTGACCTCACTGCGAGCAACCACCTTGTAATCGATAACAATCACCTTGTCTTCAACAACTCTAGACCGGCCTTGAGAGCAAGGCCGCGGAATTCCGGCACTTTACGCAGCAACGATAGTCCAAGTGGAACTGGGCGTTCGATATCTCCCTCTTTGTTGATGAGTTGAATTACTTCAGGTTTTGAGAATATTTCGAAATGCAGATCCAATTCTTCATCATCGCATGATGTAACGAATAAATCTCGCAATGCACGCGCTCTATCCTGTTTCTTACGCATTCCATTCCAAGGCTTGCAAACCTTCTTCAAATCCTTGGACGATAATCTATCCCGATTTACGGCCTTTGCTAGATCATCAATAACCAAATCAATCGCCTCAAATCCAGGTCCTATTCCGCCACCAGTTGTAGGCTTTGAGAGGCCNGCTGCATCTCCAATCANCAAAGTTCTATCTCGCCACGGACGACGNAATAATCCGCATGGGATTGGGCCACAAAAACGCGCGCTTTCTCGGCAATCAGCGAACCTTTCTGCCCATCTTGACCTCTTCATCAAATGGTCCAATAATTGCTCGCANCTACGTCCATCTAAATCCTCTGCTCTTGACCAAACACCTATGCGATGAGTATCGCCATTTGGTATAGCCCAAGCAAACAATCCGGGAGCCACATCAATGCCAGTAAACATATCCAACTTTCCTTGTTCACCAATATAGCCACTCACTTCAATTTGATATCCAACCATCATCTCCTTTGGACGACCCATTCTCAAGGTACGTCTCACCCAACTATGAGCTCCATCAGCACCGATGAGAAGTGAGGCTTTNACCTCCAACTCTTCATCTCCTCGCTTGACAGACAATGTTACTCCATTTTCTTCAATCTCAAGNGATAATGGCCTGCTATCCAACCATAGGACCGCTCCTTTTTGCATTGCTTGACGTACAACTCCCTCGTCGAACAACTTACGACAAACAACGTGAGTACGGACTACTTCTGGCCTGCCAATTCTAACTTCAATCCCCGAAGGGCTGTACATCCTCGCTCCGTGAACTTGTGTCAAAATCGTATCTTCTAGTCCTACTTTCAGCATGGCCCCGGGATTTACTAATCCTGCACATTGGAACGGTTTTCCTACTTCCAGATGTTCTTCTAGCATTAGCACACTGAGTCCCTTTTCACGTAACCTGCGGGCAGCATACCCGCCTACTGGACCAGCNCCTACGATGACTACATCCCANTGCTCCCGAACGCCTTCCACATACGTTGGGCTATCACCATCATTGAATATCATTGTGCTGAAGNGATACTGAAGGGAATCATTTCTTCTTGGGTGNTCTCTTGCGAGAACGCTTTTCAAATCTGAACTTCACCTGCTTACGAGCATCNAGATACAATGTTGCCTTGAATGGTTTACCNTTGGCCGANATAAAGTTCTCCAATGGNCCNACTTGGCCCTTTTCAATCAGTTCCTTTCCTTCNTCTCTGATTATCTCTCGGTCCTTGATAGTNCGAGGAACTTCGTATTCCTTGACNCCATCGCTCTGNACTTCAAAATGCGTAGGAGTCTCNACNACTTTCAGNCCCTTACCNTCATCGATAAGAGGTGTTGAATCNACNTCGTATTCAGGTAATTCNGCAGCCGCAAATTCGAANGATGCAACTATTCTTTTCTTACCTCCACGACTGCGTTCTTCGAGGAAGAGGCAAGCACTGAACGGTGCTCCGCGCTTAGAAATGAAATCATCAAATACTGGTGTCTTACTATTCTTGATCAAAATAATCAATTCATCATCTGACAACCTCCTGCGCCCCATGACTCGTCGCCCTTGGGCAAGGCTACAATCTGTANTGCTNCAGGAAAAATTTTCATCATCTGCGAAAATTGAACCATCTTCACAGATACTACAAGCACACAATTCTACTGAATTGCCAGCGTTCAATTCTCGTTCTGGACGATCTTGAAAACTCAAAGTACCATCTTCAGATAAACTCACTCCTGTAGTATAAGTTTCAGCATCTGAACGACGTACAAATCCATGCAATTCATCGATGCTACCATCTCTAAGAATTCGCGAAATTGTATTTCGATCGAAATACCTGCCCATAGAGCGTTTCCANAACACGGCATCACAATCATCAGAACTACAAGCATATCTCTGGTCCAATTCAACCACTGGAGATTTGCAACTTGGACAATTACCTACCGGCTCTTCAGAAGCGAATAATTCCTCCTTGGTGAATGAACTAAATCGCTCTACTAANTNCTCAACTTTGGACTCNACCTCTTGCATGTACGATTCGCTNCCCTCATCGCCTTCCTCTACTCTACGCAANTGAGATTCCATCTCNCCAGTCAATTCAGGTGAGGCAATCCAATCNACNGGTATTCNACGNAGAACATCAACNAGACGAATNCCCTCTGGNGTNGCCCTCAATGAGCCACCTTTGAGGCGCTGAGCCAATCCCTTNGNAATTANTTTCTCAATNGTCTCTGCACGTGTCGCNGGAGTCCCTAGACCCTTGCCNTTCAATGCCTCCTTCAGTTTATCATCGTCAACATCACGTCCAGCATTTTCCATGCGGGACAATAATCCTGCGTCCTTGAGGCGTGTCTTTGGCTTAGTCATGCCTGATTCAGCCATGACTGAATCAACATTGCTCATCGCTTGAGGCGCCACTTCTCCCCAGCCATCGGGCATTTTGTTTGACTTGGTAATGACCTGCCTCCAACCTTCTTCCAATAGCATGTTGGCTTCTGCCATCAGTGCACCATCACCAAGACTGGCCTTACGCTTCTCATCTTGCCATTTAGCATTAGGATGAAAAGAAGCGAGAAACCTAGAGACTATCAATTCGTAAACCTGCATAGTTCTTCCAGAAACTTCCGATGGGGGAACTTTTCCAGTAGGAATAATTGCATGATGATCTGAGACCTTTGCATCCTGTAAATTTCTATCTACATGTTCCAAAGTACCAGACTCAAGCCTCTTAGCGTGTTCTGACCATCTTGCTTGAGACTGTAACTTGATAATGATCTGATCTATCTCTTTTCTCATATCTTGAGGCAAGTGTTGTGATTCAGTTCTAGGGTAAGTAGTCAACTTGAACCGCTCATACAATTGCTGAGCGTGGTCGAGAGTTTCTCTAGCAGACATATTCCATAATTGATTAGCGACCTTCTGTAGAGTAGTTAAGTCAAAATTCAAAGGTGACTTCTCTACTCTCTCTTTCTTAGTCATGAATACCTCGATTTCGCCTTTCTTCAACTCCTCTGATAGGTTCTCTAATTCATCCTCTTCAACAATGTGAGTGCGGGGTATCTCGCCTTTTCCATTCCTTCTCCATTTTGCAGACCAAAACGCATCATTCTGGCTTAAACCAACTTCTAATTCCCAATAAGGAGATGGCTCATGAGATAGTACTTCCAACTCCTTATCAACCAGCATCGCCAAAGTTGGCGTCTGAACACGACCAAGACTAATCGAGCCTTTCTGCCCACGACTCCTCAATCGTAGAGTGGCTGCTCTTGAGCCATTCATCCCAATCAACCAATCAGCTTCTGCTCTACTGCGAGCAGCATCTGCTAAACTATCATACTGTTCAGAAGGGGCACGTTCATCCCATGCTTTGCATATTGCTGAATCTGTCATAGAACGCATCCACATTCTTGAAACAGGTAGACTGCTTTCCGAATGATCTTGGATTCTGCGGAATATCAATTCCCCTTCCCTTGCTGCATCACAAGCATTGACCAATTCGGTTACATCGCTTCTATTTATCAGAGAAACAACCGCCTTGAGATGTTCTGCATCGTTCCTCTTCCCCTTTGGCTTGGTCTTGAATTTTTCAGGAATAATAGGTAAGTGTTCCATCTTCCATGTCTTGAATGATTTGTCATAAGATTCGGGTTCCATCAATTCCAACAGATGACCTACCGCCCAGGTCACCAATACACCATTTCCTTCAATGTGTGTTGGATGAGTACCACTGGCTCCAAGAACGCGAGCCAAATCTTGAGCGACACTTGGCTTCTCAGCGACAATTACGGCGACCATGATTTCCCCTCCCCGCCGCCACGCTACTTAATCCCTCACACGACGTGAAATTCTACAGGTACTATACTAGTACCTGAGGAAAATCGTACCTTGTCAATTACCCCGCGCCACATTCTCCCGATGCTCTTCTTCGTCCCAAGGTTCACTGGTAGCAGGGCCTAAACAATCTCGACACCCTGGATATCCTGCTGCAAGGAAAGCAGATGAAAGTTCCAACATCTCATCAATCAATTCAGATATATGTCCTATTACCCACACAGAACCGAGATTTGGTTCACTACCTGATAATCTGCCAATCTCTTCGTCACCTAATTTCATCAGAACATGAAATTCATCATGAACCTCAATTTCGGGAAGATGTAACCTAGATGGGATATATTCTGCCACCAATCTAGGTAAATCCTCGCAGCGTTCAGCAAATTTTGGGGGAACCAACAACAATACTCCTTCATTTCGCAATAACCGTCTGGTGAATTCACCGAGAGAGGGGAGCATGGCCTGCCGATGAAGCGCAACGCTTGAAGGGTGGCGGCTGAGCGCCTCTTACGATGGGGGTGTTCTGGAATATACTCGCAAGGCCGGCTATCGCCTTGCAAGATTCTGAAAAGGCGCATTCCCGGGGAATGTTTGCACTAAAGATGGCACAAGCATTGCCCCCGATGAGACTACTGATGAAGTTGCTTTGGCGGCCCAAACAAACTCCATGCAAATTCCTTGAATGGGATCTAACAAACCCTCTGGGATTAGCAGCGGGAATGGATAAAAAAGCAGAGAATGTAATGGCTTGGGAAAGTCTTGGATTTGGATTCATCGAAGTTGGTGGCTTTACTGCAACTGCTCAAAGTGGGAATCCAAAACCCCGAATGTTTCGAAACTCTACTCATAAGGCTCTAATCAATAGGATGGGCTTCAATAATCCTGGTTCAGCCGCTGCTGCAGTTACATTATCGAAGACTATGTCAAAACGTAAGAGTCGAAGAATGAAAGTACTTGCAAATCTAGGGCGCTCAAAGAATACCAGTAATGAAAATGCACCTTCTGATTATTGTGAAAGCCTCCGTACCTTGTGGCCATATGTAGACGGATTTGTGATCAATGTCTCCTCTCCAAACACTCCAGGATTAAGAGAATTACAAGAAGGCAACGCGTTGCAAAATCTCTTGGATTCNTGTATTGAAGAAGAAAAACGATGTGGCTCTGGAAAACCAGTAATGGTCAAAATATCCCCAGATCTCAGCAATGAACAACTGGATATGGTCATTGATTGCGCTAGAAGCGCNGGATGTGCAGGAATCATAGCAACCAATACCACCCTCGAGCGCCCTCAACCTATGAATCGTAAGTCTGAATCTTTCATACAACAAGCAGGTGGGCTGTCTGGACAACCCCTGAAACAACGCTCAACAGAAATCATCTCACATATTCACAAACGTTGTCGGGGAAAATGGCCAATTATTGGAGTAGGTGGGATTTCCACCGCTGAAGATGCTTGGCAGAAAATCATTCATGGTGCTAGTTGTGTGCAATTATATTCCGCATTGGTCTTCAAAGGGCCTAGTGTAATCAAGAATATTGTAAATGGGCTAGAGAGAAAATTGAAACTGAATGGGCTCTCATCTCTTGACCAAGCCATAGGGTTGGCATTNGAAGAGGAGGAATGAATATGTTCTCTAGAAGAGGTAGGCTGCTAGCAGCAGGGTGCTTAGCCCTACTTGCCCTATCTGCCACACTTTTTCTCTCAGAACCTGTTCCCTCTATGGCTGTTGACGATTTGATGAAATCACCTGACAAACACGAACAAAANGAAGTTAGTATTAGNGGGGTAGTCAGCAATGGATCATTCAACTCACAATCATTGACATTTACTCTTGAAGGAAATGAATACTATCTTTCCATAGATGCAACCCAAGCAGCAATACCACAAGCATTTGACGAGGGGTTGACAGTCCTCGTAGACGGCATACTGAAGAAAAGTCAAGGAGAGTGGATTCTCGAAGCCGAATTGATTACTGTNGGTTGTCCCAGNAAGTACGAAGAATGAGTATTGGAGNCNTGACGTAGGGTTGAAATGGGACAAACCTCCCCCATTGCATGGGATAGGAGGGGTGGTGACGTACCCTGTACCACAAATCGTGACTGGTGGTCTGAACGCTTTCGGGCGGCGCAACCGAGCCCAGAGCTTCCTACGCATGGACGTTGATGTCTCGCCCCTGAGTGACTCGGGTTGTCGTGAACCGTATCCGGAAGGAAACGGGAATCGCATAACCGGGGAATCAGGTCAGGCCGGGAACGGAGCAGCCCTACTCGGGGCCATGGGTGCCTCAGGGTTCCGGGATGGAGGAAGTGCGTGGGATTGGTTCTGGGAGACGAGCGTCCACCGTTTGCCCTCCCACCTAGATATCAAAGACAACGTCTGCTAACCATCCGGGGCCCCTAANTACAGGAACTTCAGGATATTGTGAAATGCTTTCCTGACCTTCTGCCAATTCTATGAATCGCAAATTATGACGCGTGACAGCCTTAATCTCCACCTCTCGCTCTATGGCTTCAGCATCGACCCAAGCAACCTGNCATGCCAATTGTGAATTCTCCTCCTCTTGNAATTTCAATAGTTTTAGTTCGACAACCCACTCATCATGTACTTCACAACGGAACAAGACCTCTTCCAAAATTCTTACCAAATCTCGATCCCAAGCATTGGATGATGGCAGAGTCCATGTAGAATGATGCCATGGACAATCCTTGATCGCTTCAATTCCCTCGCTGCTCAAAAGAATCCCTTGCATCCCTTCCACTGCTTGACCGATCAATGCCTCTGGACTGTTAGCAAATACACAGATTCCAATGTCGGCTGTTGTGCCGTATGGCCAAGATGACATGGCCCTACCTCTGTGAAATCTGCATTGCCCAAGCAATCTCATCAAGTCTAGTGCAAAGTTCNCTTCTATCAATGGCGAAATGATCCGCATCCTCNGCCTCTAAAATNCACTCACATGCCGCATTGATNAGATGTGCCATGTCCACATCAGTGAGGGAAAGAATCCTNCTCGCGATTGCNGCTACCACTGCTGCATCGATCAGACCTATCTGTTGACTCGGTGAAGGNAGAGTACAATCAACATGAATATTCTCACCCTCTGAACTGTACAAATCAAGNCCANTCTGTCCACCAAGTACTACTAAGGCNCCCCAACCATATTCNGAAACTAACTCTTCAGCCGCCTCTTCAGGGNTACTCTTTGACAATCTGCGGCGCATCAATTCCAACCCTCTNGATTCNAACAANACCACATCAGCACCCCTTGTTCGGTGCAAACCCGTCAATTTTGGATCNCATACTACTGGNATNCCAGTTTNAGAGGCTGCATCAATCAATTTTTTCGCGGTTTCATCATTNACAACTCCNTTACCNTANTCACTGATNACCAAGGCTTTNGCCGAAGATAAGCGTTCAATGGCTTGTTNACANANTAAATCAGCCACTTCATCNGGCACATCTGTTCNNGNTTCNTCATCAAGTCTCAACATCATCTGCTTATTTGCGATAAGNCTCTCTCGGCTNGCGATGAACCTTGTCTTGACAGTAGTCCNCCAATCTTCCAACAAAGCCACTCCATCNGATGAAATCCCNACTTCNTCCAATGCNTCNATGACATCTNGNCCGGCTTCATCAGCGGCTACNACTCCATAANTTGCAACTTCCATNTGCAATGAATGCAAACCTCTAGCAACNTGGGCGGCNGCACCTGCTCCTTGCTCNCGATGCGTTTCCTTNAGAACTGGCACAGGGGCNCGTGGATTGAGGTTNTTTGCGTANCCGTANATATANCGNTCCAACATTACGTCTCCAACCAAAACCACAAGNCTAGGCTCCATGTTTTCGACGAGTCTNCTAGTCCTTTGCAGGCCATCATGAATGNCCCAATCGNCTTCTTCNANCATCTTCTCAACTCCTCGCAGNGGTAACTGTCATTTCATGTTGTCCCGAATACTAGTGGCAATCGCTACATGAACTTCAGTTGGAATATTGAAACTGCGNCNGAGACTTGTCAAGATTGCATCTTCGTCCAAACTGATNATGCCATCCTCAAGTGCAGTCCTGACAGCATCGACATATGGATGGAAATGNGGCTCTANACTATCCAACAACTCTGCATGTGCAACCACTTGAGCCACAAGACGACCATGGATTTCCAAGTCAATATCCAAAGTCGTTCGTAACTTCTCCAGCATAACCAATTCCTCTTCGATTATCTCTCCATCTTCTAACGCTTGTTCTAGAAGATCACGATAGATTCNCTCNCTGTCCGGACCCTTTGATTCACTTAGGTTGTTCAGNGCATCTTGTTCCATTCGAGTAACTCTTTCGGGACTCATTCCTAAGAAATTCACAATCTCTTCTACGATCCCTCTTTCTGCCTCAGAAAGACTTCCGTCCCTCCAAGCTCGCTCAAACACAGCCTTGACCAATGCTTCGCTTACCTTGCCCTCTATTCCTACATNGCCCTGCCCCTGAGAGATTGGCACCTGTAGGGGTGTTTCGTTCCAACAACGATTCGAATCGATATGTGAAAGTGTGATGAGCATTGAATCAGTAGATTCGAGACTCTCCAAAGTTACTTCTTCACCATCCCGAGTTATGANTAAAGACATTACACGTTCTTTGATATCATTCGCCCTAGATCTGCCTTTCTGNGTCAAATCATAGACTCTCCTGCGCTGCTTTGAACCCGAAACATGGCGCATTTCTTGAAGCACCTCTTCAGATTCCAATATTCGCTTCAATGTACGAGGGAGGTGCTTCCTTTGTATGTGAACTGCACTAGAAATTCCGGCCTGTGTATTGTTGGCATCAGCATCCCAAGACCCTTCTTGCAATCGATTCTCAAGCAAATGCAGGAGGACTCTTTCCTCGACCGTTAACTCTCCCAATTGGCCCTCAACCATGCCTGCACCGAATGGTGCACAACTGATGCAGCACTTCAGGGATGTGGTGCGGCGGGGTGATGTTTGATGCCGTCGCCGAAGTTCCATGAGAGACCCTGGGGAAAGGAGACTTCGGCCAAGAGCCAGAGACTCTAGACCTGTATTCCACATTGGAGAACCGGGTTCTGAATCGTTGAAAACTGGACTCAAGAAAGACGAAGAGGGTTGGAGACTAGAAGCTCCTGTATCTAGCAGATTGTGGCAGAAATCAGCACTCGGAAAAACAGTAGACAATGGAGCAATTATCCTTAGTTCTACAGAAGTTCTCTACTGCCATTGGCATCGAAACATCGCCTTGCCATCTACTGACTTCATTGAACAAATGCTGGCAGAAGACGGTCGTTTCCTACATGAGACTGTCGCAATAGAAGCAGTTAGATCGGGTGGAGAAATATTACAATTATACCGAGATGAAAACTTCGACCACAATGTCCCTTCATCAACATGGGGTCTAAGATGGAATCGAACAGATCATCCATCCAAAGGACCACCTATTGCTCAAGTTAGGTGGTTTCTCTCAACAGATTCATTAGAACTTGAAAATATACTGAACTGGGTAGATATTGTAGAGGCACAGGGACAACTCGCCGAAATTGTCGTAGTAGATCCGGAGTATGATTGCACAATATACAAATTGACAAGAACAATTCCAACTGGGAATATGTTACCCCCGTCCAAATTAGACCAACATACATGGAACGAGATTGCAGAATCCTTGGAATGCAGCACTATTAGTGCCGAGGGGAAATTCATCAATTGCCAAGAGTGGCCTCTTGAGAACCTCGGTCTACAACAAGCGGGAGGAGTATGTTTAGATGCCATAGAAACCTCTTGGTTGCAATCAAAGACTACTGGAGAGAAGATGTCAGGAGAGATCCTGATTTTGGACACATTGTTAGAGAATGGCCTTCTTGCTAGACCTGGATTCAAATACGGTTGTAGATGGAGAGTTTATGATTCACCAGTAGGAGAATCTCACGCACCTTGGTTGTTATCCACACCCGAACAAAAACCACGTTCTTGGGACGAGGCCTGCCTCAGGGCCAGACTGGCTGCCGGAGTAAACAAATTGTGGATTTCAGCCCTGCTTTTGCAGAATGAATCAGTATTCCTCGGGATGGAACGAATCTTGTTGGGGCGCTGATATAAGACTCTCAGTGTGGAAATCATCTACACTTCGGAAAGTGGGCTGAGAAGTTCTAACNGGTGGCTTTTTCTTCCTATCAATACCGAGTACAACCCATAATGCGGCCAAACTACAGACGACTAAGGACATTGTAGAAGGATTGCGTAAGCCTCGGATGATATCTGCTGAACCTGAAATGGACTCACCTGTCAATTCTACCTCAACTTTCTCGGTCTGTCCTAAATCGTCAACAAAAATAATCTCTCCTTTCGCCAACATTCCTGGTGTGATCAATCCATTCGGATCGATATTCAATATCAGTGTTGAGCCCTGTGAAACCTCTATCCTAGGTTCAACAGATGCGATTCGTTCCAACGGACCAGAAACGACTACATTGACTGCGCGTGTGTCATCTCCTTCAATTTCTAACTCAATTTCTACCTGACTGATAGAATCAATTGGAACATCTGCTTCAGTCAAAGTGTAGTGAATCCGATTTGAATGCGATGACCAAGGGATCTCGATATCCCATGGTGTATTATTTCCGCATGATATCTGTCCATTGATTAGACCGCTTCTTCCAGCAGATGCAGTTGCATCGTATCGCAACTCCTGTTTTGACCAAATCGAGTCAGCGATGAAAGAATTGCTAGAAATATTCCTGCCATCTGATGCCATCAATGAAATCTGTGGTGCACANCCATCCCCCCTGAATTCAAATGAAAATGCCTCCCCTGGNAAAGTTCTGATAGCGCCCGAAGGTGGTAACACCTCAAAATTGGAATCACAATCGGGTTTGCTCAAATCTATGCGTAGTCCCATNTCAGTGCCATTCGACACCTCTGCAGTCCACTGTACCAATCTTCCATGTGAATCTCGAACGGGGATTCCATTTGCACCAAATGTATCTCCTGCTTGGAATGTATCGCNCTCAGAACCCTTGTCTGCAGCCCTCTTCAATTCATCACCNGCATCTGCCTCAACCACATATAGCCAAGGTAGGTCAGGATNATGATTCACCACATTTCCTTCCATATCACCNACNTTGATGTTCTGCACACTTACNAATAANCCATGGCCNGGAAGACGTGTATCAAAACCNCTAGCNCCTCTNTNTTCCATCCACAGCCACTCNCCNTCTGCCAANTTCATACGGTAAGTCTGGCCCCCNGTACTGATTGGAANCAACNCNAAACCAGTNANACTACAGATNCCTGATGTATCACTCCAGTCATCATCTGAAATCTCAAGATGTCTNTCGANACCCAACAACTCCATNGATGCCGCCATAGGNAGGGCTGGAACTGCACCATTACCATTCCAGTTTCCACTTGCCATTATGTCCCATTCCCCAACTCCATACCACGAATGAGAAACNGTTTCATCNTGAACNGCATAAAGATCCAATGCCCCAATCTGATGCAACATCTCATGNATCATGGTNCCGCGATAATTCGATGACTTCAACGAGGCCATAGTGTAGTGGTGAACTTTCAAACCGCCTGATACNGGCACTGGTTCCATCAATGGACCAAAGTGACTCCATATGCGATTACTGGAACCTGAGCCGTCTTCTTGAGGAGTCGCTGTATGAAGTATCAACAAACGGTCGATTGAACCATCNCCATCGAGATCAAAATCNTCCCAATCAATNCTNTGAGCGGTCTCTTCNACNANCTGNGCNGCCAATACTGCGGGNCCNCCTTCAGTTAGACCAACATCTCTNTCCCCATCCTGATCATGNCCATAATGCGTAGAANNATGGGCNGCCCGAACAACTTCNTCGACGTAAGTTATCTCTAGACTACTGGCNCCTGCAGTCAACTGNTCGACATAACCTTGCGCTCCATCATCTCCATCNAGAAGCCTCTGAGCCTGAATGACATCCCTNCCTANCTGTGCAGGNGCNTCATCAAAATCAACTACTACAACCAACCATTTCTCATNCTTCTGCAAGGNAACAATACTTGCTTCATCAACAGGATTTACACTNTCGCGAACCTCNTCAAAAAGAGAGTCTACAAATTCAGGATTNCTCCAACCTANTACGCCAAGAAGCAAGAACGCGGCAGCGATTGGTAGGGCGATNCGNGCCTTCATAACAGGCNGNNGTGAAAGAACAACCNATAGAAGGCTTCTGCTCAAATGCTGTAATTTANGGGATTNNNGATTTAATTGTGAANCTCCACATCTGCCATTGAGCNCAACGATTCAGGTTCATCTACNCGTACAAAATACTCCTTCTTGTCNAGGACCAAGCCCCAAGGCATCTTNCNTCCAACATGCAANTTCCCNTCNCTGCTGATTGAATCTAAACGGCCTNCAATATCTCCNTCGGNCCAAGGGTCGTTCAAACCTGCCATGGCAAATTGCAAATCCTTCGAAGATATTTCTCCANCNGGNCGACTTGCTNCAATATCTAGAAGAGATAATCCTCGCATTTGAATCGATAANGAATCCATNCTCTTCCTGAGATGTTCTGGTAATGGTGTTGAGTCACATCCNGTAATTATCACATCAGTCCATCTCTGCATCATGGCTTCTTGAATCAANATNTCTCTCTCTTCTGCNGACAAGCATAATGCTTGAGCAGTATGNTTCGCCATGCATGNAGAACCTGCATATTGNTCNGTGANAGTACAAGCTCCCGANCAANTNCAATCNACAATTGCNANTCTCCTAAGNGCCGCCTGTGANTCAAGAATACCATCNCCNGCAGGNAAAATCTGATCTCCTTGTAGAGNAGAAGANAACGGNANAAATGATACTTCAAGGNCGATTACTGAGANTAACATCANCAACATTCTGGGNCCTACTAAGTCAGCCGGAAGCAGNGCCCATATCAGTAATAGAGAGATTCCATGTAGGCGCCAACGCCACCAANTCAGAGTTGCTGCATTCAACAGNCCGGTNATTCCTGCAATCAATGAAGCCAANAAAGCCAAGATNAAAACNAATTCTACNGCAGCGATNGATAGTGAAAGACGNAGNAATTCAACCGCATCATATGCCGCACTTACGCCACTAGCATTACCTCCTGTATGCGCCCACAGGTACAATTTCGGTAAAGCNAANAGTGTAGTCCCTAGAACTGCAGAAACTGCAAGGAAACCACCTATACCAATGAAACGACGCAACCAACGCCTTTCACGCGGTAACAACCCCGGGCTAGCAAAAGAATGCATCTGCCAACAAATCAGAGGAATGATACAAATTGTCGAGAGCAACAGAACTGACAACCAACGAATAGCCACCCATTCTGCAGGTGCATAGACCGACATACATTNTTCAACTNTGCAAGGTGAAAGAATCTGCAAATAATAAGACAATATTTCGTCTACCCACCAAATCCAAAACAAGGAAAATGTTAGCAAAGCAAACAACAGAAGNCCAGCCCTTCCAGTTAATTCGTCTAGATGCGAAGTTAATGGGCGGTTTGAGTCAGTGGACAAACTCAACTCGCTACGCATGGATGTTGCAAGAGCACTCANGTCATNACCACTACGGTCANAACATGTCNTCTACTCTTACTGGAGCCTTGGCTTGNGAATAGGTTCGGAAGATACCGTANCCAGCCCACAATGCNAGCATACCNAATACAAGTNGCCAACCATATGGCTTACCAGTATTCAATGACCAAAAGAAGAGATAAGATAAGCCGATGAATAGAACNCCTCTACGAATNCCCTGAGGNACGGCCAATCTCATGTCNAGATGNTCAGGTCCNCCTCNGAAGCGACGTTCATAGAACTCACCTTGAACTACTGCAGCGATAATGATAATCGATAGAGTAGTCCAGTAGTACAGATTTCCATATTCAAAATAGTTGTGCGCCAACTCCTCTTGACGCTCAGCCTCCAAAGCCTCTGGATCAACTTCTTGCTTGAACAAGTTGTCATAATCTCCTACTGAGATGGTTCGTAGAGTAAGTGATTCATCATCCGAGACTGTTGCAGTTCCAGGTGCAGCGATACTGAAGGTCAATATGTTCCATGCATCTCCTTCATCAGCACCATTCTCTCCATTAACTGCGTTTCCTACTAAGGAAAAGTGAATCACTCCTACGTCGCTATCTGGGGCCGTCCAAGGTACTAACCAGTCATTGCCTGATGCGGATTGTGATACTGAATCGGGATCGCCCATCGCTTCCCTTACGCCCTCTTCTTCAAGCACGGTGAATGTACCGCTACCTCTGTCGGAAAGTAGGAAACCACCCTCGGTATTGCTATCATGAGATAGTGAAATTGTGAAATTGTANGTCGCTCCAATTTCATAAGCCTGAGGGACCCCCTTAATCTTGACAATAACCGAATCAGAAGCTACTCCTCCACCATGACAAGTACAACCAAAATCGATGGTGGGATCTTGCTCAAGATTGAGATTTGGNGGACCGTCTGGGTTAGCAATTACAGGTGCAACCAAAATCATCGATGCGGCGATGACAAGCAGTGCCTTCAGTACCAGACTCCTGATGCTGTCCACCTCATATCTCTCGACCNGNGGGGTNCCCTTGAAGGTTCGCACCTGATAATGAGATACAGCCGCTCATTGCTTCATGACTAGCCCGAGGGGAATCGTTGAAATCCAAAGCCTTTGAGAGGAGACCGGAGAACAACATGTGGCCATTCCAGAAGAAAGAGAAACTGGATTGGCTGAAATTGGATGACAGCAAGAAACATCTGTACTCGCAGAAATTGTATCGACGCATGTTATACGACCGGAATCCATTGCTTACTACTCTTGAAGATAAGTACAAAGCAAGGGAGTACGTGCTTTCAAAGGAAGTTTGTAAAGTTCCAGAATTGTTGTGGTGGTCAACAGAAACACCAGTATCCATCCCATGGGAAGAACTTCCGGAGAGATACGTTGTCAAGACTAATCACTGGTCTGGAGATGGAATCTATTTCATCAACAATTCAGGTGTTCCAATCAAAGAAGTCGCTTCAGAAATGAGCATTGGAGAATTGTACAAAATTATTGAGAACGGTAAAGACCACAGAGGGAGGACTGTATCGAGAAATTGGATGGAGAGGAAATTGTCGCGTCTGCTAAAGAAAAAATATGCAATGAAACTGGAGTGGGCTACTCAACAGATTTCGCCAGCAGGAGTAATGATCGAAGGTATGCTACTAACTGATGGTGCGCTTCCTGATGACGTCAAATTCCACGTGTTCCATGGCAAAGTGGGATGGATTCAGATAGATGTAGGTCGATTTACTGAACATCGACAATCGATATATCGCATTGATGGTAGTTGCATAGAACAATCAAATCCTAAATTCCCAGGTATAGATGAACTCAAGCATCTGCATGAAAGATTCTCTCCTGAATATGTAGAACACATGGTTGAGGTTGCAGAGAAACTCTGCGAAGACATCGACTATACTAGGTTGGATTTATTTGACATCAAAGGAGAACTATACTTTGGAGAATTCACCAATTATCACAACGCTGCACATCCGCAATCAGATGAGTGGGAAGAGTTGGGGGGTAAATTATGGAAGACCGAATACTGAAACAATTTGAAGCACGTAAGGAATTGATCTCTCTACTAGGGGATTTGCCCGATGATTCAATTCCTACTACGGCTACAATCATTAGTGAACAGAAGGAACATGGATTGAATACTCAGCGTTGGAAACTTGATTTCGGCGGCCTAGAAAGTGTACCTGTTTTGGTAGTTCTACCTGAGGGTGATGGGCCTTTCCCAGTCGTATTGTACAATCATGCTCATGGTGGCCATTATGAACATGGCAAGGAAGAGATATTAACGGGTAGACCAGCAATCCTTGACCCCCCATATGGAGGAGTTCTCGCGCAAAAAGGAATCGCTACGATCGGAATTGATACATTTGTTTTCGGCGAGAGAAATCACGACCATGAAGCCGCTGCATTCAAGCGAATGTTGTGGAATGGACAAGTCATGTGGGGAATGATGGTTTATGACAACCTTCGAGTCCTTGATTTGATTGAACAACATCCAAAGCTGGATTCTGAACGAATCGCAACCATGGGGTTATCGATGGGTAGTACGATGGCTTGGTGGTGTGCCGCACTAGATGAACGGATTAAAGTCTGCATCGATCTTTGTTGCTTGAGTGACTTTGAGGCATTGATTGAAACCAACAACCTGAATGGGCATAGTGTCTATTATTTTGTTCCAAATCTACTCAAAGAAGGGTGGAGTACCTCACGAATAAACGAATTGATTGCACCAAGACCTCGCTTAGCCTTGGCTGGAGACCTCGACCCATTGACTCCACCGCACGGCCTTGAGAAAATCAACAAACACTTGATTGAAATCTACTCACAAATGGGGTCTCCCGAAAATTGGCGCATGGTTCGTTATTCTGATATCGGGCACGTAGAAACTCCCGAAATGCGTAAAGAGGTTCTTGCTTTTCTTGATGCACATCTTTGAAGTGCACAATTATTCACCGGCTGGGTTTGTTGATTCAACCATTGTTGATATAATCNAGAACATCGAAAATCACCTGTGCAATAATATCCATNTGCCCTTGATTCAAATGCGGCTGTAAAGAAAGGTCACAAGCGAATTCGATGAATTGAACGGTATTTGGCAAATTGACGTCCTCACCACCTTGAAGGTAATGCCACTCTCTGAAATCCCTAGCATTTCTATCTGCACCGAAAATCTGCATACNTAAGCCCTCCATTTGCATCAATTCGATGAAANGATCAGCATCTTCTCTGCTAAATCCCTGCAAATGGAACTGCATGGTGTCGCAGAAGTATTCCGCCTTAGGATGACACTTNGGCACCCAAATATTTGGATGAGAGTCCAATATCGGCTCAAGATANCGATAATTGGCCCTGTGAATCTTATGGATTTCGAACAAGCGAGGAATCTGAGGGCGCAAAATTGCTGCTACGATTTCCGTCATACGCATGGAATATCCAGGTATNTNATTCTGCAAAGAATCCATNATTTCCGGGTCCATGTTATGATGTCTGTTCCATCTTTTCTCATATGAACCGGCGTAGAGCAATGCCTTACCAGCATNCTCTTGCACATCTGTGGTTAGTATTCCCCCTTCTCCAGAGGACAGANCCTTTGAGGACTGAGTGGAAAAACAGGAGATGTCGCCAAATCTTCCAAGTGGTTTGCCATCCCAGAAGGTCATGTAAGCGTGGGCACAATCCTCGATGAAGAACAGGTCATGTTTGCGAACAACTTCCATCACATCATCCATGTTTGGAACGTGCCCCCTCATATACGACATGAGCAGAACCTTGGCACCTGACTCGATNACTTTGGCCTCTAGGTCTTGAGCATCAAGTCCCCATTCATCAGTGGATTCGACGAATACAGGAATTGCGCGTGCATGATGGATGGCTGAAGGAACCGCAGTGAATGTGAAAGCGTTTGACAATACCTTGTCCCCGGGCTTTACTCCAGCGATGTTGAGTGCTATGAACATAGCCGAACCACAAGAATTNGTAGCAACCGCATATCCACAGCCAAGATGTTCGGCAAACTCCTTCTCAAACAATGAAGTATGAGACTCCTCCAAACGCTTCGGCTGATATCTGTACATCATACCGCTTCGCATCACTTCTACAGCGTCTTCAATGCCCTTTTCTGGAGCAGGCTTGAAGGCCTTGATATTGAAATCAATCAATTTCTCGCCACCTTCGACGACGAGTTTGCGCGNGCGTTTGGACATCATCAGTACCAATCCAAGTGATTGCTGGNCCTACTAGTTCCGTTTTCAACGCTTTCCTNCTCAGTATTCTTTGACAGCAGCGTTGAGTTCGTTCATCATCGCTTTACCATCTCCGAACAACATCATCGTCTTATCCATATAGAACAAGTCATTGTCAACGCCTGCATAGCCCACAGAAAGACTGCGNTTCACGATAACAATCGAACGTGCCTTATCGACATCGAGAATCGGCATTCCACCTAGAGGCCCTTCACCACTGCGAGCCGCAGGGTTTGTGGTATCGTTGGCTCCGATAACTAATGCAAGGTCGCAATCTGGGAATTCGGAATTAATCTCATCCATCTCAATCAATTGTTCATATGGAACATTGGCTTCAGCCAATAGGACGTTCATATGCCCTGGCATCCTTCCGGCAACTGGGTGAATAGCGTACTTCACCTCTGCACCGCTGGACTCCATCAGGTCTGCNAACTCCTTGACAGCATGCTGACACTGCGAAACAGCCATTCCATATCCTGGCACGATAATGACCGATCCGATTCCATCNCACATCATAGCAACCTCTTCGGCGTCACTTCCTACCTTAGTACGGGTGACTTGTTCCTTATCCGTACCTCCAAAGGACTTGAAGAGGACATCCAAGAGTTGCCTATTCATCGCCTTGCACATGATAAAGGTTAGAATCAGACCTGCAGCACCAACCATCGAACCTGCGATTATCAAGACATTGTTATTGATCACGAAACCTGTGAACGCAGCAGCAATTCCTGACATTGAATTCAATAGGCTGACAACCACAGGCATATCTGCACCACCGATTGGCAAAACAAATAGAACTCCCAATAGACANCTGCTGGCCACCAATCCCCATATCCACATGGTATTCTCTGGTTCCCTTACCGATAGAACAACAAAGGCAAGGCTTGCAAAGAATAGCGATACCTTAACTGCATTCAGCCATGAAGGACCCCAAGTGGGGAATCTAACCCACTTCTTGGTNAGTGGAATTGTAAAACCTCCNTTGAGTTTGAACATTGCCATAATTGAACCGGTTAAGGTAATCCATCCAACTAGACCTGAAAGTCCGATTGCAATCCATATGGCCCAAAGGTTGAGACGATCTGTTGGAATATCTCCATCTCCTACACGAGCAAGTACCTCTGCCAAAGCAACCAAAGCACTTGCAGCCCCACCAAATCCATTGAACAGAGCAACTAATTCCGGCATTCCAGTCATTTCTACCTTGATTGCCATCCATGCACCGATAACGCTACCAATAATCAGACCNCCAGCAACTAACTCCCACTCTATCTTGCCATCTACAACCATCTTCACTAGAGTTACTAGTACTGCAAGGAACATTCCCGCTGCACCAAGTTTGTTACCCAATGGTGCTGTACGTGGGCTACTGAGTTTCTTGATNCCGAAGATGAATAGAGCTGCTGANACCAAATATCCGATATCGAATACTACTGGGTCTATATCCAATCAGGCCACCTCCTTCTTGCGTTTCTTTCCAGCAATCATCTCCAGCATTCGGTTAGTGACCATGAATCCACCAACGCAGTTGATTGTCGCCATGATAAGAGCAGCGAATCCCAACCATGCTGCCAATCCAGGAGAACCATTGTTGAATGCCACATTGCTGGCAATTAATGCCCCTACGACGGTTATTCCTGAAATTGCATTGGCTCCNGACATCAGGGGGGTATGGAGGGTCGCAGGAACCTTCGATATCAATTCAAAACCTAGGAAAATCGCCAAAACGAAGACCGTTATGCTTGCAATCAATGCTGCCAATGTCAGACTCATCCAATCACCTCCGCTAATCTAGACTGTTTAGGATGCATCTCACCATCACTACAGATCAANACTCCTCCCATTCCAGCGACGTGGAAATCATCTCCTTCTGGTGCCCCAACTAGAATATCATCTTCTAAATCTAGAGTTAATTCACCATCCTTTACCAATGAAGTGACAAATGTGGTCATGTTATTTGAGTAAAGCATGCTCGCAGTATTTGCCAAAGTTCCAGGGAGGTTTGGGATACCGATGATGGTCACTCCATGTTCTTCGACTATACTGCCAGGCTGAGTCAATTCGCAGTTTCCTCCGACATCAGCGTTCATGTCGACAACGACAGAACCGTTCTTGAATGACTCAACAGCACTAGNCGGAACGGTGATTGGGGCTGGACGCCCGAAAATCCTAGCCGTGGTAATGATTACGTCAGCATCGGAAGCGACTTCNCAAACTGTATCGTTGACCTTCTGAATAAACTCAGGCGTTAGTGGCTTGGCATAACCTGACTCGTCCTCAAAGTCATCCATACCTTCGACTTCAATGAAACGGCCACCGACTGATTCAATCTGCTCCGCAGCGGACTTCCTCACATCGGAAGCATAGACTACCGCTCCCAATCTCTTCGCCGTTGCTATGGCTTGAAGCCCTGCAACCCCACTTCCCATGATAACGAACTTTGCTGGCCTGACAGTTCCCGCACTGGTAGTCATCATCGGTATTCCCTTGGGNACATGTGCTGCTCCCATAAGAACCGCCTTATATCCTGCAAGATTGTCTTGACTGGAATTGACATCCATTGCCTGAGCTCGGGATAAGCGGCGAGGAATCATGTCCATGCTGAACAGCGTAATACCTGCCGANAAAGCCGCTTTTACACTGTCATGGTCCCTGAAGGGGTCACTGACACAAGCCAACATCTGACCCTTCTTCATATTCGAAACCTCGGGCATTCGAATCGAGATGATGATATCACAAGACATGACTTCTTCACGCGATGCAATACTCGCTCCTGCAGCAACATATTCTTCGTCGGAATATCGAGCTTGGGCACCCGCACCAGACTCCACGAGGACCTCAAATCCTGCCTTTGCTAATTTCTTCATCGAACCAGGCACAATNGCCACGCGATTTTCAGATTCAGGCTCAACAGGTACTCCCAAGCGCATTGACTCACATCCATTTGTCGAGAAGGAAGGTACTCAACGNGCGATGGGACCTGAAGTCGGTTCTTCAATGCCACGGCCAAGAAGAGTCCGTGATTNNGACACCAACGTGCTTATGGACTAAACATATGTGGCCGATGTGAGTGTGAAGTTATGACCTCTGGACGCAGCAAGATAGCAGTGATTGGCGCAGGCAATGTTGGAGCAACATGTGCCTTCGTTTTGGCCCAAATGAAACTAGGAGATATTGTCATGTTAGACATCTTTGAAGGCTTCGCCAAAGGTAAGGCTCTCGACATGAGTCAAGATGCTCAGGTATTGAATTATGANGGAAATATAACCGGAACCGCTGATTACGCAGATATCGCNGGAGCAGACGTAGTAGTCGTCACAAGTGGATTCCCCCGGCAACCAGGAATGAGTAGAGAGGACCTCATTGGCAAGAANGCTGAGATAATCACTCAAGTTGGCACAGGAATCAAGGAACATGCACCNGATTCGATAATCGTCATGGTGACTAATCCGCTCGATCTAATGACTTATCATATGCAGAAGATAACTGGATTCCCAACTCATCGCGTTGTTGGCCAGGCAGGTATCCTTGACAGTGCTCGAATGACTCACTTCATCGCCGATGCTGTAGGTTGCAGCGAGGAAGATGTGCAAGCAATGGTTCTGGGTGGCCATGGAGACACCATGGTTCCCCTTCCTAGATATACCACAGTAGGAGGAATTTCAGTCGATCAATTACTTGATGAAGAAACCATTGCCGCAATATGTGAAAGAACCGCCAAAGGTGGCGGAGAAATTGTCAAACTTCTCGAAAGAGGTAGTGCATTCTATGCTCCNGGAAGTGCAGCAGCGATAATGGCTGAAGCAATTGTCCAAGATCGTAAGAGATTGATTCCAGCAAGTGCATATCTNACAGGCCAATATGGATTGGATGAAGTCTACATTGGGGTACCTATCATCCTGGGTTCCAATGGTGTCGAGAAAATCATCGAGTTGGAATTGACNGAAGGGGAGTTGTCCAGTCTACAAGGTTCGGGCAATTTCTACAAGCAACAACTCAGTGAATTGCTCGGCTATTGATTAGGCAATACTCCACTGTTTGTCGGGCAATTGCTCGATTAATCATCCTGACTTTACCAAGTCATTAGCATCCAGCACTGATGTTTTCAGCATGTGTTTGGGTCCCAACAACAAACCCCAATTCAAGTTCCCGATAATTTGGTGGTGACAAATTCGACTCGAGATTATCCCAAATTGAATCGATAACACTGCCTTGGAAGATCCCCAGCAAAATACCAGATAAGTGCGAACCCAGCCCTCTTCATTCAACTGCTCAACCTGCATGGACTACGACTAGCGCAAATACTTGTCATTCATCCACCAAAATTGCGAGAGTTCATAGAGGGTCGGCACGACTCCGTATTTGGNGGCGTGGAAATGATTGACTATACGAGCATNGTTGTAGCACTAATTGGGTCATTATTGGCATTCATCATTGGATGGTATTTAGCTAGGAAAGGAAATAATGGCGTGCTTAATGAAGATCGATTGAAATTGCTCCTCAAAGAATCGAATTCCGATTCAGAGGCTGCACTTAGGGGAGAATTAAGGGAGATGAACAGCGAAGCAAGAGAAACAATCATTCAGGCTGTAGAAGGTCTTGGTAGTACTCAACAAGAGCACCTTATCAATGTCAACAAAGGCCTAAAAGATCTGCAAGAGTCAAACAGCAAGAGTATCACAAACCTTCAGGAATCNAACGAAAAGAAGCTTGAAGAGATGCGTAACACAGTAGATGAGAAGTTGCAAACCACTCTAGAGAAACGGATTGGTGAATCATTCAAACTNGTCAGTGACAGACTGGAAGCGGTGCAACGAGGATTGGGCGAGATGCAGGCTTTGGCAACAGATACTGCTGACTTGAAGAAAGTCTTGGCTAACGTGTCGACGCGCGGAGCGATGGGAGAAATCCAAGCAGAACAGATTCTGCAAAGTATACTCGCTCCCAATCAATATGGCAAGAACGTGAAGACACATCCTGCTTGCAAAGGACAGGTNGAGTTCGCCATCAAACTTCCAGGTGCTGATGGAGATATTGAGAATCCAGTTTGGTTACCAATTGACTGCAAATTTCCAAAAGAAGATTATGAGCGGTTACTGGATGCTTATGATGGAGGGGATAAGAAAATCATTGAAAAAGCATATTCAACGTTNGAGGCAAATGTTACCAATAAGGCAAAGACGATTAGAAAGGAGTACGTATCGGCACCATACACTACCGACTTCGCNGTGATGTTCTTACCTACCGAGGGNCTCTATGCAGATGTTGTGAGAAGAATAGGATTGTTTGAAAGACTTCAACGTGATCACCAAATTGTTGTAACTGGTCCATCTACACTGGCTGCATTTGTGAACAGCCTTCAAATGGGCTTCAGAACACTAGCATTGGAGGCTTCGGCAAGNGAGGTTTGGAATGTCTTGGGNGCTGTNAAAACCGAGTTTGTCAAATTTGGAGGAATGATGGAGACATTACACCGACAACTCAACACTGCTGCAAACACTATTGGAGGAGATGGCGATTCAGTTCAACGTCGACTCAGGGCCATGGAACGCAAGTTGAAGGATGTTGAATCCCTGCCATTACCAAATCAAACCAATTTGTTAGAACTTGATTCTGATGAATCGCAGGATTGATGCGAGATGGCCAGCAGGCTATGCTGTGGAATACCTACATCTGGAGCACGACGGCAAATTGTTGTTGGTCGATGAGCATGGAAATGGCCCTATNATTCCCAAGCCGGGAAGAGACTCGTGTGAACAGGGTTGGTTGATGCGCCTTCCTTATCCAGAAGAAGTGAGGAGCATGGGTATTGAATGGAGTGAGAAGCGCCGAAACTCCCTACATTGGGGCAAAGAGAGCGCTACAGTCATTCATGGATATCCCCATATTNATTGGCCTGAAAATTGGTCNTGGAAAGATGCTGTGATAGGTGATTCAGCGGTCCATCCAGTTGCAAGAGAATCGGTGTATCGAAGTATACATCGCCTTGTCTCAAAAGTCATGATNATCGATGAATATTCTAATGTTGTTATGGCCAAGGTGAAGAGGGGGCATTTCGTTGGCGCTTGGACATTACCAGGGGGTTACCTCGATTATTCCGAACATCCCGAAGANGGNGCCATCAGGGAAGCGATGGAAGAATTGGGCATTTCGATTGAATTGGACGATGTATCTCCAATCATTTCACAGAACATTTTCTCAGATGAAGGAGTGAATTTTGTCTCTTTCACTTATCTTTGCAGAGTTCAGCATGATTCTCTATCCTTCGAACCTAAAGAAGATGAAATAGCAGAGGTTGCATGGTTGAACAGCAAAGAAGCCCTTGAGAGAGCAGTTTCTTGGTTTGACCGTAAGGCACTAGAGAGTATCATTNCTTGAGCAACTGTGTNCGAGCTTCTGCAAGCGCGGCATCAAGGCCATCTGGATTGCTACCCCCTCCTTGAGCGAAAGTTGGCCTGCCGCCTCCTCCTCCGGATATNTGATGTGCAATCNACTTGAGAATTGCATTTGCATCATGACGTTCAGCAGCAATACTGCTTTCGGTAATGGCGACTAGTAACTTTCCACCNCCATCCCTACTGCCCATGACTGCTACAGTTGGGGTATTCGCATCTCTGGTCAACTCTCCGANCATTCTTACCATCTGTTTACTATCACCATCAACTTCCATAATCACGTATCGCACTCCATCAACAACAGAAGCAGAAGAATCCCCACCCCCTTGGGTTCTCAATCTAGTATTCTCTGCCTCCAATTGTTCTATTCTCTTGCGCTGGGTCTTCCATTCCTCAAAGAACCTGTGTGCAGTACGAGCCAACTCGGATTCATCAACACCAAAAATCTGAGCCGAACTATCGATTATTGCAGCCTGCTTCCTAGCATGTTGTAATGCCGCAGGACCAGCGACAATATGCAATCTCTCTACACCATCCTGAACTGCAGTCGAACGGGTGATTCGAATCGAACCGATACGTGAGGGTGAATCATGGTGAGTTCCTCCACATGCCTGTACATCGTGTTCTCCGATTTTTAGGATNCGGACACTACTTCCCTTAGGNGCTCCACCCTGATAGAGATCAAATCCGTATTCCATGTCGGCTTCTCTACGATTCAACTCTTCCTTCACTGTCGAATCAACCTGTTGAAGAACCTGATTTGCCATACCCTCTATCTCATCTAGTTGTTCGCGATTCAATCTACTATGATGTGTTATGTCAAGCCTAGCAGATTCNACACTCTTGTTAGCACCTGCTTGATAGACATGGGGGCCTAGAATTCTACGCGCCGCACCTCCAACAATATGAACCGCAGTATGGTGATCCATCAGTTGATATCTGCGCACGACATCGATTACCGCTTCGACTTGCTCTCCAGCCTTTAGTTCAGATTTTGTCATGTGAAGGATTACGTCATCTTCGATCTGTACATCAAAGACTTCTATCCCATTTATGGTNCCGAAATCCGCNGCCTGTCCACCTCCCTCAGGATAGAAACAAGTCTGGTCCAATACCACAGCATAGCCATCTCCAAAAGGCTGACAATGCAACACATTAGCCGCATTNTCGCTNATCCAGACGTCTTCATAGTAGAGTTTCTTGGTCGGGCTAAGTCCATGTCCAGACTTCAATATGTTTGAGGCTACTGCTCCTTGTGCAGCCTGCTTGGCCTGAGCAGCATGTCGCAAAGCTAATTCTGCAGCAAATCCCGTACGTAAACTTAGTTCAGGCCAACCACTTCCATTAGNAAGCGAAATAACCAGTGCAGGAGCCATTCCGTGACTATCATTCAACGTGAAGAGAATATCATCAGGTATCTCCTTAGCATCCTTGGGAACACTTGCCAGCAGACTTTCGACGACATTGCTTCCTTTGCGAAGCATCTCTTTGTATCGTGANTCTTCGAGTTCCAAAATTTNCATGAGCCCAGAACGCGTTTGCTTCATTCCTTCATCGGAATAGTTGATGTCAAGGTGGTGAGCAGCGAGTTCAGCCAATGANACCTCTATCCCCAACTCATCCCTCATTCGAAGAACTCGACGAGCCATCATCCTCGCCAAATAACCTGCCTTGGCATTGGAAGGAACCAGACCATCTCCCAACATGTTACACAATGCATGCATGTGATCNGGGATGGCATATATCCGTGCCAAGGGTTCGAGTACTTCAGCCAAAGTAACTTCATCAATCGAAATTCCAGAATCTGCCAGTCTCTGCAACAATAACTTGCGCAAATCACTCTCATTGGAACCAATTTCAATATTCATAATCCCCATCAATTTTGACAACTCGGACAGTAAAGAGTCCATATNAGCTTCTAGTTTGTCGAGGACATTTGAGAATCCAGCCAATCGCTTGAGCCACTCAACAGATTCNGGATAGATCGCCTCATAGATTGTAGGTGTTCCAGCAGCAGCCCAACAGAACCGTTCCAAACCATAGCCCGTATCTACTACCTGCAAAGGCATCTTACGATAATTNAGACCACCAATCTCCACATCACCATCAGGATGTTCTTCTAAATCCATGAATACAAGGGTGGCTAATTCAAGTCCGCCTACCATCACTTCAACAGCTGCACCAGCATTACCTCCTCCTGACCAAGGATTCTCAACATAGGAGATCTCACTGGACTCTATTCCTAGCTCCTCCACTAGGAGTTCGTCACAATATGCCACACACTGATTCATCCAATAATGGACTTCTCCTTCTTCCGGNCGATTGAACACATGATGCGCCATCATCTCAAAAGTAGTCAAATGCCTTCCTGAACGGCCTACTGCATCCACATCGGTCAAACGTATACAGGGTTGGGANATCGCCAAAGGATTTGCNGGAGGGNGAACTAATCCGCTAGTGACGTGCGGTTGNAAATCTGCGATTGACGCTATTGTCAAATGAATGTCATCTCTCCATCTGGCCAAAACTGGATAAGGAGAAACTCTGCTATGCCCCCTTCGTTCGAAAAAGGAGATGAAGGTCTCTCTCATCTTGTCTTTGAGTGCCATGCCGCGTTCGGTATATCCCGAAATCANCGGCTTACCAATGAAACTGTATTCGTCTCTACTGGTGTCACCACAGGTCTCTCGGCTTTCATCTCTAGTCCAAAAATATAGACCGGATTCGATACATTTGNGGCGTATGAAACCATTCTCATGAAAGAATGGCAACTCAATCGCACCAAGCCCCATGCTGTCCCTCGACCTACCTCGGGACGATTCATACCTTCAATGAAACGGCTATACTGACACGCATGTGCTTATATCACCTAGTTGAACGCNATGCCATACATGGGCGAAGAGGCAGAGTGGAAACGGCATCTGCAGCAGGATGGCCCATTCACGTATCGAATACGCAAACATGGAATGATGCAAGTCGATGCTAGATTAGTTAGCGACAAAAATCACTTGGAATCACAAGCAGATGATCGTAGCCCAGGGCAATTGGTCAATGCAGCATCCCTACCTGGAGCGGTTGGTGAAGCGTGGGGCATGGCTGATTGGCACTTTGGATATGGATTCCCAATCGGNGGAGTTGTAGCTACAGATGCAGATTATGGAGAACAAGGAGGGGCAATCTCACCAGGAGGAGTAGGTTTTGACATCAATTGTGGAGTAAGGTTGTTGAAACTGGATATCGNAGAGTCGGAAATCGGCGACCTCAAGGGATTAGCCCGCGACCTNGCCAAGGAANTTCCCGCCGGAGCAAGTGGCAAGGGTGGAGTAAGTATACGTGAGCAAGATTTGCAAGACATTCTCAATTCTGGAGCCAAGGCTGCAGTAGAACTCGGGTGGGGATTAGATGAAGACCTTGACTCCATTGAAAGCAAAGGTATACTGCACAATGAAGGAGATGCAGTAAGTGAGCGTTGCTTACAAAGAGGCATCAAAAGTCTTGGGACCTTGGGAAGTGGAAATCATTTCTTAGAACTACAAGTTGTCGATTCACTGGTTGACGAAAAGACTGCGCAACAATTTGGGCTACGCGAAGGACAGGTATGCATGATGATTCATTCTGGCTCGAGAGGACTTGGCCATCAAGTCTGTAGTGAACACGTTGATGCATTGGAGCGAGAATATCGCCAAGATGGAAATATTTGGTACAGCGAGAAATGGGGCTGGAAATTACCAGATCGTCAACTTGCTGCCGCACCTGTACATTCCAAAGAGGGACAATCATACATAGAAGCCATGAACGCCGCTGGAAATTTTGCCTTTGCCAACAGATCAGCGTTGGCTCAAAGAGCAAGGAATGTCTTGCAAAGGCATTTGGGACGAGATGGTGATGCCAGTCTGTTGTACGATGTCTGCCANAATATCGCTAAATTCGAGGAGCATACGATTCATGGCTCAAATTGTAATTGCCTAGTTCATAGAAAAGGAGCAACCCGCGCTCTTGCTGGAAACTCAAAGGAGATGTTGAAGTCGTTTCCTACAGGGCAACCCGTATTGGTCCCGGGGGACATGGGTACCGCATCATGGGTTATGGCAGGGCCAATAGAAGATGTAAGTCAAGCATTCTCCAGTAATTGTCATGGTGCTGGTAGAGCTCTGTCAAGAAGTGCGGCTCGTAGGATTGTAGACGGAAAGGCCATGGAAGCGGAATTGGCTGCCAAAGGAATAACTGTCCATGCAAAGACTCGAAACATCNTCTCTGAAGAAGCACCACAAGCCTACAAAGATGTAGATGAAGTCATCCGCCTGAGCGCTGGCGCTGGCTTAGCAAGACCAGTGGCTAGATTAAGACCTCTGGCAGTCATCAAAGGATGACTGANTCACATACAGAGGCCAATTCTTGGAGCGNCTTCAGGAACTGGAGCCGCTCCACTATGCACTCCATCTGGCTCTTCACAGATGACATTCAACAAAGTATGTACTAACTTTCGCAACTCATCCACTTGCTCTTTCAATTCTTCTACACTGGAGGAATCCTCCATTGCTTCGCTCATTGTTTGCATTCCCATCCCATCCAAGAGTTTGACCTCTTGAGAAGGCCTTCCTCGCGATACGCCCTTTATATGTAACGATTGACGACAAGACTTGCGCGCGATTTCCTTACCAAGTACTTGAAGCCGTTACTGATTCTTTTGCAACCACTGGTCGCCATAGTGACTCCACTGTTCCATACTCCATCCATCTGGAAGACCTGTCTCAGGCAAAGGTGGACCCTGATTGACTTCCTGAACACTAGATTGTTCTTCAGGCATCGGTGGTAACACCTTCTGTGCTTCAGGTTCCGGATACGTGGATTGAGGTGCCTCGTAAAAGGCAGTATTTGCTGCCTCGTCCCATTCCTCATCTAGTTCCTCATAATACTCNGATTCACCTTGTCTCTTCAAGATAACAAGTACGGCTAGAACAATGACCAAAATCAGGACGAAGATGGAAGCGATCAATACGGGATCGCTGCCTGAGCCGTCATCCTGTTGGCGAGATAATACTGTGGGCATATCCTGTTCCAAACTAAGATCGCAAGTGATAATCTGCCCTTCCTTGATGCAACCAACCGGAGATGTTGCCGAATCCCAGACATCAAAATCGCCACTGATATTGAGGTACAGACCTTGGGAACCTTGCTTGTAAGTCTCAAAAATAAACGTGTCCAATGTACGTAATTGACCATCATTCAAGTCGGCATTGACAAAGCCCTGAGAGGCCCAACTTCCTGTGCCAATATCATGGAACAACTCAACCTTGACATTTCCATTCTTGGTGCCGATGTTTCGCAAACTAACGGTGATTCCTATTTCGTCTCCTTCCTTGACCTCTCCGCCTCTTGGGGTGCTTCCATCAGCGAGAGCGATTGCAATTGAAGGTATACCTATAATGAATTGACGAACGTTCAGATAGGGCGAGACCTTGTCATTGACGGAACCGACTCCTGATAGTGAATTCCCGGCTTGGTCACTAGCAGCAACCCATAAGGAAATCATATCTCCCGGCAATAGGCCAAGTATTGAACCATTAGTCAAATCAACAACTCTAGAATAACTCCACACATCCACAGCTGTACGGCCATCAAACGGAAGTGAAACCTGATATGGAACCATATTCAACAGACTTGATCCTCCAGCTTGATTAGGACGCCGAAACTCCCACATCAAAACAACATCTTCATCTGACATACCCCCATCATCCTGAATAGATATTGACATCATTTGGGACTCAAGCATTGTGCTATCGATAGCTGATGGGAGGGAATCAAAGGAAACAACTGGTGCATAACTGTCAAGGATAATGTTAGCGACCTGAGTAGTTGCATCGATGGACATTCCAGGAAGGTGGTGAAGAGAGAATTCCAAAGGTATCAACGGGTCTTCAACTCTACGATTATCCAATACAAAGGAAATTTGCCATTCACCATCAGCACCAATCAATTCACTCAATGTGCGAGATTGAGCACCATGCATGTATTCAAGAGTCAAACTGACACCATCTGGCAATACTTCAACAGGTGAATTACTGAGAACATGCTGTAAATATCCACTCAAACGCAACTCATCCCCCAGTCCGACATATATTTGGTCGGTTCCAGAAGGACTGATTGGAGGAGTCAAATCATCCATCTGTTCGAGAACTAGGGCGATGGCAGAATCAAATTGCCACCTAAGGTGTCCAAGATTAGGAACGGTGATTACAGGATTGAAAAGGTCATCGTCGTAAACCAGAACTGCGGGTAAAGACCACTCCGGTAACTCTGTAGAATCTAAATCCCATGACAAGAAGAATGAAACTTCGAGATGATATACTCCGGTAGAGACATCGGTAATCTCCAAAGACGAGACTTCCACCATGGAGCCAGATGGTGTAGAAAACGTCGAAGAACGCGGATCCAAATGAATCGTAGCCAACTGATCCTCTTCAGTACCGGCCAAACGAATCTCTATCTTGTCTATGGTATGCAGACCATTCGGTTCTGTCATTTGCATTGCGAAAGTGTGTTCCGTTCCAGGTAAGAGATATTCGTCTGATCTGTCCAAAGTTATCAGGGAAGTATCTAGACTAGGATCAACGTTAGTTGCAACCACAAGTGTAGCCAAATCTGCATCTAATCCAGGGCCTCCACCTTCAAACAATTCCAAGCCTACCCAATCCTGTCCAGTCAAGTATAGTGAGACATTTCCATTAGTTGGAATTTGAGAGACATCTATGCCCTCAAAAGAAACCGTCCACTCGCCCTTGGAAAGAGCAGGCATTGAAGCATCCATGGTCTGATAGACACCNTCAGGATCCATTCCCTCTCTCCAATAATGTAAGGTTACCTTGTCAGAATAGGCTTGATCTTCAGAGAATGTGGCCCATACTTTGAGGTCGTTCACAGGATCCCAAGTGTATCCATCTGCGGCCCTTCTACCATTAGCGGTATCAACCTCAAAAGCGATGACGGTAGGTGGAGAGTTATCCACTTGAACTCTGTAGGAAGAGACGGCAGTTACATCATCTGCACCAGCAGCTCCTGTAATGGGTCCAACTCTGACTATACTTGGCGTGATGTCCACTTGACTTCCACTCTCAGGCATTGAAATTTGACCTGACCAGAAACCTGCAGATGTGCTATTCATGATGTAATCGCTACCAGCGATATTGATATTGACCACGAAATGCTCCATCATAGGGCGATTAGCCACTGTGTTCTGGAACCTGACGCTACCGGAAACATCCAACATACTGCCAGATTTTGCAAAGAATGGGTAAGAAGGGTCGAAGGCATCGCTAAGCACATGACCCATCGAATCATGCACCGCCCAAGAATCGATTTCCAAATCATTCTCGCTGGCCTGAGAACCGCTGCCACCACTAGAAGCGATTGCAGGAGCAAGGCCCTCATCACTATGGTTGAAGGCCTGTGCTGACCATTCAACATCTGACTCATCATCCCAATCCCAAGAAATGTCAAACTGCCAATCAACTTTCCATGAGTTAGAAATCAATGAAACAGAAGATGCTGTAGAGTTGAGGGCCATCATGCTGGAACCAGATAGTTGCGTGAATGTACCTCCATCTGCTAGGTTTGAAACTTCACATCTGATCTGATCTCCTGTGGAAGTTGTTCCAGTCAATTTGATTACTGCAATCTCGGACTGATTATACAGATGATGATGGCCTGTGACAAATCCTTGCGCGATTCCGTTAGGGTGGAACGTCGAAGGTACTGTGAACGGCTCATTAGTAATCATCAATTCATGGTATACTCCGCCTGTTATGGCAACGCCACCGCTAACTGAACTGAAGGATAGAGGAATTTCAACTACTGATTTTGCACCACCATCATTGTTTGCCTCATGGTATGCTTTGACTACTGGCCCAAGACCGGTTACATTCTCAAACAAACGATAGCCTACCGCTAATGAAGATAGNACAATGTCTTGCGCTGTTCCACTGAAATCAATGTCGATCTCTACCCAATCTCTACCAAAGGAATCCTGATGTGTTGAACTCAAGGAATGGATNGCTGTAGTTACCGAATTGGAAAGCGCAATACAAGTGGAGTCCCATCCACTTGTCAAAGACGCAGCCTGTACTCCGGCAACATCGATTGCCAATGCATCTCCTGTACCAGAATCAGTTTGTAGACAAACAAGACCTGAATGAACTACAGCATCAGCAGGCAAATTGAACGCTGTGCCAACACTTCCTGTGGAAATGGTGAATTGTTCGCTTCTAGTATCAGAAGAATGAGACTGCGACTTACCAGACAATAGATTCTGCCAACCCATGCGACCTTGGTGTGATGATGAAAGGAACTCCCAGTCATCGCTACCATCCATGGCCACATCGATACTTGCATCCTTGGCTGGATCTACCATATTCGCTTCTAAAGAGAGCGACTCTATCCAACCACCTGGGGATACAGAAATCTGCACTCCAAAACCAGGATGAGCATCATTCATCGAAGCACTGGCCATAGGAGGCGCCATGGAGCCATGAGAAACGCCATCGATATCTACTACTGAAACGGCAATGGCACTAGCATCTGCATTAAGTGTCCAGCCATCAAATGGAACTGAACTCTCGATGAAATCGGAAGATACTGTCAAAGTGGTTCCAGTTGGATTTGTCAAAACTCCTGTAGAGTTGACCACCATTCCATTGGGTATTTGCCAACCATTCTCGCTGGCTCCCTCTCCACTCATCATTCGAATGGAGCCAACATTGAGTGCAGATACTAGAGGTGTGAGAATAGGGTCGCTAGTCCCCATATTGATACGTACACTGACTCCAGCTGCATGCTCNTCAAGATCCAATGCTGCCAAAGAGATGGGAAAACTATTGTTCTCGAATCCGATTATCTCTTGGCCCATTGCATCCAACATCGTACCAGATACCCAACTGCCGCTCGGTACAATAGCATCAATATCGACGAATCCCATTCCCAATTCATCAGGAATCATCAACGGTGATTCCCAAGACCCTGCAGCATCGAACCAGTCCACTTCTAGACCTATGTCATCTAGATACCAACCATCATACTGCACTGCGGTATCAGAAGTGAATGAAAATCGGAATGAAACCTGACTACCAGAATAATTGGATAGGTCTGCTGTTGTAGTTCGCCAAGAAGTGGTTCCGGTTCCTCCGGTTGAACCGCTAGAACAGGTAGTCCAAGTAGACCCAACATTTCCATCGAATACGCCGAGGCCATATAGTGGGCTGGTCGAATGGCTCTGAATGGTATTGTCATACCAACTTGAACCATTTGCTAATGTAGGATTGAAGTGAGTCCATGTACCGTTGTTGACTGAAATGTATACTGCACCTCCATCCCAACTATATTCGGCACAAATCCATTGGTCAAAGGTGAGTCTAGCGCTGGCCCCAGAGGGAATAGTGTAACTCGGAGAATACAAATGATTCCAAGAACCTCCATCATATGCNCCATCGAGAACCGTAGCAAAGCCCCCAGGGGGGCTGGACCAAGCAGAAGGACCTGCAGTAGCNGAGGAAGATATCGTGCCAAATTCCCANCCAATCTGTCCTGCAACATTCTGCACCTGCCAACCACCAGGTGGTAAAGATGGAGCATCCTCCCAACCATATTGCACTGAAAGTCCTCCAGCACCGATCATGATGAACTGCCAGTCATCAGCCATTCCATTCAATCCAGAGTGCCAAGCCCCCGATGAATTACTCAAATTGTTCCACAAATGATAAGTTGAATTTGCCTCATGTACCCTGATGTTAGAAATTGTCAGNCCCTCCCTTGAATCAGGAGAGTTACCGTAAGATACCGAACTATCCGTCTCTACGCGGAAACGTATCCATACACTACTATCATTCTGAAATGTAGCAGGTAAATCAAGATGCATAGGGACCCAACCGCCGCTGTCATCATTATATGTGGTNCCCCCAATAATCACGCCATCGGTAGGAACTCCATCAGGTGTATTCCATCCTGTGTTCACATACTGAATATTGCCCGTTGTCACATCTTGCCAAGTAGAATTGTCCGTACTGGCTTCAAGCCACCAATTATCATACGAAGCACCCTCAACATCCCAATCAGCGAGGAAACTCACGGTCACAGTTGTGTTGGCGGTAGAAAGGTCGATGCTTGGGAACTCAAGAATCCCATCGGCATTATTGCTGTAAGAACAAGAGGTGGAATTTACAGCGCTATTGCATCCATGATGCCAATAACCCGATGAATTACCAATGTTCGACAAGTCCATCGTATCAATGAACCACCCTGGTCGCAGAGTTCCATTGGACTGAGTCCAAACTCTGAAACGGAAGTAGATATCCTGTGCATTGGATATTCCCGAAACATTGTCTAGAGAATAGTTTGCAAACTGCCAGCCACTGGAAGATGTTGAAGCATACACCGGGAAGCCATGCCCTCCCGATGTTGAAGCACCATTGGGTACAGGGGCAGAGGGTGAAATCGTGTTAGGATAGCCGCCTACTGGTTCAATCCAAGTCCACTGCCCATTATCCAATTTGTACTCGACCCAAGCCCCATCGCCATCACCATTGGTATTGGAAGATGTGTTTAGGTGATACCAATGTTGGAAAGAGAAAGTGAATCCATTGATTGGACTAGGAAGATTAGTNCCAGCAGCGGTTTCCAAAGAGATGTTGCTACCACTTGGCAATGGCGAACCCGGATTAGTGCCAACTGCAAGTCCACCAGAATGTGGTTGAGCAGGAATCTGACCATGCGCTACATTTCTTGCATTTCCAACAACTGTGCCTGTAATTCCAGTCAGCGTTGAGACATTCCACAATCCAGAAGAATCTGTCCATCCAATCGGTAGTTGGAAACTCGCATTAGAGAATTGATCNATCTGGGAAACGCTGGAATTAGGCATCAAAGACAGATGTCCAGAAAAATGGCTCATCGTGGTTCCAGTAGAGATTCCACTAGTGAAATTTCCAGGTCTGTCCTCGGCATGCCAACCACTACCATTTCCAGCACCTGTCATACCATCTTCATGAACATTCAACCATGCGTCTAATACTGTCGCATTACCGGGGACTTCCCATCCAACTGGAACGTTTTGATTGCCATTCAATGTATTGGGCCCCATCCAAACAGACATTCCGGCTGATGCACTAGATACCAGCATTAGCAACACCATGGTTATTGCAGACATCCACAAATTGCCACGTGTCACATTAGCACCCGTAGGGTGCTCGGCTCAATGGCGGGATATGAAACCTATCCCAACAAGTCGCTTCGTGGATAGTTATGATTTGACTAATTACGAATGAGAAGTGTATGATAATCACTGATTAACAATAAGAGCCACTGGCGAGAATTGAACTCGCGACCTACGCATTACCAATGCGTCGCTATACCCCTAAGCCACAGTGGCAGTAGCCGCCCCACCTGACTCTCAATCATAACCGCTTCGCCCAGTAATCCAGATTGGACCGACGACAGGGCTAAACCGAAAATGCCGGTCGACGAATCGTAGCCGAGATCGCATAGCCTGGTAGTGCGCGTGACTGGAAATCACGTGGGCCCGTTCCCGCGGGAGTTCAAATCTCCCTCTCGGCGCTCCA
>PBHQ01000001.1 GCA_002719475.1 Methanobacteriota archaeon | reverse complement strand
CAAATGCGATTGAATATTATGTCAGCNATTATGACTACTATCAGCCAGANGCTTACCTACCAAANAGAGACTTGTATATCGACAAGGAACTTTCNATCAATGAACGCGTGGAACANGAGAGATTNGCCACAGTTGCCAGTTTAGTGACACGTCCAGATGTGGTCGTGNTATCCAGNGTCTCCTGTATCTATGGTCTAAATTCACCAGAGATATTTCTCAAACGTCATTGNAGAATACATGTTGATCANAAGATAGAACCNATCGACTTAGTCAAGGAATTAGTAGATTTGCAATACGTNCGNTCAACCACAGATGTAGCCCGCGGAAATCTACGCTTACGTGGNGAAGTGTTGGATGTTTGGATGCCGAGTCGAGATGACCCACTTCGAATACGATTCGGGTTTGATGGTATAGAGAAAATACAGGTATGCGATCCCGTTTCATGGGAGATAATCGATGAATTAGACGAAGCATGGATTCATCCCAAAGAATTCTACATGACTGGAAGTGAGAGATTCGGTGCAGCCCTAGAAGGCATCGAGAGTGAACTAGAGACTAGAGTTCACGAATTGAAATCACAGGACAAAGAACTCGAAGCACATCGTTTAGATCAGCGTACAAGATACGATTTNGAGTTGCTCCGAGAAATTGGACACTGCCCCGCTGTTGAGAACTACAGCATGCATTTCGACGGACGCAAACCTGGTGAACGCCCATTCTGCTTACTCGATTTTATGGCAGCCTGTGCAAAACAATTCCATTCAGACCCCGAAAAGTACCTCATAATCATGGATGAAAGTCATGTCACTCTACCGCAGACTTCAGGAATGTTCGGAGGAGATAGTTCGCGCAAAAAGAATCTGATTGAACATGGTTTCAGACTACCAAGCGCTGCAGACAATAGACCCCTTAGAGTCAAGGAGTTTCAGTCGCTTTCTCCACGTATCGTCTACGTTTCTGCAACACCTGGTGAAAGAGAGTTGCGACATCTTTGCGAATCTACTGGNCAAGAAGTGCCGAAGGGGNTGCTTCATGTAGAAGGTGGAGGAGGNGCGAATTCAGCGGATTTACCGAAAAAGCATCCAGAAGCAGAGAGTATGCACAGGATGCTGTCAATGATTGACGGCATAGTTCGCATGGAGATTCGTCCTACCGGATTATTGGATCCAGAACTTGAGGTGCGCCCTACTGAAGGACAGGTACANGACCTATTGTCCGAANTCAGAATACGNATGGAAAAAGACGAGAGAGTGCTAGTGACTGTTCTAACNATCAAGTTCGCNGAAGANGTCTCAGAATANCTTCAGAAAATGGGAATCAAATCNCAATATCTACACAGNGAGATTGANACTATCGANAGAACCGAGATTATCAANGCCNTGAGATTGGGNAAAATCGACGTTATTGTCGGNATCAACCTGCTTAGNGAGGGGCTAGATATTCCCGAGGTTAGTCTAGTNGCAATCTTCGATGCNGATAGACAAGGATTCCTGCGTAATGAGCGCAGTCTANTGCAGACTATTGGCAGAGCAGCAAGAAATTCCGAAGGNANAGTCATTCTCTACGCAGATAGCATCAGTACTGCTATGCGTGCTGCAATCGAACAGACCATNGAAAGAAGAGAGAAACAGATCGAGCACAACCTNCAGAATTCCATAACTCCTCAAACNATCAGCAAGCCTCTTCCNACGATGGGTGATGAATATGAAGACCTGATTATGGGGGCNGCTGGCAAGGGACACAAGGGCGGTAAGAGATTGGTTTCACNCAAGGGCGGTAGAAGCGAAGCTCAGAATTTAGGACTTGGNGCGGGTAATTGGGCCGCATCCAACGACGTATTGAGTCGAATTTCACAACCGGATGATGATGAAGATTTCTTAATTGAAGATTCAGATTTCCAATTAGATAATGAAGGAACANTGTTNCTCCTGAAAAAACTGCGTGANTCTATGGAGGAGGCTGCGAGAATGTTGGATTTCGAAAAGGCCGCTGCCTTGCGAGACCGAATCTTCCAAATCGAGTCTCAATTGTGACCAGCGGTCCGGAAGCATTCATGCCGGATGGCAGATTGGGGGCNGCATGGCGGTTAATCCAGAATCCTTTGATGACCCAGTTCTGGATTTTGATTTTAGTAAGTCGGGNGATACTGGGGCGCTNATCGATCANATGTCCAAGGCAGGAGGTTTCACTGCAACCAAATTGTCCAAAGCCCGCGATATTCTNAGCAATATGCGCCAACAACTCAATGATGCTGAGTACGATTCNTCTAAGGTATTGAATTGGCTATCTTTCCCCGCTTGCCTATGNGCAANAGGTACTCGTGGATTCTTCGTCGAGGCCATCAAGCAACNAATGTTCAATGTGGTNTCCACTACTTGTGGGACACTNGATCATGACATTGCNAGATCATTTGAGAAATACTACCATGGNGAGTTTGAATTGGANGACAAAGANTTAGCAGANCANGGATTNATGCGNCTTGGNAATGTGGTNGTTCCAGATGCTTCGTACGGTCAAATCATCGAAGCCGTNGTCATGCCGGTGCTGGAAGAAATCAGGGAAGACAGGATGGCTGAAACTGGAAAGACTGGAGCTGACTTGTGGCATGGATTTGGNAGTGCACACCTTGTTTGGGAACTTGGTAAGAGGATTGGAACTCCAGATTCACTTATTCACTGGGCTGCCGAGCACAAAATTCCAGTCGTCATTCCTGGAATTACAGATGGTAGCATTGGAGCGCAATTATTCATGTTCAGGCAGAAATACCGGGACTTCCACATCGATACATTAGCAGATGAACAAATCCTTTCTGATTTGACATGGGACGTTGAAACTTCCAATGCATTGATGGTCGGTGGNGGGATCTCCAAACATCATGTCATTTGGTGGAACCANTANAGAGANGGNCTGGATTCNGCNGTNTACTTGACNACAGCGCCAGAACACGATGGAAGCCTTTCAGGAGCAAGGCCCCGCGAAGCCATTTCTTGGGGAAAACTTCGTCAAGATGCCCCNAATGTCTGCGTAGAAGGTGATGCAAGCGTATTGCTACCAATATTAGGAGCCGATTTGTTTTCCTGATCAGTTCTCAGGCTCGTCTGGGAATACTTCNATCTCCTTCATCTGTTTCACCATTTCAGTGAAATTCTCATGAAATTTGGTNGCCTTNACAGTNTGATTATCTATCCANTGATAATTNCCACCTCTAGGCTTNNCAAAGAGGATTCCATGATACTTGAANCCATTNTTCTTNANCCATNNTTCAGTNACTTCTCTGTGGCTTTCNGTGCGGCTGGTGAAGAANGTGATGATGTGCCCCTCNTCATACCAATNNTTGATGGTTTCAACCGCTCCNTCGAACACCCTCGCATCNATCATTCGNTCNGGNTCNTCNTTNGGNATATCTTCACAAATTGTACCGTCNATNTCTATCATGAAATTCTTGCAGTCCTTTGGTAATTTAGGACTAATTGTATTTCCAAACTCATCGGTTGAGTCCAACAGGTCCGCCATCGAATGNTGGTGTTGATGGAAGTTATTCAAAGAGTCCCTTACTCACTTTGGAAATTGAAAGCCAACCACTCCAACATCGANACTTCAACACCCATCAATGGNTGCCATCCTTCTTTGCCGGCNGATGNGAGAGNGTTGTGNAGTGGTTTGAGGTCAGGACGTTCATNACGNCCNNAATNAATCTGCTCNTCCTCTGTNTCNCNNGTNAANTGNTCNANNCCNANAGTNGAAGATANGGCNGACTTACTTCTATTCAACAANCGCATGAATTCTTTTTTNCTTGCATTCAATGAAATTGANCTACGCCCGCAAATGTCGATAACTCGGGGCAACTCAATTCGNGNACCTGCAAGAATACACAATGCTTCAACGACATCCCGCCATGANACCCAATGGCATATTCTATNANCGAGAAGNNNTTCTTCANCAGCCATCCAAGCAGANAATGGTGCGGGGCTCCAATTTGCATCACTTCTCGGATGAATCATGTCATGAATTACGATTTCACTGATTCCTTCGGGTATATCCTGAACGTAGATTTCAGCATGTGCTGGAGAGACCAGCATTTTCGTTCCTGCATTTGAATCAATCAAGTATTCGAGAGATGATGGTGTCATAAAAAATGAAATCGACGCATTTGGAACAAACTCCTGATCGATGATGAGTAACTTCCCTGTACAGTGTGTCAGTACGTCATTCAAGGCGTCTTGAAGAGCAACTAATTCTTCTTCAACTACTCCAACAACATGTCCTTGTTGTACCAATCTACTTACAGTATCACTCCCTAAAGGAGTACTCGCCCCATAGATTGCTACCTGCAATGTTCTCATCTTTTCGCCTCAAGCAACCATTGATGATTGCATCCGCTTAGCGGCCGTCTCNAAGATATTCAATGCCTCATCCACTTCGTCGCTACTAATTGTTAGACTCGGACGCAGTCTGATNCTGTCGAAACCACTGTTCAAAACGTGTGCTCCNCCNTCATAGATGGCNTNGCGCAATTCATCTCTCATCTTTCNATCAGGTAGTGANAANGCNGCCATNANNCCNTGTCCNCTGACATTAGAAATCATCTCGAAACCATTCTGCAACTCCATCAGACCCTTGTTNAANTCCTCTCCNCTANGGGCTGCGTTACCAACCAATCCATCTCTCTCNATNATCTCAAGTTGCATTGCNCANCGAACCATATCGATCAAATTTCCACCCCAGGTTGAATTTATCCTGCTACTNGTGTCAAANGGGTTNTCTTCGAATTGNTTGACANTATCTTTTGCCATAACNCCACATACCTGCATCTTCTTACCAAAGGCNAGCATATCNGGCTCTGCTTCTGTNTGTTGATAGGCCCACATCTTTCCNGTTGCACCAACNCCCGTCTGNACNTCATCTACNATGAACAAAGCGCCGATTTCCTTGCAAGTATCAGAAAGTCGCTTCATGAATTCTGGTCGGAAGTGGTTGTCGCCGCCCTCTCCCTGAATCGGTTCGATGACAATGCTGGCTATCGAATCTGGGTCCTGTGCTGCAGCTTCTTTGATACTCTCAATACTACGATTCTCCGCTTCGTCTAAGCGAGAACTCTCAGCCGAATCTANTGGGAATCTTATGGCAGGNTTGGGGAATCTTGGCCAATCGAATTTGCTGAATCCCTTGGTNTTAGTTGGGTCTGTATTGGTCAAAGACATCGTGTAACCNCTTCTACCATGGAATGCTTCCCTGAAGTGGCCTATCTTGACCTGATTAGATTCCCTGAGTTCAGTCTGCCAACAAAAACCGTCTCGATCACATGTTGAAGAATCGTCAACCAATCCCTTCGCTCGGCGGTCATTCATCTTCCAATCCATCGAGATCTTCAATGAATTCTCTATGGCCAAAGCCCCACCTGNTACCATAAACAGATTGTTCATTTCATCAGGCATGGCAATCGAGGTAATACTGTTCACCGCTTCAGCCATTTCCACCGTGTACAAGTCTGAATTAGCGACATTGTTTACAGCAATTCTTCCTAACTCGGCTTCTGCAGCCTTCATTTCGGGATGATTCCACCCTACTGCGAGACTTGCAAAGCAAGTAAAGAAATCCATGATGTCGCGGCCGCTTCTAGAATCATGGAAACGGTTGCCCTGAGATTTGTCTAAATCAATGACGAAATCGAAGCCATCCACAAGCATGTGCCGGGACAAGGAAGAATGTACGTCGCTAGGATTGATTGCCATGATGCTAATGCTATCAATGGGGGTTCAATAGAATGACGGTGAACAGATTCTCTAATCAAGGCGCCCTTGGTTCGACTTCAGGCAGATTTGCAAGATGCTTCAAGACAAGATTTTCCACCTCATCAATATCGCTTGAAAAAGTCATCAGTTCAAGATCTCCTTCACTGATCATCCCATGTTCTACAAGTTTCTGCCAATCAACCAAATCATGCCAATATTCCTCATTCCAAAGAATAATTGGCAATTCTTTGGATATCTTTCCGGTCTGAATCAATGTCAAAACCTCGAACAATTCGTCAAGAGTTCCAAACCCTCCAGGATAAACAAGTATCGCTTTGGCAGGGTAAACAAACCAAAATTTTCTCATTGCGAAATACTTGAACTGGATCGCCAGTTCTTCAGTTATCCATTCATTCAATGATGGTTCAAACGGTAATTCGATTCCTAAACCGATATTGTCAGCGCCGGCCTGAAATGCACCAAGATTGGCTGCGGCCATTATTCCCGGGCCACCACCTGTGCAGACGTGGAATCTTTGTGTTCCATCGGCTCTTGCACCGCCTCCCTCTTCAGCAGGAGTTGTCGCCCAAGTGCTCAGACGTTTGGCTAATTCAATCGCCGCTTTCGAATCTTCATCTTCGAGGTCGGTTCTCGCTGAACCGAAGAAAACAATCGTATCTTTGATTCCCCTATCTATCAGAATATTTTGTGGNGCNATGAATTCGGAGAGAATTCTNATNGCNCTCGCATCTCTACTNCCCATCCAATNAGCATCTTTCCATGGTGGTTCTGGGTNATCTNGGCGGNCGTGCATAACAGATTTGACGATGTCCATGTATCTTCAAGTTGCGCACNACATGGAAAGNCGGATAATCTGAATNGAANAATATTATAATTTTTCAATTGNNATTTGATTTTTTCAATTGANAAAAATTAGNAANNATTGGGNNCGGATAATCNTGCAAGTNAACACTATGAAAATANCATCTAACAATTGNAGAAAGCGGNATTTCATCANTGANCGATAATNAGCCNCATGAAAATTTNCTTGTTTNCAATTGTATTTAGNAAAGTTNNGAGNATGATAGATTCAGTTGAAAGATAGATTATGCGCCAATGCAAAATTGATTCTATTTTACTGAATTCCTATTGAAATCCGGTTATTTGAAACATATACTCCAATTGGATAGTGAATGAATTGATTTGGACATAGTTTATATCCCGGTTCAATACAGGCTTCTCTCAGGCCAAGCAGGCCGAGGAAAAAAGGATGGGAAAAATATGACAAAAGGAGAGTACTCGATTCAGGACCTCCTCCAGAGAGAGGTATTTGTGAATCAGACGAAAGTCGGAGTGATCGTTGGTGAAAGGCACCACCCGAATGAAGCACGCGTACAGTCGATGCGAATTCAGGTGATACCAGAGATTGCTGAAGAATACATGCGCAAGCCTGCCGAACTTGCTCCACTACCCAAGGAACTGGTACACAGCATCAGAGCCGATGGCGCTGTGAAGTTGAGTAAGTCTATGCGCGAGTTGCAGAGAAGGTGGAGAAACACCGTACGCATAGACGAGAAGCTGTACGCACCGGATGAAATGATTGACAGAGCACTACTAGACAACCAGGGAATGGAAATTGGAGTGGTGACAGAGTTAGTCAAGGTAAAGCGAACATATCGAGGGGTCTGTGTGAAGGTTCGATCAGGAATACAGAGACAATATGGTGTAGAGCCTGTGCTCAGAATACCAATAACTGCAATTTCACGTACACGTGAGAGGCTGGACGAAGTCGTTCTGTCAAGAACATTCGAGAAGACATTGCAACTTCCGTCTTTCCTGCAGATCAATGATCCGGATTACGGNCTTGAGTGAAAATGGAACTGACTGCGATTCTATTGCTTCGGGCTTGACCGTCACGGTTATGTCTGCAAGTAGGGTCGCCGCAACGCCCTTGGGCGGGTAGCTTAGATTGGTTGGAGCACCCGGCTGATAACCGGGAGGTCGCAGGTTCAAATCCTGCCTCGCCCACCTTCCATCGCTTCAGTCGTTGCCATTTTGGATGCAAAATAAGTTCTAGTCATCAAAAAGAACCTTCAATCCCATGCTCTCCGGAGGGGTGAGGAAAGCCCGTGCCAATAGTATCTGGTTCCAGTGCCAAAGGTTTGGCAGTCGACCTTGCGAATCAGCTCTCATGGCAACACGTTCAGATGGAAGCGAGACGATTTCCTGATGGAGAAGGTTATGTCAGAGTACCAGAAGGTTTCATCGGNTCACTGCGCGAGCAGGATGTAGTTGTGGTATCCAATACCTTTCCTGATTCAGGAATAGTGGAGACATTGTTGTTGCTCGAAGCGATTTCTGATGTCAGAGCAGGTAGGTTAGATAGCCTGAAAGGTGGCAAAGCCGAACAAAGTGATGTTGGACCTGGACTCTATCTTGCGATACCTTACTTTGGATATTCAAGGCAAGACAAGAGATTCCAGAAAGGTGAAGCAATATCAGCTAAGGCACTTGGGCGCATCTTCGCTAATCATTGCGACGGGATCATCGTCTTGGACCTACATGCTCCCGAAGCTTTGCAAGATCTATCTGTCCCCGTCGCTTTCGTTTCTGCGATGCCAGAAGTTGCCAAACACCTGCAATCGACTGTGAAACCGGACTTCATCCTGAGTCCTGACAAAGGAGCTATTGAGCGAGCCTCGGCGGTTGCTGAAGCCATAGGTTGTCGATTCTCGTATCTTGAAAAGGTACGTATTGACGCGCACACCATCGTCCACCAACCGAAAGACCTCGATGTAGACGGTTCAGTAGTAGCCATCGTTGATGACATGATTTCAACTGGAGGGACTATCTGCAAAGCAAGCGATGCCCTACAAAACCAAGGTGCTGCAGAAGTACATGCAGCCTGTACCCATGGTTTGTTTACTGGCGGAGCAATTTCACGATTGGATAAGCACGTTGACGGAGTGCACGCCAGCAATTCATTGGCTAACCCTAGATCATCTATCTCTGGAGGGCCGGCTCTTGCCAGAGGAGTAAGAACCCTTCTCAACCTGTGATTCGATTTACTGAGCGGAAGATTCCATTCTACTGAATCTCCGTTGGGTTTAAACCCGCGATGCTTTGCGCAACGCTGCCTTACATGAGGAAGAAGGAGAGATTCCAATGAGTGTACACATACGATTTGAAACCCCAGGAGAGTTGGCTGACGCAGTTTACGAGTTGGTTCAGACAGCGAGTAAGTCAGGAGCTATCAAGAAAGGAAGCAACGAAGTGACCAAGGCTGCCGAGCGCGGCAATGCCAAGTTCATTGTTCTTGCAGAAGACGTCAACCCCCCTGAGTTGTTAGCGCATATCCCAATGATTTGTGAAGAGAAAGGTATCCCATTCGGATACGTACCTAGTCAAGAATTCCTAGCTAAAGAAGCTGGAATGCCAAAAGGTGTCAAGACCGCATCTCTTGCATTGATGGACATCAGCAAGGCTGCACAAGAGACTTTCAACAATGTAGTCGATCAAATCAAGGCTATCACTGAGTGAAGCCTTAAATTGGAGAGATTGAGATGAGCGAAGAACTCAGCGGATGGCCCGCAGAGGTCGTTGAAGTCGTAGGTCGAACCGGAATGACTGGGGAGGCAACTCAAGTGAAGGTTAGAGTAAACGATGCTCCTAACCCACGAGATATCGGCCGAATTATCACTCGAAATGTCGTTGGCCCAATCCGTGTTGGCGATATCCTGATGCTCAAGGATACTGGCCGTGAGGCCCGCAAGTTGAATGTGAGGTGAAAATATGCCAGAACGTAGAGTGTGCAGTTTCAGCGGTGAAGAAATTGAACCAGGTACTGGCCTGATGTTTGTCAAGCGTGATGGAACCGTCATGTGGTTCAAAAATAGCAAAGCGCGCAAGAATTCACTGAAATTGAAGCGTAATCCTCGCAAGGTCAAGTGGACTAGGCATTACGTTCGCGGTGGAATCCAATAGAATTCAACTGCAGACCGGCTGAATAAAGTCGGAGGAATCTCCTGAATAGACTCTATCACTCTAGTTATCTGATAAGTTCATCAATGAGGGGCCGGTCGCCGGCTCCGGTGAGAATATGGAAACCACGTACGTGATGGTCAAGCCAGATGGTGTTCAGAGAGGACTTGTAGGAGAGATTATCTCCAGATTTGAGCGTAAAGGATTGCGTCTTGTAGGACTGAAGAGCATGGTACCTAGCGAAGAGATCGCTCGCGCCCACTACGATGTACACAAGGAGCGGCCCTTCTTCCCAGGATTGATCAAGTTCGTCACAAGTGGCCCTGTAGTCTGCATGGCGTGGCACGGAGTTGAGGCCATCAAGGTAGCAAGAAGCCTGATTGGACCAACCAATGGTAGAGATGCGCCACCTGGAACCATACGTGGAGATTATGGAATGGACATGGGCTTCAATATGATTCACGGCAGCGATGCTGCTGAAACCGCCGAGTTTGAATTGGGACTTTGGTTCCCAGAAGGAACGATGGACTGGTCCTGCGACCGTGAGAAGTGGGTCTACGAATCCTGAAGCTCCCGAGGAGGGAGAGGAATGAGCGATGAAGAACTACCTGAAGAGGCCGAAGCGCCACTATTGGGAGAAAATCGCCAACCAATAGTCAGCGTTCTTGGTCATGTCGACCATGGTAAGACCAGTATTCTCGATCATATTCGTTCGCTTGGACAAGAGCGTCAGGCCAGCGTTATGGCGCGCGAGGCAGGAGGAATTACGCAGCATATCGGNGCTACCGAGGTGCCTGCAGAATTGTTGAACGAAACCTGTGCAAAAATGATGGGTGGAAAGAAATTCAAATCCCCAGGTTTGTTGTTCATCGATACACCGGGACACCATTCCTTCACATCCCTTCGCAGCAGAGGAGGGGCATTAGCCGACATCGCGATTCTAGTTGTCGACATGATGGAAGGTTGTCAACCGCAAACGATTGAATCAATGAAGATTCTACGTAAGCAACGCACACCCTTCGTCATAGCGGCCAACAAGATTGACCGTTTGCATGGCTGGCAACCAAAATTTGGTCGCAGTTTTATCGAGGCNTTCGCTGATCAACGATCCGATGCCAAGGAATATTTTGAAGAACGGTGGTGGAAATTGGTTGGGCAATTCTCAGAACATGGATTCAATATCGAGAGATATGACCGAATCAAGGATTTCACCAAGGATATCGCCGTAGTTCCCTGTTCTGCTAAGGAAGGTGAAGGATTGGCAGACCTCTTGGCGGTGACTATTGGTCTTGCAGAACGCTTCCTTGAAGAGAGATTGAGGGATACCCTTGGTCCTGCTGAAGGAACGGTTCTAGAGATGAAAGATGAACGTGGTCTTGGCAAAACTATCGATGTTATTCTATATCGAGGAGAACTAAACAAAGGAGACAAGATTACACTGGTATCGCAAGACGGTCCCTTCCAGACTCACGTCAAAGGCATGTTCCGTCCACGCGGGATGTCAGAAATGCGAGATGCTGGAGACCGTTGGGATGATTTCGACCATGTCAAAGCTGCAGCTGGAATCAAGATTAGTGGTCCTGGGTTGGAGAACGTCCTTGCCGGAACTTCACTCAGATTATCCAATACTGAAGAACAAGCACAAGAGGCTGAAACTCTGGCTTGGGACGAAGCAAAGGTATCATTCAGCATGGATGAGGAAGGAGTCGTTCTGAAAGCGGATACGCTAGGTGGCCTAGAAGCTCTAGCTTGGGAGTTGAAAAAACTCGAGGTGCCGATTCGTTTAGCGACTATTGGCCAAATCAACAAACGAGATTTGATGACCGCTGAAAATGCTGCAGATCCTTTGCATCGAGTGATTCTTGCCTTCTCTACTGGTTCATTGAACGAAGTTGCAGAGAAACTGAGTTCTGATGATTCCGCTGTCGAACTGATGGATGGAGACATCATCTATCACATCATTGAGCGATTCGAAAAATGGCAGGAAGAAACCAAGCGTGCTATTGAGGAAGCACAAAGAGAAGCGTTGGTTTACCCTGGTAAATTGCTAATTCTCAGAGACCACATCTTCCGTAGAAGTAACCCTGCGGTTGTCGGGGTCAGAGTACTTGGTGGAAGAGTGCATCAAGGTCAACGTTTGATGAAACCGGATGGTACCTCGGTGGGCAGAGTACAATCATTGCGCACTGGTGATGAAGTGCTGAAAGAGGCGCGGCAAGGGGATGAAGTGGCTGTAGCAATTCAAGGAGCAACGGTAGGCAGGGGAATCGATGAGGAAGACATCCTGTTGGTAGATATCCCTGAAAGTCACGCTAAACGTTTGCGTAAACTGGAGATGACGGCGATGGAAGAAGAGATCTATCAGGAACTCATCACATTGCATCGAAAAGAGAACCATTTCTGGGGAAGATAAGCGATTTTAGCAATTATGGGGACTTTCTTCAGACAGTTTTGCGTGAAGTCTCTTTCCCCAATCTTGAAGTACGATTCCGACGGGTGGGGGTGCGTCCACAGGAGCGTATACCATGGCCCAAGCATATCAAGCCGGAGCAGGAGGAGGAGGAGACAACCGTGCCAAGGACCTAATCGCCACAGTAAGTGCGATTGCAAATGGCCTAATGAATGAGGTCGGAAAGGTCATNATCGGTAAGCAGGAGAACCTGCGTAGAGTGACCGTAGGTATCCTCTCAAATGGAAACATGCTACTGGAAGATTTCCCTGGCCTAGGGAAGACAATGCTCTCCAATACTTTCGCTAAGGCCCTAGGATGTAAGTTCAAGCGTGTACAGTTTACTCCTGACTTGTTGCCAAGCGATATCATGGGGACGTACATGTATGACCAGAAGTCTGGCGAGTTCAAATTGCGTGCTGGACCTCTTTTCTGTAATATCCTATTGGCTGACGAGATTAACCGTGCTCCGCCAAAGACTCAAGCTGCATTGCTTGAAGCAATGGAAGAAAAGCAGGTTACCATTGAGGGTATCACTCACAAGCTACCCGCNCCTTTCGTCGTTCTAGCAACTCAGAACCCTGTGGAGCAAGAAGGTACCTACCCGCTACCGGAGGCGCAAATGGACCGTTTCCTAATCAAGATGAGNATGGGGTACCCAGACCGTTCTGAAGAGAAGGCTATTNTGGCTCGCCGAAAGTTGCGTGGAAAGGACCAACACGATGTCGTGCAAATCACTTCACCAAAGAAGGTGGTAGCTATGCAGAAGGCATTGGAGACTGTTCACGTCGACCCAGCTATTCTGTCATACGTTGTTGAAATCGTACAGCGCAGCCGTGAGGATCACAGAATCATCAATGGATGCAGTCCTCGTGCCAGTCAAGCCTTGTTCAAGTCGAGCCGTGCAGCAGCAGCCATCGATGGTAGAGATTACGTTATTCCAGATGATATCAAGAGCATCGCGCTACAGATTTGCAGCCACAGAATCGTGATGAAACCAGAAGCAAAGATTCGCGGAATCACTGGAATGCACATCATGCGTAAGATTCTCTCTGAAGTTCCAGTACCNGTCATTCAACCTGCTTGAACAAACTGCTTACCCATCGCTTCAAAGGTGAAGGCTTTACTTGCGGTTTGAGCAGGGGGTAGTTCAAGTGGATCCGTACAGTATGGTCATTACCGTAGCCAACCAGAAAGGAGGTTGTGCAAAGACAACAACAGCGGTCAACTTAGCCGCCGCTCTTGCCCGAGGTGAGAAAGANAGGAACCGCTGGATTATTCCACCATCCAAGGTACTGTTAATCGATCTAGACCCACAAGGAAACTGTTCGACCAGTTTTGGTATCGAGAAGAGAGAGTTGAAGAAAACCGTTCATGATCTGTTGATGAATGAAAGTGGAGAAGAGTTGCCCCTCATGGATGAATTTCTGATACCTCCCGAGCGCTTGACCGGATACATGCAGAAGGCCTGGAAGACTGAATATCCAAATCGGCGGCTNCCCAAGGACTTGGGNATAGAGAATCTGTGGTTACTTCCCTCTTCGATTCATTTGTCTGGGGCCGAGATTGAGTTATCTCATAGATTGGGGCGGGAAACTAGACTCAGAGAGGCTTTAGCTCCCATTGAACACGAATTCGATTACATAATCATCGACACTCCCCCAAGCCTAGGGCTATTGACTATCAATGCGATGGCTGCCTCGCGATGGGTATTGATTCCAGTCCAAGCAGAGTTCTACGCATTGGAAGGNATGAGCCTATTGATGAACTCGGTAAAATTAGTACAAAGGAGAATCAATCCACATCTGAAGTTGATGGGAATCGTAATGACAATGGTCATGCCAAAATCAAAATTGTCCAATTCGGTGTGTGATGAAGTGAAAAAGCACTTTCCAAAGCACGTATATTCCACTGTAATTCAACGATTAGTGAAGATCGCTGAAGCGCCCTCGGAAGGAGCCCCTACTGTGCTATTACACAAACGCGGNAATGATAGCAAAGGAAGNGGTAGCCTGCAATACTGGACTTTTGCTAAAGAATTCCACCAGAGAGTAGAGAAGAAAAAGAGAGAACTCGGCATCAAGGTATGAGCAATCAAACTCTACTCATTACAACAACGCTGTTAAGTATCGCTCTTTGTACACAGGTATAGGATTACCATGACGGCAGCAGGAATGACATCAGTGAGCGTGAGTTTTGAGACTAGAAGACAGTTGAATTCGATGAAAGTGATGGACAACCATCGCAGCNTCGATGATTTGCTTGCTGACTTGGTGAANCAGTACAAGGTGCTGCGCATGCGTGGTGTTGTAGATGACCTGCGCGCTAGGTTCTCTGAACTTGAAGAAATGGATGTCGACGCTCTAGTGCGCAAATTAGCTATGTCTCCCTTTGCAGTCTGAGGTGGTTGCATGAAAGCGGATAGGCCATCTAAACCTCCAACCTACAAATTCGATGCTGAGCAATTGATTCGCGCTCTCTTCGACGCTGATTCCNATGAATCAGTATTATTGGAATTGGCTGCCATGAATCGAGTAGAACTTCATGCTGACGGAATGGTTTGGAATACATTCCTCTGGTTGATGATGAACGTCATGAAGGATGCATCGGGTACTTCCATCTTCAATGGAGCAGAATTGGGTAAGATGAAGGCTGAGTTGCCNATCTTCTTTCACTGATCAACGCCTGTTGTTAGCCAACCATTCGTGGCCGTACCATTTCCATTGGTCCTCAGTCCACCCTGGTGGCAATCCCTCGGCAGGAACAGGTGGTGCTACCGGTGGTGNTTGCTGCGCTACTGGTTGTGCTGGACTGCTACTTGGCATACCAGCTAATTCTTCCATCGACATTTCATCACCATAGTTTGTTTCNGCAGTTGTATCCATCTCCATTGGNGCTACTTCATCCCCCCAACCATCTTCCTCNATGACTCCACCCATTGCTTCAAAGGATTCTCCGGATTCATGTGCGGCTAATTCAGCCAATGAGGCTTCAGGTGAAAAGTTTGAGTCGCCGAAACTCTTCGTGAAACTACGTTTTCGTCCCATCTTCATCAAACCGTTCACTATCAATAACAAGGCTACTAATCCAACGAACAAGATGCCACCATACTTCAAGGCCTGTTCAATTCTCTCATCCATCTGACTATCTTTGGTCTGTTCCTGTGTTNCTGTAGTCTGTTTGGTAGATCTCCAAGAGTAGTAACCCATAGGGGTACCACCATCATCTTCTGTTTCTTGCACATAGGCTTGATATTCAGTGTCTTTCAGACCGGAACAGTAGTCACTCGAATCTTCAGGATTGTTAGCACACCAATCCTCTTGAGTCTTGATGGCTGCATTCTCGTCATCATAATCCGTTTTAGCCCCGATTCCATCTCCATCTACATCACGATATTCATTTGGGTCTTCTGGCAGGTGATCTAAGTGGTCAGCATAACCGTCGCCATCTCCATCTGGACAACCGAATTGTTCAATTCGTTCATAGTCAACGACTGAACCATCGTTACTGGTTNTTGGGAACAAAGCATAGCGGCTATCTCCCCATTGGCCCGGACATGCATCTCCCCTCTTGCCATTGGGATCATCTCCGTGTCCATCTTCATCACTATCGGCCCACTGAGTGCGCTCGTTTGGAAATGCGTCTGCGGAACCATTTGGACTAGCAGGCCATGAGTCATCAGGGTCAGACCAACCATCTCCATCCGAATCTAGACAACCATTGCGATCTTGACTTGAGCCTCCATTAACACTAGGACAATCATCTGGATTGTTNCCCAATGGATTATCGCCAAGGCCGTCATTGTCCCAATCCTCCCATTGTGTTGAGTCTTCAGGGAATTCATCTCCATTGTCTCCATGGCCATCTCCATCTGTATCCTTGTACTCGAATTCATCATCAGGATAGACGTCTGAATTATCTCCTACACCATCTCCATCCCTATCGCTATGCTCTGAAGGGTCCTCTGGGAACACATCAGAGTTATCTCCAACGCCATCATAGTCGCTATCGCTAGTCTCATTGGCATCATTTGGAAAATCGTCCTTGGAGTTTATGGTCCCATCACCATCACTATCGACATCGAACAACCTGACAGTGGTACTTGTAGAAAGAGATGCAAGCAAGTACAATTGCCCTTCAGGTCCACGATCAGCACCTCTAATCTGTCCTCCTATCTGGTAATTCTCAACCGAAGTAAGACTGCTTGAATCAACCGAATGATAAACCCCATTGTTGGAACCAAGGTGAATCTCATCATCGGTTGGCATCAAGTATTCCAACTGATTAGTGGATCCAGTTTCTAGGCTCTGATAAGTCCAGTCACTGGTATCATATCTAATCAAAGTTCCACCTGAAGATGTGCTCAACAATCTTCCTTCAGAATCTACAGCCAAAGACAATACTCTATCCTCGTGTTCGTTTAATGTCGAAGAAGTGCCATCTGTAAAGTTGTTAATGAATATCAATTTGTCATTACCACTAGTTGCAACACGGCCATCAGGAAGAACCGCTACATCTGTCAATCCAATTGAATGGGTGTATGTTACTTGCCCTGTCGCTGTACCTGTAACTGTGTATTCGTGAGCATTTCTGGTNCCGGTTCCTTGGCCCGCCCAGATATCGCCGTCGATATCCCAAGCCAAAGCGGTTACAGGAAATGTAGTGCTGAAATTCTGCACTATGTTCTGGGTATTGAGATCCACAACCAAAATACCATCTTCTGTTCCAAGAGCCACTAGAGTGTTGCTACTATCTGGAACTGCAACATAAGAATTGGGCAATCCATTCATCTCAAAAATCAATGAATGTTCGCCTTCAACAAAATCGTGAATCTGTAAGAGNCCATCCGTAGAGAGAAAAATCACCTTGTTTTCATCAAACTCCAACCATGTGGCAGTCTCTCCTGCAAGGATGTCGATATTGCTTCCAGAATCCTCAAGATTACCACCAGCATTTACTGGTATTGAAGATAATGATAATCCAGCCATCAGGAAGATGCAGAACAGAGCCGCGTATCTCCTTTGCATGACCATCGATTAGAGCCTATCCTTTCAAAGCGACGGTTGGTAGATTCAATCAAATATGCCCGTATAAGGCTCATTCTTCTTCGCTAGCGTCTGAATCNTCAGCTGAGGAGTCTGCCTCGACAGAGTCTATTGTTCCTGTATCTGGCGGGGATCTGGTTCCACCCGGTGGGCCCCTACTTCCANCACCTGGAGGAGGNCCTCGTCTAGCACCGCTTGGCGGACCTCTGCTTACAGCACCCGGAGGAGGACCTCGTCTAGCGCCACTTGGTGGGCCTCTGCTTCTAGCACTTGGAGGAGGACCTCTTGTAGACATTGAGGTGTCCTCTTCGTTTTCATCTGAGTCAACTCCAGCAATAGTAGGGGCCTTAACTGACATGCTCTCAATCATTGAATCCATATCCACATCCTCAGGCTGATCTTCAGATTCTTCTTCAGAACCCTCGGCATCCTGCATTAAATCATCCATTGGTATCTGTGGAGTCATGACCTTGGCTACAGGTGTCAAGGTTGAGGTCTTAACCTCCTCTTCCNCCACTTCCGGAGTCATGACTGGAACATTTACTGGAGTTAGGCTAGCCAGTGCATCATCCATCTTCTCTTCCTCTACTGGTTTGAGGCTTGGAACTGAATCTTCTGATGGCNTTAGAATNGTTGCTTCAACAGGTACCAATGGGGNTGATANGACCTTCNTCTCAGTCTCCTTAGGTGATAATACCGTTGATGTGATTGGGACTAGNGGTGCTTTCTCTGTGGATACTTGCTTGTGTACTGGAGTAGGCAGTACTTCCTCAGGCTCTAATTCCTCAGTTGGAGACTCAGGCAAGGTTGGTGGGACCATACTTGGAGAGACTGGTGAACGGGCAGGCACTACCTTTCCACTAGGACTAATCTCTGGAACGCTTGGTCCAACAGCCTCAGGCCCTCTTGGAGGGATATTTGGTGGAGGGCCTCGTTCTACTGGGCTTTGGGCTGGCATAACCGGCCCTGGTGCCGTACGAGTAGGACCGGTAGGAGGTGTTGGTCTGGGTTGAGCAACAGCAGATTGCGCTGCATCAGGCCGTGGGTCGAATGACATGGCAGGACTCTGGACCGGAGGCTGAACTGGCTGACGCACTACCCTCTGGACCGGAGCTAATCGAGTGGGATCTTCGCCTCTATCAAGAGGCTGCTGAACTGGCCTCGCCATTGGTCCACCTTGTTCAGCTAGAGGTCTACGCTTCAATTCGGGAATAGCTGGGCCTCTACCCTGTCTAGCAAGACCTCCCAATGATGCCCTTCCTCCTGCAGCGGTAGTAGGGTCTGCTCTTGCACCCAACTTACTCGGGTCGGCTAAACCACCGACTGCGGGTCCAGATGGCTGACCTGCGATAGCTGACAACCAGGATTGTTGCTTGGCAATTCTTCCTTCTTCACTCTGCAAGCGAGCAAATTCTTTTTCCTTCTCAGATAGACGCTCTGCATCTGCATCGATTTCCATCTGCATCTTCTGTTCAATTGATTCGCGCATCTTGGATTCAGCCATGCCTCTGAATGCATCCATCTGTTCTCCTAATTGTCCAAGTCTATCCTTTATTTCGGCACGCTTGATACCAAGTTGTGCCTCAATCTCAGCGCGAATCTGACTCTCCTTGCGACGAATCTCAATGAGTGCTTTGTTGCGCATTATCTCTTCACGCTTCGAGAGTTGCTGTTCTAACTGGCTTGCAATCTGCTCTTCTTTGCTTACTCTGAATTCCTTCAGGCGGTCTTCCATATCGACCTCAAGTTCCAACGTTGTCTCATCTCTAATCAAATCGAGATCAGTCTCAAAGGTTAGACGCTCATTACGCATTTGCGCATCGATTTCAGACATGATGGCTTTCTTGGCGGCCCTTTCTCTGGATTGGAATTCTGTTTCCAGTCTCTCGACCCAATCCTGTTTCTCTTCACCGAATCTTGACTCCAGTTTGTCTCTGATATCATTCTCCTGATCGTATCGGAATCTGGAAAGGCGGTTCTGAATCTCCGCTTCCCTAGCCATGCGATATGCTGCAAACTCCTCTTCTAGGCGGCGATTCATTTCGCCTTCGATATCCTCAGTTATCTCTCGAGTAATACTTTCAACGGCTTGGCCAAAGGTCAAGTCATACTTTTCGCGCAGACGTTCCTTGCGAGATGCCAATCTATCAGCATAGGATTCTGCAAGATCACGATTGATCTGCAGTCTGAGTTCATCCCTTCTGCGAGCAACTGCCATCTCGACATCTTCTCGCATACGGTCCTCGAGTTCTGCAGTCTCTCTACGCAAATCTCTCTCGATATCGGATTGCAATTGTTGAGCGACTTCTTCCTCCAATCTGCGACTACGGCGTTCATATTCGGACCGCAAACGCGCCTCTCGCGTACGCATACGGTCACGTAACTGGTTCTCCAAACGCCTACGAATACCAATTCGGAGTTGTTCCTCTCTTTCTGATAGCAGTGCTTGATTTTCCTCTTCGAGATTTTCAATCTCAGTCTTCTCCATATCGGAATAATGCAACTCGAGTTCTGCTTCGATGCTCGCTTCCATGTCTCTTATTCGGGATTGTAGAGCCTGATCGTATTCAATTTCAAGGCGTTCCTTCTGGAAAGTTAGCCTACGCTGATGATTCTCAGCCATATCTTGTTCAAGTCTCCCTCGCATGTGTTGGCGGTGTTCTTCTAAGCGACGCTCCTGTTCGACTTCGAGTTGCTCCCTCAATGTCTCTACTTGGCGCTGTAACTGAAGTTCCAATTGTTCTCGGATATCTTTCTCCTCTTTGCCAAGAGCCTCGATCTCAAGTTGTGCTAACTCATCTTCCATCTCCTGGCGTAACTCTCTTTCCAATTGGGCGAGAGTCAACTCGTGCTGTTGATTCAACTCACTAGCGATGACATCCTGCATTGCAGAGATTCTTTCCGATTGGGCCTGTAGACGCAGATGTCGATCTCTACGCAGACGGGCTCGTAATCTCTCCTCTTCACGGAATCGCGCGCTCCTCTGTACAGTTGAATCAAGAGTTGGACTGGCTGCTCTAGTCATCTGATTACGCAATGCAGACAAAGACAAACCGTCACCGGATTGGCTACGGTCCTCTCGGCTACTGTGAACTGTTGTTCTGCTGCTGTCGCTGACGCTCATGGGCACCCCATCCCGGAACGTATGCGCATCCTCCCATACTTAAGACAGGGGGGTCGGTATCAACCTCGCGAGGTCGATTCTCCCCCATCTAAACGATTCCAATACTACTCCGATTCCGCTGAACTTGCTATTTCTTCCTTGGAAACTACTGAAGGTCCAAAGATGATGTACATTATGACCAAGAGGAAAGATATCAACAACAAAGATGCTACTACCCGGTTAACTATCTGAGAATCTGAATTGCCGCCTAGAAGTAAGTGAATCAACATCGTCAATGTAGCAAGCAACAATGCTAGCATCTGAGCAACAGTTGACCACATTGGCCAGCCTCTCTTCAATTTGGGAAGTTTGCGATCTGCAATCATCATTCCACCAGCGAAGAGCATGAATGGTAGAATAAGAAAATCATAGTATGGTTTGTCATCGCCTTTGCCAAAACAAAATGGTTGACAATCCCAACTCGATAAACCGGGACCAATTCCCGTTGATGGTTGGGTCCAAATGAATAGTGCTAGCGACATCAGTAACATGGAAGAGGCCGGCGAGGATAAGCCAGAGAAGTATGGGACGTAACCTCCTTCTTCATGGGCGAATCTAGCCAATCTCAGCATTCCTGTAGCGATTACCCAACAACACGCGATTGAGAGAACAATTGTCCAGAATGGGCTGGCGGAACCCATTCTACCAAACATAACGAACATCATCAATGCCGGAGCCACACAGAAAGCAAGACAATCTGACATGATATCAAGACTGCCTCCCAAGATTCGAACCTTGGAATAACGACGAGCGATTGGCCCATCGATAACATCACCAATTACAGAGAGAATGATACACAATACAGCTGCCCAGATGTAAGTATCATTCATACCCCCACCAAATGGGTCAGACAAACCCTCAACTGCAAGCGTCAACATGAGTATAGCAACCGCTCCCAAAAGCCCATTGGCAAGGGTAATGTAGTCAGCAATGCCCATCATTCGGTAAGTTGTTTTCATGACTAACATCAACCTCGGAATATTCTACCAACTTAACAAATCCCCCGAACTCGCTTAACAGAACAGTGTTTCAACCAGTCATCTCAAAACGGGTATCGCAAGCAGGGCAAGTGACATTGCGTGTCCCTGGTCTAGTTCTCAAACGCAACCTTCTCTCACATCCTGGACACTTGACTTCAGTCTTTGGCACTTTGGCTTTGACTTCAAAATCACATTGACATGATGCGCATCTGATATTTGTGGGTCTTTCTCCAACCCCAACCACTAGCAATTTCTTGCATTTGGGGCAACCGAGCTTTTCGTTTTCCCAATCTCTTCGTGTAACTTCATGCTCAATCTTCATCCTAGCACCACAAAGAACGCAAGACAATTCACCTAGAGCACTCGGTAATAGGCCATCACACTTAGGACAAGTCAATGGTGGGGGGGCGATTTTCGACTCCACGCTCCATGGCCCTTCAGGAACTTCAGCAGGCTCAACGGCATCTTCTGTTTCGTTTTCATCAGACATGTGAAGTCCTCCTCACCTCGGTCTGGAAATAACCGCCACCGCCGAAGGCACAAAAGTGAAAGGTAGATTCAATTCCAAACCGTTTTCGTCAGCCAACTTCTCGATTGATTTCTTTACAGAGATAGTATCGCTGGCATTTCCTGAAAGATTGACCATCTTGATCTGTGCTCCTCTTTCCAACAGAGAACGAACTTCGGGGTCTAAGTTTTCAACCCATGAAGGCAAGGTAGCAGAACTGCTACCTGATTCAGAAACAGTGCTCACTTTCTGGATGCAACGCCACCATCTAGCGCGACCAACATCGCGATGGTTCTCAATCAAGCCAATCTTGGTTAGATGCTTCAAATGGTGGTAAAGATGGTAACGCTCTACTCCTACCACTTTACACAATTGTACAGTCGACATCTCTTCTGCCGAAGATAATTGTTCATACAGCGAGTGACGGGTAGGATGAGCCAACGCCATCCTGATGGGGTCGCCTCTAATCTTGCTCACCTGATAGCCCCCCACACCGCTAGCCTGCTCAGGCATATTTCAAAGCGTCGCTGACTCAAGCACGTTCCATTCTTGCTGCGCGTTGTGCAATCAGTGAACTGAAGGCATCTCGAGTATCCGTCCAAAGGTCAGAAAGCAATTCCACAACCATTGCGAAAATACCCCTCTCTCCAGACAACCTTGCTCCATTCAATATGACTAATATCGCCGATGCTTCGTGAACTAGAACCCCTATCCATAATTGATTATTGAATTGGCTGACTACAGACCAAACAAGCAAGATCGTAATTCCAACCGAGATTAGGATGTTTTGAGCGACTATTCTTCGAGTCTTCTTTGCAAGATGAATCAAACGACCGATCAAACGCGGGTCGTCTCCAGGGACCAAAACGTCAGCTGCATCTAGATTTACTTGCTCCCCACTACCAATGGCGATGCCCACATCTGAATTAGCTAAAGCAGCAGCATCGTTGAATCCATCTCCCGCCATNAGAGTTACNTGTGTCTTGGCTCTTGCCNCANCCCATTCCGCTTTATCCTGCGGCTTCAAGTCACCTCGACAAGCNGCCGCAGGAAGACCCACTCTTGGTCCAAAAGCCTCTACAGCCGAGGTTAGATCTCCAGAAAGTAACTCCACATTCACTCTTTGTGAATGTAAATCTCTAATCAGAGCATCTGCACCTTCGCGAATGTCATCATGAACGAAGACGAAAAGAGCGATTGCATTGCCAGATTTACTCAATAATGATGTTCCATGTCCTTCTTGGATAGCCTTGTCTATGGCTTTCTTCAGATTAGCCTCGACCTTCACTCCTTCTTTGATTAACCAATCAGGCTTTCCGAACATCACCTTCGCAGAACCCATTTTAGCAGAGACGCCNGCTTCTCCATCGCGATGTCCTACCACATTGGATGCGCTCAATCCGTCTTCTGNGGCGGCGCTCTTGATAACTTCAGCATAAGGATGAGATGACCTTGCTTCAAGGCCAAGTGCTAATTTCATGGCACTGTCTTTCTTCTTACCCTTGGCCNTTACGATCTCTGTCAATCGCGGCCTACCAGATGTCAAAGTTCCAGTCTTATCCAACAGGGCCAAATCAACTCGACCTAATCTCTCCAAAACATCACCTCCGCGCGCTATGNCTCCGCTGTGCGCTGCATTAGCAAGAGATGCTGCGTGAGGAACTGGGGCTGCGAGCAATAGTGCGCAAGGGCAAGCAACTACCCACAATAGCAGCATAATTTTCCAATTGGTTGCATCNCCGGACAAAAACCAAGCCAAAGGCGCACCAATTAGTACGATNGGAATCCAGATTGCAGTAAANACCTCAACACTTCCCTGNAGNCGTGGTGGCTTGTCACGGTAACTGTGTACATCATCGATTAACCCGCTGAGTTTGGTATTTTCACCNGTTGCGGAAGTGCTGATNATTAGAGGACCTTGCTTNAGAACCAGCCCGGCAAGGACTTCGTCTCCTTGCTCGACTCTAATTGGCACACTCTCTCCAGTGAGGGGGGCCCTATCTACAGAACCNGTNCCCTCTACTACCTCGCCATCGACAGGNATNATCTCACCACTACGCACCTCGACCTTATCTCCTGTAGCGAGNAAGGANATCGGAGTTTCTTCCAATTCACAATGTGCAACTTTGTTTGCNGGTGCCAATGAGTNTNCTNNACTGGCCATGGTCAATTGAATNCCNTGAATTTTNTNCTCCTTNACTAGNCGCGCNGTACGNGGTANTCTGTCCAAACCACCNTGCATTGCTTGNCGTGCCTTGNCCAATGCNGAACCTTCCATATGTGANGTNAATGCTACTAGAATAACCACCAGCAAAGCTTCGCTCCAAGCNTGTAGAATTGCCGCGCCTATGACTGCNAAGGATGTTAAAATCTGAAAACCTAATTGCCTTGATTTCAGGCTAGCNAAAGCCTCACTGAACATACGNAATCCACCGACCAANATTCCAGTTATTCCNATGAAAGTGGCTAACCATNCAGGGCCNCCCAAAANTTCCAGAGNTAATANACCNGCAAATGCTGGAANTGCAATCGCTCCTCCAATCAAACGTANCTGATCNGGCCTGAGGCGANTAGAATCNGCTGGTNTGAGATTGATTTCATGACCCACCAGATTNGCCAATGCAAGATTCCTTGCCTGNTTCATCGATTCACTGGAATCCTCTGAAATCTGAATTAGAATGCCGCCGTCATGTTCAACCTGCNCGTCAAGTATTCCTGATTGCCTCTTCAGAACCTTGGTCAACGAACGTGANTCGACNTCCAAGCGCTTGCATAGGCCTGAAACCTTGACCCCCCCCAATCTGAACCATTGCAAGTCNGGAGCATGNCCAAGGCTGGAAAGTACNCCATTTGCTTCTGATAATGTTCCGCGAGATANATCGACCACNAAACGTACNGTGCCCTCGGTAGCTGAAACATTGCACTCGCTNACCACGTCCAATCTGTTCAATGCCCTGGTTGCCTTGAATGCACAATCTGGACAATCCATCCCAGTCAGGGGCCAGGAAACTGTNTGTGTTCCATCCACTACGANATCNGTCAATACCTCATCTAGTGGTGCNGCCTCAAGCACCTGCTCAGGNTCAATANTGATAGGTTCAGGTGGTTTCTCTACCNCTGCTGCAACTATTTCCTTCTCAGGTGCGTCGCAAACCGAAAGGTCGTCAAGAAAGAGAAAATCCTCGTCTCCATCAGCGGCCATGTCCCCTCCTGAGTAGAACTTGAACATGAACCCAACGCTACAAATAAGTTATATTTNGGTTCAATATAATCTATTCATGTCTAGCAACAGGTTCAATTCCTTCATGTTTCCTAAGTNNAATGAAGAGGTGTCCTAGATTCCCGGGGTTGAGAGCGAAGATAATGAAGAGATCCTCGCTGATTCATCGAAAGATGAACAAAAGAAAGTCGTATCTTCAGATTCTCCACCAGTAATTTCACTTTCTTGGCCATTTCAACCAAAGAGACGAATCACATTGGGCATCTTGTATATTCTATTGACTATGAGTTTACTCTCCCTAGCGGAATGGAATCCTTGGGCTAATCATAGTATGGAAGTTGAAGACTTGAAAGGNGCCACAGAAGAAAGTGAATGGCAGAGTTTGATTGACGTTCCATGGACTGAAGTTCAAGATTTCAGATATGAAGATGTGAACATTACTTCGGGTTTCATGCTAGAAACCTGTCTTTACAATGAATTTGGACACAGGAGTGGAATTGAATATACAGAAAATTTTGATTTCCAAGCTACAACTTCTGATGGAACAAATATTACGATTCATTATACAAATCGAAATGATGTCTCTCTTTCATATCCCTCAGAAATAATATTGTGCGAAACGAATATTCAAAATGCCTCCATCGTTTTGCTGAAAAATGGTAATCAGTACACAATTCATTCTATGGGAATTGCTGACAGGACTGCAGAAATGACTCTTCCATGGGGCTGGGTGAATTGGGCATTATTAGGCCTGTTCAGTAGTTACTTGTTGCTGAAAAAAATCCCTTCAGCAACGCTGGTTCGAAATTCAAAATTACGTAGATCCAACCTAGGAACGGGGAATTATTCTGATGATGAGTGGGTCTTTTTCGATTCATGGGACATGGTCTCTTCGGGAGTTGAAATGAGTAAATACAAGCAAGGTGAGATCATTTCTGAACACCCTACAAAATTGCAGCCAGTCATGGAAGCAAGCATCACTCCATGGATTCTCGTCTTTGCAATCATGATTTTCATCTTAGACATTATCTTGATTGATATTTTCTCATTTGGTGGTTTGGCATTTATGGAATTCATGAATAATGACTTGGATTACGATTGGATTGGATGTTGTCTTGCCTTGTTCATTGTCACTGCGGGGCCATGGGTCCTGATTGGAAACTTGATTCACTTCAAGGAAATCATGATGTCAACCTTTGGAGCATTCATCAAAAAACGCCGTCTTCAATCTCTGATTAACGATGTTCCAACTTCGACTGCCATCGGAGCTGCAGTTGGTAGAGTAGAAATGGCAGGGGTTGTAATTAGCAAAGCGACAGGGCCTTACAGGCATCATGTCGCAGGAAAATTGGATGAGAAAGTCATTGGAATCAAGAACCCAGACAATTGGCCTGTTCTACGNTCTCTTGCAAAAACTGAAAGGAGTACTTGGGACCCAGAACATGAGTTTGAGTTCATCCTCCACGATGGCTCTGGTGGAATAAATGTAAGAATGCCAAGAAAGTGTTTCGAATTTGGTAAACCCACAGCCNTAGTAAAGAATGGTATCTTCTACAAACACACGCAATGGAGTATCGACGAAGGNGATCCTGTTTTCGTCATAGGTGCTGTGATTATCGGTGAGGATAATGAAGTGTACATCGGAGTCGATAAGAACAGCAACTTGNCATCGGCAGTATTCAAGGGAACTGAATGGACAGTAGTAGGAAAATATAGGTCAATGTTGGAATATATTCTCGCTGATATCTTATTTCTGTTCTTGTTAATTCATGTTGGATTGATTCTCGGGGGTGTGCTGTGATGACAAAGGACAAGCTCCCTAGAATCGCTGAGATTCTCAGAAATAAAATCACTCTCAAANAGATACCNGAAGGAATCAAGATGACCTATGTACGAAATAAATTCGCAAGGCGGCTATTCGTCATCTCTTTCTTCGTCGCNTTGTATCTCGGTCACCTGTTCGTGGTGGAAACAACGTATGAAGGACAGGATCGAGAATATTTGGGTACAGTACTGCTGATCTTATTTGTTACGTTCTGTCTCTCATTCTTGATCTATCCTTATCTCTACAAATGCACTATAATCTTCAACAAGAGGTANATACAAACAACAAATTGGACATTCTATCCAAGAGTACAAACCATTCGGAAATTCGACGGCCACTACCTTGAGGTTAGAGAATTCATCAAAGTGTCCCATGGTAGTCATAATGGAAACAGAACCGAAAATCGCTTTCCAATGGTTTACTTGAAATCAAAATATCATTTAGTCGAAATTCATCACCCCGATTTGGCCTATGCTGAAGAGCACAGGAAACTCATCGAAAAGTGTCTAAAAAAGACCGATAGATGAAGTCCTTCGTTCAAGTACGCAATTTCTTGCCGGTNAATTTTCTCCAAATCATCTTGATTGGATCATAATACCGATCAACCACTCTCTCCTTGAGAGGAATAATTGCATTATCAGTAATGTTGATCCCCGCTGGACAGACATCAGTACAACACTTGGTGATGTTACAATAGCCGATACCAAACTCGTTCTTTACTTCTGGAATTCTATCCTCTTGGTCCATAGGGTGCATNTCAAAATTGGCTAACCTAACCATGGTCCTGGGCCCTCCAAAGTCATCGAATTTGTTGTATTCCCTAAGTACATGGCAAGTGTCTTGACAAATAAAGCACTCAATACACATGCGGAATTCCTGAGCACGCTTGGCTTCGAACTGACTGAAATTCCAATCTGGTTCCTCTGGACCCTTAATCGGTGCAACTTTTTCAGCCATCTCATAATTCCATGAAACATCAGTAACTAAGTCCTTAATGTGAGGGAAGGTCATCATTGGTCTAACTGTAATGTTAATGTCATCAGGAGTTTCTTCAAGCAAGTCACCCATTCTAGTCATGCACATCAGACGCGGCTTACCATTGATTTCAGCACTGCAAGAACCGCATTTTCCTGCCTTGCANTTCCAGCGACTTGAGAGGTCTGCCTCCTGTTCATACTGGACCTTNTGGACGCAATCGAGCAGAACCATTCCTTCNTCAAGTTCAATGTCGTATGGCTTGAGTTCTCCTTCACCGCCTTCACCTCTGAAAATCTCCATAGTNATCTTTCGCTTCATTTTCACTCCTCCTCCTCTTTCTTGGAACGATCCANTAATTTCTCCAGTTCAGCAGGAGGTTGTTCAATGTCCTCCTCGCGTATCTTCACTTCACCATTCTCCATCCAAATTACAAGAGTTGTGTGACTCCACTTGCCAGTATCTGGAGTTGGAAAATCGTCTCTAGTATGTCCGCCACGACTTTCAGTTCGTTTTAGAGCTGCCAAAGCGCAGGCCTTGGAAACATCGACCATGTTTTTCAAATCCAAAGCTTGATGCCACCCGCTATTGTACAATTTTGTTGCACCGGGAACCGCTTTTTCCGACCTTTCAGCGTATGTTTCCAATTCACTCAATGCTTCTTCAAGATTAGAACCATTGCGAATAATTCCGACCTTTTGCTGCATCATTTCGCGTAAGTCTTCGTAAATGATTCCTGGGTTCTCTCCGCCTTCTCTAGACAATGGTTCTAGGATTGCATCGCATGCTTCCTTCACTTGTTTTTCATCTAGAGATGGCTGTTCAATCTCCGAGGCAGCGTTGGCTGCATGTTCCCCTGCCCTCTTTCCGAAAACGATGAGGTCAGATAGAGAATTTCCTCCCAATCTATTGGCTCCATGCAGACCTGATGCTACTTCCCCAGCAGCGTAGAGACGAGGAACTGTTGTTTCCTGACTTTCGGCGTCGACTTTGACTCCACCCATAACATAGTGAGCAGTAGGTCCGACCTCCATCGGCTCCTTGGTAATGTCAACACCAGCCAATTCCATGAACTGGTGATGCATTGAAGGCAACTTTGCCTTGATTTCTTCTGCTGAACGTTGTGAAGCGATGTCAAGATAGGCTCCACCATGAGTAGAACCGCGCCCTTCTGCAACCTCCTTGTTGATTGCCTTTGCAACAACGTCCCTAGTCAGCAATTCGGGCGGGCGACGAACCGATGCAATTTCTCCGGCTACGACTTGACGTACCCATTCCAAGGCCTCCTCTTCGGTTTCTGCATGGTCACCCTTGAACATCTCAGGAACGTTGTCAAACATGAAACGCTCACCTTCGGAATTTTTCAGAACTCCACCTTCACCTCTCACACCTTCTGTTACCAGAATACCGCGTACACTAGGTGGCCAAACCATTCCAGTTGGATGGAATTGAACGAATTCCATGTCGATGAGTTCAGCCCCCGCCCATAGAGCCAGAGCGTGCCCATCTCCGGTGTATTCCCATGAACCAGAACATACCGACCAACAGCGAGTAATGCCGCCCGTGGCAAGAATTGTGGTCTTGGCGGAATAAGCATGTAGAGCACCATCTACACGATCATATGCCACACATCCGGTACAATTTCCATCAGAATCCATCAATAGATGCCTGACCGTGTACTCCATGAATACGTCTAGGCCTGAGTGAATCCCCTTCTCTTGCAGAGTTCTGATGATTTCCAAGCCTGTGGAATCTCCAACATGAGCCAAACGAGGGTAGGTATGACCACCAAAGTTCCGCTGATTGGTAAGGCCGTTTGGAGTTCTGTCGAATACTGCACCCCATTGTTCTAGTTCGCGAATTCTGTCTGGCGCTTCCTGAGCATGAATCTGAGCCATTCTCCAGTTATTCAGATACTTACCACCCTTCATAGTGTCCTTGAAGTGGGTCTGCCACCCATCTCGATCATCCGCATTGGCAAGAGCCGCTGCTGCCCCTCCTTCTGCCATTACTGTGTGGGCCTTACCGAGCAAGGATTTACAGATAATTGCGGTCTTGGCCCCACATCTGGCTGCTTCGATAGCAGCACGTAGTCCTGCACCACCCGCTCCGATGACAATGACATCATATTCGTATGATTCATATTCAGCCATTTCAAAGACCTCCAACTAGAACGATGTCATTCCAAACACCAATGGTGCACATGTAGACATAGAAGTCTGCAAACATAACCCAAAACAAGGAAAAAATCGCCCACTTATTGTGATGCTTATTCAAACCGGTACAAGCAGTCCAGCATCCTTCAGCAACTTTACCAGTAGTTCCACTGAAACGATTCTTGATTCCACCAATCATATGGCGAAGAGAATGGCAACCTAGGGTGTAACCAGTCAACAAAAACACGTTGAGTGCAAGGACGAGAGTTCCAACACTTATCCCAAAACCATCACTTCCATCGGAATGGAACTGAGTGGCTAACCACACGTCATAAGCGAGAATGAATAGCCAAGCCACTGCTAGATACATGAAATAGCGATGAATATTTTGAAACACAAACAATCTCCTTTCACCGTCGTAATCCCCAAAGGGGGTACTTACTGCACAAGCAGCAGGACTAGCGAAGAAAGATCGGTAGTAGGCCTTACGATAGTAGTAGCAAGTTCCACGAAAACCGGCTGGAACTACGAGAATTATCATCGCTGGACTGAGCCAGATAAGGAACTCGGGTACTAAAGCACCGATGCCACCTTCTCCTGGAATGATCAACGGGCTGTACAGAGGAGATAGTACGTGACTGCCTTTGTCCTCGATGTACATCGTCTGTGAGCCAGCACTATAGCCAAATTCACTGAAAAACCAGAAATCAGCCTCCATAAAACCGCGCCAGGTTGCATATGCGACCATGATACCGAGATAGATGGCCATCGCTCCGGGCGATTTCCACCATTGGTCAATTCTGTCTGTCTTTCCCAACCCACGGGCCATGGGCAATCGCTTCGCTTCGGTCAACTTGCGACCCCTTTAGGGGTCGTGCATGGTATTGGGCATTTGATTCTATGCCTTGAGCCATCAGGCCAAAACTGACCAATCGACTTCAGCCTCGACCATCTCAATCTCATCAACATCCATCTGGGCCAATTGCAATTTGCCAGATAATTCGTCGTTAACTGCGTGCCAGTAAGAATATGCTTCGATGACCCATATTCCAGATTCTCTAGTTCCATTTCCACTACCCTTNACACCTCCGAATGGTAGGTGCGCCTCGGCGCCGGTNGTAGAATTGTTGATTCCCGTCATTCCAGCCTTTATNCCGGTCTTGTAGCGATATGCTTCCAACCTTTCATTTGTGTATATTGCACTGGACAANCCGTATGGTGAAGCGTTAGCAAGATGAAGGGCGTGATCGAAGTCTTTGGCCTTGACAACGGTTACCACAGGGCCAAATATTTCGTTGTGAAAACAATCCATGTCTTCTGTGACATCGCTGAACACATGAGGCCAAATGTAGACCCCCGCTTCAGCATCACCAAGGAAGTTCTCAGGTGAGGATTCTGTAGTAATTCTACCTTCTCCGAACAATCTAGTCGCTCCATCAGCCTCGCACATCTCAACTCCTTTGAGGAAATCTTTTGCATACTTCTCAGAAAGCATTGGTCCGTAAAGAACATCCTCATCACGCAAAGAATCTCCAATTCTGGTAGTCCTGACCTTTTCCATGAATGCAGCCATGAATTCATCGTGGATCTCCTCGTGAAGAATCAAGTTTCCAAGGCTGGTGCAGCGCTGGCCAGCAGTTCCAAAAGCGGCCCAATAGGCTCCAGCAACAGCATTCTCCAAATTTGCACTCGGCATGACTACCAATGGATTCTTGCCCCCAAGTTCAAGACTGCAAGATACGAGATTTCGTCCGCAGACTTCGCCGATTGCTTTGCCTACTGCAGTACTGCCGGTAAAGGAGATTTTGTTGACCTTACCTTCATCAACAGCATCGACCAAGTATTGACCAGTAGTGCTTCCCTTTCCGTGAACCAAATTGATAACTCCATCGGGTAATCCGGCCTGATGCATTATTCGGGCCAAGGCAAATGAAAGAAGAGGAGCGTCTTGAGGCGACTTCCAAACACAAGTATTACCACACATAATGGCAGGAATCATCTTCCAAAATGGTACTGCAGCAGGGAAATTACAAGCATTGATNATTCCACATACCCCTAGTGGCCTTCGATAAGTGAACAACTCCTTGTCGGGAAGTTCAGAGTTCACAGTCTGACCGTACAGTCTGCGGCCTTCGGACTGGAAAAATAGACACGTATCGATGGCTTCCTGAACAGAACCGGCTGATTCTTTCAATGTCTTTCCAATCTCTCTTGTTTCAAGACGAACAATCTCATCCTTNTGCTCCATCAACAAACGTCCCATGTTGCCGATAATCTGTCCGCGNGTTGGTGCAGGGGTTGCAGACCAACCAACAAAAGCAGCCCTTGCAGCATCTAGAGCGTCGGATACATCATCGCGTGTCGATAATGGGAATTCACCCAAACAATCCGATAGATTAGCTGGATTCGTCGATTTGAAGGTGCCACCATCTGATGATCCTGTCAATTTTCCATTGATGATGTTCCATCCTTTCACACTGGGCAAACCAGCGGAACCCTCGGCATTCAAAAATTCAAGTCCAGTTTCAAGAACGTGCGTCATGGTCCTTCGAAAGGAAACCACATCATCAATCCTGTGTTCGTTGCATCAGCCGCCTTTGCGCTGGTATGCTAGCATTACGTGCGCTACATCCCTTTGTTCGCGTGCTATCTCTCTGAAACCGGCACGCTCTGCTAACAAAGTGACATCATCAGGGCTGAAACGAGCATGTTCAGAATAGTGTTGGAACAGATCTGTATCCAAAGCAGGTTCCTCATCCTTACGAGCAAGGTAATCGGCCAATGGATGACGGCACCAATCGTAGATGAACAAGCGTCCCCCTGGACGAATTAAACGCGCTGCATTTTCCAATAGGAAAAATGGATTTGGCAATTCATGAAGGACCATACTAGAATGGCCGATTTCAAAAGTCCCTTCAATACTTGAAGACCAATCTGGACTGGACAAATCCAAATCGTGAACCGATGCTCCAATCTCATTTGCCGTCATTCGGGCAGTTTCCAACATAACCGGTACTAATTCAACAGCGTGCAAATCCATTTCCACCTCTGGATATCTAGACTTGATCATTGGCAGCCATCCGCCTGGACCACAGCCCATGTCGATGACTCGAGCAGCGGGGACTAAAGCAGGAGCAATCCAAGTTGAGAAGAAATCCCAGTAACTACCACTGAATCGATCTGCTTGGGTCTCAACCATGACGTCATGAAATTCCTGAAAATCACGATGATGGGCTTCAAGATGCTTCAGCGTGTCCATATCTAGTCCGTGATACATACGACACTTATGCATTGACCCGATTCTTGCCTTAATTTCCAGCCTGTTCATTGAAGGGGTTTTTGAGCCTCGCTTGCTTCGTCGGTGTGGCGAGGGATAGAATGGCCGACAAGGAAGATACACTGAATCTAAGAGTAGCTAAGGCAATTCCCAGCGATGTAGGTCACGGCAGAGCAAGAATCTCGGGAGATAACTCACTGGGATTGAAACCTGGAGACATAGTGGAAATCAAGGGGGAAAAACGCAGTACTGCAGCGATGTATTGGAGAGCACGGCAAGAAGATTCTGGAATGGATATCGTTCGCGTTGATGGAATCATTCGCAAGAATGCTGGAGTCAGCCTTGGCGATAGAGTTGTAGTCAAGAAGGTCGAGGCTAAGCCATGTACCAAACTGGTTCTCTCACCTGTTATGGCAAACAAGCAGAAAGTGAAATTCGGCTCTGGTATCGAAGGATTCGCAAGGCGCGGGCTGAATAAGCGCCCAGTAGTTGCTGGAGATAGAATCTTCATCCCTGGAATGACATTGTTCGCGGAGGCCCTTCCTTTCGCGATTCTACAGACCACGCCAAAAGGAATTGTCCAAGTGCACGGTGAAACAGACATTGTAATCAAAGACGAGTCGATAGATGAGGAAGACGTAGGTGCATCATCTGGAATTACCTACGAGGATATCGGAGGCATTGGAGATCAGTTGCTTAAAGTAAGAGAAATGATTGAATTACCACTCAAACATCCTGAATTATTCCGGAGACTTGGGATAGACCCGCCAAAAGGAGTGCTTTTGCACGGACCACCTGGAACCGGAAAAACGATGATCGCCAAGGCTGTTGCTACTGAAACCAATGCTCACTTTACTGCAATCAATGGGCCGGAAGTCATCAGCAAGTATTACGGGGAATCGGAGAAGCAATTACGAGAAATTTTCGATGAAGCTGCAAACAACGCCCCTGCAATTGTTTTCCTCGATGAAATAGATTCAATATGCCCGAAAAGAGAGGACGTTTCAGGCGAGGTAGAGCGTCGAGTTGTCGCTCAGATGTTGACATTGATGGATGGAATGCAAGGTCGAGACAATGTCATCGTAATCGCAGCCACTAATCGACGAGATGCAATCGATCCAGCATTACGTAGACCAGGGCGTTTCGACCGTGAGATCGAAATCGGTGTGCCCGATCGCTTCGGGCGCAAGGAAATTATCGAAGTCCATACACGAGGCATGCCAATCAGTGATGATTTTGACGTTGATTGGGTACTGGAGAACTCATATGGATTCGTTGGGGCAGATATCGCTGCCTTGGTCAGAGAATCCGCAATGAAAGCGCTGCGCCGATATCTGCCAGAAATCGATTTGGACGAAGATACAATTCCTCCAGAGGTATTGGAGAAAATGGAAGTCAAGATGGAAGACTTCAAGTTAGCCATCAGAGAGATTGAACCTTCTGCTCTACGCGAAATATATGTTGAGATTCCTGAAATCCAGTGGGATGAAGTCGGTGGGCTTGAGGAAATCAAGGAACGCCTGAAGGAAAGTGTTGAGTGGCCATTGACTCGATCTGAATTGTTCAACCACTTTGGCATCAAACCGCCGCGAGGAATAGTACTATTCGGCGCACCAGGAACTGGAAAGACCCTATTGGCCAAAGCGATTGCAAATGAAGCAAAGGCTAATTTCATCTCCATAAAAGGGCCTGAACTCATCTCCAAGTGGGTCGGTGAATCAGAACGTGCAATCCGCGAGATTTTCAAGAAAGCAAAACAATCTGCTCCATCGGTCATCTTCCTTGATGAATTCGAATCCATAGCTCACATGCGTTCAGGAGGCTCTGCCAGTGAAGGGAGCGATGTTGCGAACCGTGTAGTCAATCAACTGCTTGCCAGCATGGACGGTGTGGAATCCCTCGATGGTGTAATCGTGGTAGCTGCAACCAATAGGCCAGAAATGATCGATCCTGCACTATTACGAAGTGGACGATTTGAGCGCGTACTTCACGTTCCCCCGCCCGATGAAAAAGCAAGAATGGCCATCGCCGATATTCATACCAGTGGCATGCCAATAGCCAAGAATGTCGATTTGAAGAAGGTCTTCAAAGGACTCGATGGCTTCACAGGTGCCGATATTGAAGCAGTTTGCAGGGAAGCTGGTCTAATCGCTATGCGGGCCGGACGTAAATCAGTCACTAAAGCACATTTGGACGAGGCTGCTTCCAGAGTTAGGCCAACCGTGACTCCAGACATGATGGAATACTACACCAAGATGGAAACCAAGTTGGTTAGCGGTTTGACAAACATCAAACGCAACCGGGATACTAGCCGCGGAATGGAAACAATGTGAGTTCTCTAGGCAATCACTGTCAACAAAGCCTTCATGTCCTTGAGGAGTGACCACCCCCCGTAGGGGGGAGGTCATGGCAACCAGTTTCGGGCACGAATTGCTTGGTCGACAGGTGCTAGATTCTGCTGGAGACAGGCTTGGAACCTTATTCGATCTAAAAATCGACGCCCCTACTGGCAACGTACTCGCAATGTTGGTTAGATTAGAGGAGAACCTCGACCCTGAAAGATTGCCTTGGGAGATGGAAAGGGAATACATGCGAGTTCCAGTGGAGGAGATTGACAGGATAGCTACGAGCATCCATTTGAAGCGTTAGGGGCTTGAAGCAACCCGCCCCCATGGGGCGGGAACCTTCTAAACCGAACAAAGTCCGTGCATCAAGCAGTCAAGACATGGAGAGGGTGGTATGGCAGCAAGAAATCGAAGGATTCGCCGCGGTATTCTGCTGGTTGGTTTCTTCGGCACTTTATTCCTCCTGATAGGTGTAGTATTGTCCTCCTATGTCCAAAGCGGAACCTCTCAATTATCCGCTTATGACGACGATTGGGACGATATTTCGGCATTTAGGAAGGATATCAACGAAATGGGAGTTGAAACTCGTTCGGTGGTAAGTAGCCCCTTGTTGCTTAAGGAAATCGACGACCCCGGTAATGCTACATTCGTAATCAGCGGTGTCGAAAAAGATGCTTTCACGATGCCGCACTTCGGAGATTCAGGTTTCATTGAATTCGATGAGCCTGACGGATACAGCACCTCGGAGATAGAAGCTATAGTCGATTTCTACAAGGCTAATGGAACGGTCATTGTAATGGATGATTTCGGCTTTGCGAGCGGACTTGCTGAAGCATTTGGCTGGCAATTCAATGGCAACCAGTTGTATGATTCTCTATATGCACCCACCCTAAACAGTTCATTCGTCTGGACATGCTTGCAGATAGAACCATGCGGAATGAACAATCAAACTGTAGATGTTGCATCTCACAAGGCTCACCCATTGTGGGATGGAGCTCACCCTTGTGCTGCAGTGGATGGTCTCTCTGTTCCTCCAAGTGATGCTGGACTATGTGCGCACCATTGGGAGGCAGGTCAAATCAATTACAACTCATCATATCAACTATTGATGAATCAACCTACGGTCCTTGAAAATGCAACCAAGAGTTCCAAATTAGGAGTTTCTCAGGCGATCGCCTCGACCAGTAGAGATGCCTCAATCGATGTCAATGGAGATGGAGAAGTCATAGTTGGCCAAGAACAGAATGAGGAAACACCTGACCGTGCTGCAAGTATCGAAGGCAATTTTGTGGTAGCTGTGGAAATCTGTGAGAGTCGCTGTGAGTATGCTGGAGATAATATGGAGGGACGAATCATCTTCGTTGCTGATGGTTCAGTACTTTCCAATGCCATGTATGATTATGAGGGCTACAATAGTGGTGATTATACCGATAAAACCCCCACGGTTCCAATGCCTGAAAACGATAATCGAAAGTGGGCATTAGACGTCATTGCCATAGCCCTATTGACCGATGTAAACGGTTCACTAGAAGCAAATGAGAATGCATTGGTCATCTTTGATGAGAGTAGACATTCGCAAAATGCATTCCTAGGAGAATCTTACAACTTGGTATATTGGATTCTCGTATACTTCACTAGTGAATCGATGGCGATGCTGGTATTGTTCATCGGTCTATTCATCGCATTCGAAGCAGTGGTCATCAAGAAGAAAGACCCTGAACCATGGCGGCATGTCTTCAGCATCATCTACTATGGATTCGGTGATGCGAGACGATACGGATATTATGCCAAATCAAACAAGATAAAACAGGTCTTCCTATCTAGAGTTCGCAACAACAATGGTTTGACAAGGGAAGAGTTCGACGCCATGCCTGCAAGTGAATTGCAAAAGATGATCAAAGACCCAGTGCTAGTCAAATTCGTATTTGAAAACCGAGACTATTCCTTGGAGCAGATGGTCACCATCGTCAAACGAATCAAAGTATGGGGGAAGAGTTGAATGTGGACACGTAAGGCATCTTTCACCTTCGTTGGAGGCATCGCCCTATTGTTGGTTGGGATGATGATATCCAATCATCAATTGATGATATTCGGACTTGCATTAATCGCATTCATCACGGTCAATTCTTGGCTCTCAGGACACGGAGATGTAGAGGTTTCTCGCACTTTGTCTGCAGATAACCTGTACAAGGGCGACGACTTGTTTGTCGAATTAGTAGTCACCAATCGTTCGATGCGACGTACCCAGATGCTCGAAGTTTACGACAACATCCCACACGAGATGAAATTGCGAACAGGACTGAACTCGATGCGTTTGAATCTCGGCCCTGGAGAAACCGCTCGCATTCGATACTCGATTCGCTGCCCTCTGAGAGGACACTTCTCCCTAGGGCCAGTCAGCCTACGCTTCCGTAATACATTCAACCTCTTCATGGAGGAAATGTACATTCCTCACCACTCGGACATGATTATCTTCCCACAAGTTGCAGATATCGAAGAGGCATATATCAAGAGCAGAACTCCAAAGATGTATACCGGCGCTACAACGCTGAAGAATTCAGGTCCAGGAACCGAGTTCTACGCACTTAGGGAATATGTTCCAGGTGACCCATTCAAGATGATTAATTGGAAAGCATCAGCCAAAACTGGAGACGGCACGTTAATTGTCAACGATACATGTAGGGATGCGGTCACCGATGTATACATCCTGCTCGACAGTAGGGATGTAAGTAGAATTGGAACTGTGTTGAAGAATCCGCTTGAGAACAATACCATCGCTGCTGCATCTTTAGCCAGTTTCTTCCTAAAACGGCGTGACTCTGTCGCTCTAGCAATCTATGACGACAAACTATCCTATCTACAGCCAGATACTGGTGATAAGCAGTACTTCAAGATCCTGAGCAGTCTTGCTGGGGTTGCGCCCAAGGGCAATATGCCTCTGCAAGCGGTGACCAATTCATTGGCTCCACGTTTCAGTCGCGGTTCACCTGTTTTCATTCTTTCAAGCGCAGAAGGAGATGGAACAGCCCCTCATGCAATCAGAGATCTTGTAGGACGTGGACACGAAGTTGTCCTCCTATCTCCATCAAGCGTCGACTTCGAGCGCTTGGTCAGTCGTATTCCACGCATGAGTTATGAGGTCTTGAAGATCGAACGACAGAACCGAATGACCTCGTTAGCAGGTTTTGGAGCCACTGTCATCGATTGGATGCCAGACATGGAATTGTCGCAAGCCTTGCTACAGGCAAGAGGATACTAGGGGGTGAATGAATGGCAGATGATGTTACGAGACAACAAGTCAGCGCTCGAACTCTGCACCTCAGGCAATTGCGTAAACGCTGGCAGATACTTACCCTTCAGGTCATTGCAACAATCGCTTTGGTTTGGATGTACATGGAGGTCATCTCAACCTATGTGATTGGTTATCTCGACCACACTCTTGTCCTCTCACAGTTAGACGAATACCTCAGGACTGAGACTCAAGACAACTACGCTATTCCCTTGGCTGATTGGATGACAGGACTTGGTTCTGAAGGAATGGCAAGAGTCTACATGCCGATTACTCTAGGTGTGTTGTTAGGTGGAGGAATGGCTTTGCTATCCTTCCAACCACCACAGAGACAACAGCGCATCAAATTCTGGATTATCGTCGCTCTAATCCTCCTGTTAGTTGGTCGCCTATTGGCATCTTGGTTGTTCGGAATGTTGTTTAGTTGGGAATGGAGAATCCCCACTCAAGAGGAGTTCAACTACCTTATTTGGCCAATTTCCACGCTGGCTACCGTCATTGTCCTAGGATTCTATCTCTTGCCAATCATCATGGGTTCCAAAGGGATATGGGGGCTTTCTCGACGAGGAATTGCTTGGGCCATAGGCTTCACTCTATTCTTCCTCGCTATTCACGCCATACTTACCTTCCCTGTCATCTACAGTGTACTAGGCAGTGCAGGCTCATACATCCCGCGTTTCGATGCACAGATTGGTGAGCCGACTGTATGGGGGTTGATCACACCGCAGCAAGGTAGTTTGATTCTAATCGCAATCCTGATGCTGATATTCATGGAGAGCGCATTTGGTGTCATTCGCTACATGGAGTATGCTTTCCGCCTACCAGAGTCCTGCAAGAAGGACCCTGAGTATGTCAGACAGATGGACAACATCCTCAACCACCACCTGTATCACACTATCTTCTTCCTTGGAATCACAGGTATCTCCACGATGGTTGCACTTGGTTTCCATACTATCTTGCTAGACTTGGTAGCAGGTATGACTGGAAGTCAATGGGCTCAACAAGTCTCTGAATCCATTGAGCTCAAATTGACCTATGGATTAGTAATCTCAGCATTGCTATTCTTACTGGTGGTTGCTGCAATGCGCTTTGTAGTTCCATGGCAACGACTTGCAGGTTTCATTGAACATCTGACTTCACGAAACAATAACCGTACCTGAGTTAATCTCAGCGCTGCAAGAATCTTCCCCATGATTCGCTAAGCAACAATACTGCCAGAGGCAGCAGACAAATACTTCCTATCCACATCAACGGTTCTGACAAAGGCTCGTTCATCCACATCCATCTACCTAGTAAAATGGCCCCGGTTACCAAAGCCAAAACTCCAGCCCGCTCAAGCCACATTGGATGGGGCTTGCCAATGACATCATCCGTAGATTCGGTCAAAACTTCACCTCAAATCTCAAGGTCAGCTAAGTCATCTTCTAATTCAGAGAATTCCTGTTCATCGATCATTGGATTGCTACTTGGGTCCATCTCCTCTCGACCTCTGTGTTCCCATTGTGCATCGATACGAGCCAATTCCTCTTCAACCCAGGCTCTCTGGTCGGCTTCGCCTGTTGATTCCACAGCATCGCTTGGTGCGACTAAGTCTTTGACAACCAAATCCCCTTCAGGCTGTGGGTCATCATCAGGAGGGGGCATAGCTTGCCACAAATCCTCAACTTCTTTGACAGAACCGTTCTCAGAAATTGGAGTAGCCACTTCAATATCTACCTCGCCCATCAATGAAGTTGTCAACTCGTGCTTTGCATCCTCAGCAACTTCAACAGCCGGCGCCCCTCCAGGAACTTCCCATGGTAACTTACCGCTCTTTTGGAAATCCCATAGAGGACCTTGAGGGTCTTCACCGGTCAAGCCGGTAGCTTCAATTTGCGAAATCAATTCTTCTAGTACTAGTACAGTTTGTTCCAAACGAACTGCTGCGCCCGCATCTCTCTGATCTGATTCAATATATATCTCATCTAGAGCAACCTGAATCAGTCCTCTAGCATTGCGGGCAATAAATGGCAGTGCTTCGGGGCGATTGCATGCAACCAACAACTCGTCTACTTGATCGGTTGGAGCGCCCAAACCACCCAATTGTTCCAATACCTGCCTTAGGCGCCTCAACATCGTGACCGCTTGCTCGTAATCCTCCAGCATTCTCTCAAGGTCGAGTACCACTTGAGTAACTGTCTCGGCCAAACGATTCTCCAGTCTTTGTTTGACTGACCAATTGGTAAGCCCCCTTACAGTTCCTGCTGTGTGTGGAGATTGCCTCTCAAGGATGTCCATGACTTCGTTGGACAATAGGTATCGAGGTGTACGCGATACTTCTTCAACGGTGAATTGAATCAACTGTAGGCCACGCTCAACTGCTCTATCCAACAATACGACACTGTAACCCATGGTACGTGCATGTTCCAGCCTTTCGAGAACCGGGCCCAATGACTCAATGCCCATCTCTTCGCCCATCAGAGCCCTNGCTAGCGGTTCTTCTGACAAACGTTGTCGAATCTTTTCAGCCTCCGCAATATCAGCAATGGCATCATCATGTGCATTTGACAATTCACTGGCGCGCTTGATTAGATGTGCTAACTCACCTTCAGTCTGACCTCTTCTTGCTGCAAGGTCACCGAGTTCTCTCAACAAAGTCTGCCTCTCTCCCATCAGATCACGCATTTCTGCCCTGAGTTGATCGCTACGAGTGCGTACTTCTTCTCTCTCGCTAAGAGAGCCCTGTAGCATCTTTCTTACTTCATGCGCATCTGCTTCAAGATCTGTCAATTCATCTCTTGCTCGAATCAATCTTCTCTCCATGTCATCAGTATCTGTTGCCGCAACCCTNTGTCTATCATTTAGAGCACCGAGTTGGTCACTCAACATTCTGCTACGCCTCTCATNATTCTCGATTTCATCGCGCAATGCACTCAATTTCTCTTCATGTGCTTCGACTTCGGCGCTCAATCTAGCCTCATTTTTGCTCAATTCCTCGACACCCTTGAGCAATTCCCCTCTAGTGCTTGAATCACCAAGNGCACTGGCTAATTCTGCAGCCCTTTCACTCAATTGATGTTCTAAGGCGGATACTCTCTTGGACAAACGTGTTGCTCTTTCGTTGACTTCCTCTGCGTTCTCTTCAGCATCTCTCTTAGAAGCACTGGTAGAATCAAGATCTTGATTCAAGCCTTCAATCCTTTCATGCAACTCATCGCAACGATCATTCGCCAATGCAAGTTGATCCTTGAGTTTGTCTTCTCTACCACTGGATTCCTTGAGACGTTCTGTCAATCGTGATACACTACGCTGACTCTCTTCGAGGTCTTTCTCCAATGTGATGGCTCTGTCCTTATCATGCCTTGAAACTGGAATCAACACTTTGCTCTCATTTTCTACAGGCTTGAGACTTGCTTCACCAGCACTCTTGTGTTCAATCATCTTAACTTGAGCACGAGCATGGTCAAGTCGTTCTAAACCTGCTTCAAAGCCCCACAATCTCTCCAATCTTCCACGTAGTGAAGATAAGCGAGTTTCACTCTTGGTTCTGCATGAGGCAAGTGCTTCCATGAACCCTGTCAAAGTGAAGTCCTGTAATCCTCCGGCCGTTGCACCTGGTAACTCTTGACGCTCTATTCTAATCAAAGTCGATTCGAAACCTGGAGTGGTTGCCGCATAGATGGCAGATGGAATATCATCGCAACGAGAACGTACAGCCACAGGCACACCAGAATTGAGAATTATTTCGTGTGTTTCATTTGGCCCTGTAGTCCGAAGGTAGCCATCGACTTCCTCTGTAATTGCACTCCTCAACATAGTAATTACTTGATCAACACCGCTCTTCCCTGTACGTAATAGGAAACCTTTGGGCAATACCTCTGGAGCAACCTGGGCTTCTCCAATCAAGTCGACCAGAGCAGCAGCATTGGCTATCAATGCTTGATGGTCAGCAGCAAAAGTTGTCCACATTCCCAATACTCCACGGCCAGCGTCAGCCAACAGGAGAACTCCATCCTCTAACCAAAGAACAGTACGAATCATACTTGACAGAGCAAGAGATTCGCACAATTTGTTGATACCTGTCAATCCTTCAGAGGATTCACTTGCTAACTGTTCGGCGGCCGCTGGTAATTCTCCCGCCTCGGCAATAAGTAAACCATCTTCAAAAGCGAAAGCACCCATAACCGTAGGACGAAGCGCTAATTCAGTGACAATCATGGTCAAATCTCTCGCGCTCAGTTCAGAACTTTCTCGACCAGTGATACCGAAACTCGCTAACTCCCTAGAATCGATAATTGCCTGAGGAAGTCTTCTAGCAACCGCAGCGAATTGGTTGCGAGTCCATTCACTGGNACTTGAGCGTAATCTGCGTTCATGTGAGATNCGACGCAATGTCGCTGCAGCCGAGGGGCCTGCAATNACTTCNCCCCTATCANCAGAAGAGCATAACCAGCCGACAACANGATTGCCGCTGATTAACTGATGGCCAAGCGCTTTCTTGGAACGCGCTGCTCTCCAAGTTATCGCTCCGTATTCAAACGGAAGTTCAGCCATGTCAAGGCTTGCTTCAAAATCGCCCTTGGGACTCTTGCCAACCGGTAGATCGTACATTTATTCACCTCATATCAATTCGCTCATCGACGGCCGTAACCGCTTGACTTCGTGGCGCATCCTTCCCAAAGCACTAGCACAATCACAGACCATGATTAATGCGGCACCTGCTGCCATCGAAGCAATACCATAGCGGCCTTCGCTTCCAGTTACCCAAATTTGGTCAACCTTGCCCATCCCCGCTTCGACACACATGGCTTCAGCCTCTCTCAAAGCCGAAGGCACTTCATCTTCGAAGACTACCGACTCTTGGTCGTCTACTAGGCTGGCTCGCAGTCTACCGTGTTCATCGACAACCGTGGCCTCACGGACTCCAGGAATCCGGCTCAGCGAGGCGAGTAATCTGCGCAGCATATGCACCCTTAGGGGGCAGGAGGTTGCAATCGTCTTCTTGAGGTTATTGTATTCGTCGTCCTGAAAGGACGATTTACAGACCCTGCTTGAATCTCCAACTGCAACTCTATGATTTGCCAAAGCGCGCATGCAATTGAAGAATGCAAAAAACGGTGTATTCTACCAATGCGCGCTGTTCTAGGTTTGCTCATTATTCCGCGATTAGAATCTTTTCACTATTTTCAATTGAAATAATTAAAAATCCAATTAGAAAGTTAACCGGAATTATATCGAGATTAAAGCAACGCCATCCTCAAGTCTAAGTCCCGAGTGAGCCAAGCATGAGCAGCGCCCTACAGGTGCCTGAATGCGACCGCTGTCAGCGGCCATCGGTCCTGTTTCAACGGTATTCAGGGCGTTCTTTCTGTAACAAACACTTGCTAGACAGTGTTCACAAGAGATTCGCCAAGGAATTACGTAGACAATTGCAACTGCCTAAAGGTGGCCACAAAACCACGATACTAGTTGCCATTAGCGGCGGTAAAGACTCAGCCTTGCTGTTGAATCGTCTAGTTACAATTCTTGGACCTCGCAAGGATGTCGAACTTGTCGCAGGGTGCATAGATGAAGGAATTGACGGATATCGTTCACCTTCGATGGATTGTGCTAAACGTTTGGCAGAATCCTTAGATATTCCATTCCACACTGTATCTTATCCTGAGCTTGGTTTTGAACGCATGGACGAAGTGGTGCAAAAATTGCCAATAATCAGAGAAAAACACGCCCACACCAGAGGTATGGCGCCTTGTTCATTCTGCGGAGTATTCCGTCGCCAAGGATTGAATCGTCTTGCGGAGAAAGTTGGTGCTGACGTCATGGCTCTAGGACACAATCTCGATGATATGGCGCAAACTGTGCTGATGAATATGCAGAAGGGTGATTTGGAGAGGAGTCTAAGATTAGCTCCCCATACTGAAGCTCCTCTACCCGGCCTTCCTCCGAGAATCGTTCCAATGCGCTGGATACCTGAGCAAGAAGTCCATGCTTGTGCGATGGCCTTGGATCTACCGTTCTTCCACGACGAATGCCCACACTCCCCAGGGGCCCTGAGACAAAGAAATCGGCACATGGTCTCAATGCTCGAAGATGATGTTCCTGGTACGAGGCATGGATTAGTTCACATGGTTGATGCTATCAAAGGATTAGAGGCGCAGGCACGCAAAGTGGACGAGACTCGTCCAAGTCCCCCGACGCCTTGTCCCCAATGTTCAGAACCAACTAGCGGAGAAATCTGCAAAGCCTGTGAATTCATGGCTATGCTCAAAGAAGATTAGCGACCAATTCGTCAATATCTTGTGGCCGTGCACAATAATGGCAACGCAGATTCAACGGATCGATCGAAACTACCTTCATGCGATGAGGCAACGGTTCTCTATCACCTAGAGTAGCACAGTTGGCATAGGTGCAGTGCACTACATTTACAACTTCTTCACCTAGATTTATGACTCTCTTTTCTGCAACTTGGTAGGCGCGGATAATCGCTACACTTGCCTGTGGGGCGATGAGTGCAAGACGGTCGAGTTCATTCTGTGTTAATTCTCTATCCTCAACCTTGATGATATCCTTGCCACCTATCTTTTGACTGGGCACGTTCATGACCATCGATACAGGGGTTGCCATGTTTCCATCAAGACCTAGCATTTTGAGAACTACGAGGGCCTTTCCTGCAGGGACATGATCAATGACTGTTCCATTATTGATTGCTGTAACTCTTCTCATTGCGGTCTCTGGTGCTGACATCATGCCTCACCTCCTATGTTCGATGGCACCTCGATGCCCAGCATTCTACATAACAACGCCATCCTAGTTACTACTCCATTGAATGCCTGCTCGAAGTATCTGGCGTGCCTAGTTTTGTCGACATCAGGAGTTATCTCATCGACTCTCGGCAATGGATGCATGACAATCATACCCTCCTTTGCGCTATCAAGATCTGCTGCGGAAAGGGTGAATGATCCTGCTACCTTACGGTATTCATCTTCATCGGGGAANCGCTCCTTCTGGATACGCGTCATGTATATGACATCTGCATCGTCAATATGATTGACCAAATCATCACTTTCAATTATGGTTGCCCCATGACCTTCGAGGTCGGCAATAATCTCTGCGGGCATCCTAAGGCTGTTGGGACTTGCGAATACTAATTCGCAGTTGAATCGCACCAGTGCGTGGGCTAAACTGTGCACAGTTCTTCCATATCGTAAATCTCCAGCCAAAACAACTCGTAACCCCTCTAGAGTACCGTGAGCCTGCTTGATGGTGAAGAGATCGAGCATAGTTTGAGTAGGGTGATGCCCAGCTCCATCTCCNCCATTGGCTATCGGNACCTCTGCTGCATCGGCTGCATATTGAGCGGCNCCCTGACGCGGATGNCTAAGGGCAATGATNTCTGCATAACCGTCGACCATTCGGATNGTNTCGTAGAGAGTTTCCCCTTTGACTACAGACGAAGAAGCGACTGCTCCTAAGTTTACTACCTCGCCTCCTAGGCGTTTCATTGCGGTCTCAAACGACATTCTTGTGCGCGTACTTGGTTCAAAGAACAAATTGCCAAGAATCTTTCCTTGCAGTAAAGGAAGATGCGTTTTACCCTTAGCTACTGGAAGCAATCTTTCGGCTGCATCCAGAACGTCTAGAATGTCATCATTGCTCAAGTCATCCATTGTTATGAGGCTCGACACGGCAGTCCCTCCCCTGCCCTTCAGAGAACCACTCCTATGAGCATTGCTTTGNGGNCCCATCATCGAAGATTCCNGTGTCTAGTGTCCATTGACTTGATGAGTGGTGTGNGTNTCGCCGTAACGATGATGATTTCTCGCACACCTCTACGTGTGTCATTTTGCGGAGGTGGTAGCGACCTNGCTTCGTATTATCGAAACTCCGCCGAAGGAGGTTGTGTGACCTCTATGTCATTAGCAGCGTATGTGCACGTAACCGTNAACAAANGATTTGGAGATGATATTCGCCTATCCTATTCCCGTACGGAAATAGTAGATGATTTTGAGGACCTTGAACACGAATTGGTGCGCGAGGCAATGCGGATGACCGGAGTCACCAGTGGAGTNGAAATAACCACTATTGCCGACATTCCTTCTAGAGGAACCGGATTAGGTTCATCCAGTGCTGTAACCGTAGGCTTGCTCAACGCATTGCACCGATTCAAGGGGAATGATGTCTCTCCTGAGGAATTAGCATCTCAGGCATGCCAAATTGAAATCGACATTCTTGGACAACCAATAGGCAAGCAAGACCAGTACGGTTGCGCAATGGGCGGAATAAACCACATTCGCTTCTTACCAAATGATGAAGTGGTCATAGAGCCATTGTATTTGGCAGATGAGATATACGAGCGCATTGAAAATGAGTTCGCATTGATCTATACTGGATTGACCCGTTCTGCAAATGAAACTTTGAAAGAGCAGAATTCGAAAAATGAAGTTAATTCNGAAATACTCGATTTGATGTGCCAACAAGCCAGAAATGCTAGAGATTTGTTGAAATCCGGCGATCTATCCNCTTTAGGCGCCTTGTTGAATGAAACTTGGCAAATGAAGAAGAAACTTGCAAGCGGAATTAGTATACCTGAGATTGACGAACTGTACCAGGTTTTGTTGGATTGTGGCGCTAGTGGGGGCAAGTTACTGGGTGCAGGAGGAGGAGGATTCATCCTATTCCATGCCAATTCAGAAGCGCACCAGCGAATCGAGCAAACTTTGCCAGACCATAGAATTCTAGCTCTGAAGTTGGAAGGCAGGCCTAGTCGAATGATCTTTGACAGTAAGGATTTGGTGTGATGGCATGCGCATTCCAGCAGTATTGTTGATACTCATTCTAGTGCCCCTAAATCCGCTGCTTTTGAATGAAGAAGAATCAATTGGATTTTTCAGTTCTGCAATTGAAAGTTGGACTGTTAACACTTCTCCTGAAAACAGCAATTGCAGTGCCATGGTGATTTCAGCATGGAAACCGGCACAGAACTGGGAAGGGGCAATACAAGCAGACAAGTTCGATGGAGAACACGTATTCAGTGGATTGACCGGAGGAAACGTACACTTAGCAGTCGATTGTGAAGATGGCACCTTCAATCGAACATGGGCAACAATTCCCGAATTAGGTGGAATGACCGAAGTTTTGTTGGAACATTCTTGGAATGGAACCCCGATTAATGTCAGCGGAGCGGTCAGCATGAAATGGTGGAACAGTAATGGCTCAACCAGTGTAGAATCAGAGAGCATTCCGACTATTGCTGGACAGAATGGCTGGCTACTGGTCAAATCGAGTAATGCCTCTTTGTTGACTGCTTCTGACAATGTGAGTATTGGGGATCTCGGGACTACGAATATCTCAGTTCAGCACAATGACACCACATCACTTCGTTTCATCCATACTAATAGTGGACACGTAGAATACGTATTTTCTGAAAATGGATATCTGAATGCAAGTTTGCCTTTACTTGATGATGGTCATGAATGGCACGTATTTGTCGGTTCAGAAAGCATAACTTATCACGACGATGAGGGGCTATTTTCTTGGTTGAACAATACCACTTCTTCCTTTGACTCTGGACTTGCTGTACTGCAATTCTCTGAACCGCCTCTTTCTGGTATGGATTTGCAACTTAATTGGAGTGCAGAGCACATATTTGGCGGTGAAATATCCAGTTCTTTGTTACCCGGGTGGGGCTTGCCATTACAAATGCAAATCGAGCTTTACCTCAATGGTTCCAAGGATGCATTTATCGAGAGGCTCAACAACATGAAGTGGTTTACTGGCGTAGAGGGAATGTGTTGTGCCATAGACAATATCGAAATGTATTCTTTGGAGGGGATCAGTATTGATGGATTCATCGCAGATAATGGAACGTGGGGGTGGAATGAGAGTGGGAAATTGAATGCCCAACGTAATCACAATCCTTTGGCAGTGCTATCCCTTTTGCTCGATGATGACCCGCGCCAGTTAACACCATTGAGAGTAGATGTACCAACACCATGGGAGTTCCGTTCTTCGTCGAAGAATGATTGGGTTAGTGGAGAGCCTACATCCTTCACCACTATCAGAGACCAAACAGGAGTTTCGGGAGGATTTGCCATAACCCTTGGACAGAATACAGCCCCAAGCGTGTCTTCAGATAGCGGCGGTATCAAGCCCTATGATACGGCGTTCAGTATCGATGCCTCGGCCAGTTTTGATCACGGTATTGGTAAGTTAGATTGCCAGTGGGAATTGATCGGGCAAGATGGCATATCTCATACCTTTGATGAAACAATAGTAGAGGTGAATGCTTCCACCATAGATGGTTGGAATCATGGTGATGAGATAAGCATGAACATGACCTGCACAGATCATCATGGCATAGAAGGAATTTGGCAAGGCAGCATGATTCTCGATGGGGATGATCCTGTACTGAATTCTGTGCGAGCCAATGTCAGTTGCGATGGTTCAGAAATTGCAGAGTTTGATATCTTGAACTGTGATGAAATTGCTATTCCTGCAGGACAGCGAATCTGGTTAACTAGCAGCGTTAGTGATGAAATCAGCACAGGGTTGTCGATTAGATGGTACAGCAACAAGTCAATCGATTGGAATGATGGCGGAGTAGTTACCAGCATCGTCTTCCATCAAGGAGGAGATGTAAATCAAGCTAGCATGGATATCGAAGAACGGCAAATCACTCGAAACACCACACATAGATCCCTACAAGTCGTCGTCACCGATCAGGCGGGACACAATGTCAGCCATAGTTGGAATGTTGAGGTCTTAGATGGAACTTCTCCACACATCAAACCGAAGGTGTGGATCGATGGAGAAGGGATGATGTCCGGATTGACACAGCCGCGGGTAGGGGATTCCCTGTATCTTGATTTAAGCGAATCTTTCGACGACCTTTCTGCGGCTTCTGAAATTCGATTCACCATCGAAGTGGATGGGGAAGTTCTGGCGGATAGGAACAATGTTTCGTGGCATACTGCAGGCAATACCAGCCTACCTGAAATGGGCTTAGGAATTCATAATGTTACCATAACGGCTTGGGACGAAGCAGGTAACACGGGACAATACAAAGTGGAAGTACAGGTCCATCCTCTTGATATCGTCGATTTCAGCGTAGTCGATGTCAGCGCACCACAAGATGGAGTAAAGCCAGGGGACCACGAAGTGAAGGTTGTAGTCCGTAACAAAGGTGCTAAAGGTGGCTGGATGCGGATATGCTTGGGCCAGGATTGTATCGATAGAGCGATGCCAATAGCAACCCCATACGGACCGGGCGAAGATGAAATCACCTTGTTTTGGCATGCTGAGGACAATGAAGTGCTGAACATCCTCGTAGAATGGGAGAATTCGGAAGGCGTTTGGGAATCTTCTGTAATCAAAACTGGAGTAATGGCAGATGAACCGTGGTCTACAGTTGAGACCTTGTCATTCTGGATGTTTGCACTCGTCGCATTGGGGGTCATCATCGTCATGCTCAGAAGGTCGTCTGATTGATGATGCAGTAACAGGCGTTGTTCCAAAATTCAGTGACCTCTTGGTTATCTTCAAAGACACCGATATACTTGGCCAAAATAGCAAATTGGTAGTTACTTTGATTTCATCAAACCGATGCGCAAAGCCATGCGAACTACATTCGTCGCAATTCTACTAGCAGCCCTGATGTTGATGGCTGGCTGTGTAGCCAAAGACAAAAAGGAACAGAAAATCGATGATGAGGGAATAGAACCGCCTCAATCGGTTGACATAACCAATGCAATCTTCTCCAATACCAATGCATCATGTGCAGCATATGTCGGTAATTATACCGCTCAAGCAACTGACAAGTCGAATGGAGAAATCCTACAAGCAGAGATTCAAATTACTGAATATGAGGGATATTGTACAATTTACAGTAACGGTATTCCCAATCACGATTTCGCTATCAATGGATCTTTTGCTGCGCACACTTCTGCAGTTTGGGAAAATTTCACAATCTCGATGAATCCACAGTTGAACGATGCATCATCACCGCTATCCTTGCAATATGACAATGCTATTTTCCTCAATGGAGTGAAGTTGGACTTACTGGCTGCAGCATGCTATGGTGTGGGGCCAGGCCCACTGGGTAAAGAGAAAATCGGGTGCTTTGACCCAACCACGCCTTGGCGATACGACCCAATGCATTCTGCCAATGATTTCGGAGAAGATGACAATCATGCACATACCCAGCCGGATGGTGCTTACCACTACCATGGTGACCCATCAGCAATGTATGACGTCAGCGGACAAACGGTTTCAGGAGTCATTGGATATGCAGCAGATGGCTTCCCAATTCGAGGGCCTTACATCGATGATAATGGAACCATTCGGGCCATTACCTCAGGTTACGTCCTCATGGATGGAAATAGGACTAGCCAAGAAGGAGAAGGTGAATTCCCAGGCGGTCAATGGGATGGTCAATTCCGAGATGATTTCGTGTGGCAAGATGGAGCAGGGGATCTCGATGCCTGCAACGGAAGGATGGAAAACGGCGTATATTCTTACTATGTTACTTTCAGTTATCCTTGGGTAATGGGTTGTTTCATGGGAACGCCAGATGATTCTTTCAAGAAAAGCCCCCCATGATTCAAATTTGAGTGATGAACAAACTATTGGTTGCAAATCATCAAACAACCCAATGATGTGATTCTGTGAAAAAAACGTCCTCGACAATGGTTGTTACTTTGTTGCTTCTATCGGCAATGTCTGGATGTCTGGGAACTTCAGAATATAGTGTCAAAGTGAATTATGACATTGACGAAGTAAACCAGATTTGGAATCAGTTTGAAAATCACGATTATGCAAAAAGAACTACACTAACTACTTCTGCAGTTGAAATTGCGGACAGATTGATTGAAAAAAATGAGATTTTCCTCCTCAGATATTGGGAGCCTTTTGTTTATGAAGAGGAGAATTTGGATTGGACTGAAGACCCATATAATGATGAAACGTGGCAATTCTACTTCCACAGCTTACGTATGGTCAGTTACTTGTTGAATGCATATGAAGTGACTGAAGAAGCAACTTATCTAATACATGCCAAATGGTTCATCAATAGTTGGATGGAACATAATCCAAACCCTAATGATTATTCAAACAAAGCAGCATGGGACGACCATAGTACTGCAAATCGAATCTTAACCTTCATTTATTTCTGGGATCATTATCGAGATTCAGAAATTTTTGATACAGAGTTTGCAAATACATTCCTTAACTCATTACGAAATCATGGCCAATTCACTGTCAAAGATTCAAATTATCAATGGAATAACAATCATGGTATCTTTCAAGACAGAGCCTTGATTCAGTTGGCTGTGCTTTTTCCTATCTTTGAAGATAGTGATGAATGGAAAAAGGTGGCATTTTCGAGACTATCAATACATCTAGAAACTGGAGTGACTTCTTCGGGAGTACACAAAGAGCACAGTCCTGGCTATCATTACTTAGTACTAGGCTTGTTCATGAGCATCTCTAGTTTCTGTCATCATTACAATGTTGTCAACCTTGAGATCGATACGGCGATTTATCGTATGCAGGAGTACTTGGTACACATTGCAAAACCTGACGGGACGATACCAATGGTTGGCGATTCTAGTGCAGATTTTGTTCTAAGAATTTCACAGAGTGATATCACTAATGAACACCTGTTGCACCTAGTGAGTGATGGCATAGATGGTGTGGAAATTGAACAAGATAGCGTTGTTTACGAAGATGCTGGAATTGCCATCTTCAAGAACGACTGGGATGATTCTACTCCGATATATTTCGCCTTGTTCAATAGATTCCATTCTAGAACGCACAAGCACAATGATGACCTTTCATTCGTGTTGACTTACAACGATACTGATTTCTTCGTTGATTCTGGCAAGTACAATTATGCCGAAGATGACCCATTTCGAAAACACATCAGAAGTGTATTCGCACATAATGCAATATCGATAGATGGAGAATCATATGATATCAGTGACCCCTCAAACGTGGGAAAAGCCACCATCGAAGATTTCTCTATCTCAACAAATTTTAGTTTTGTAAAAGCAAGTCACACCCTGTTTGAAGGAGTAAAAGTGACTAGGAGCGTCATATTCTTCAATGATGGTGCGATATATTTCCACGACCAAATCGATTCCAATGAATATCATCAATATACACAGATATTCAATATCGGCAAAGATATCTCTGTAGATCATTCTGATTCTGGAGATGTCGCCTTATCTAGTAGAACAGAACACTCTAGCATGATATTGAAACAATTGAATGAGTACACAAGTTTCGATGCATACTTCGGTTCAAATGATCCTATTCGGGGTTGGCAATCTAACTCATTCAATGAGGTCTCTCCAATTTTTTCTCTATGCTACCATATGGAAGGACAGGATGTTGATTTTGAGACCGTAATCAATATCCGAATAAATATTGTAGATGTAGATACTCAACAAGATGGTGATTCAGATGTTTACATCTTTGAGTTAGAAGATGGCAGGGTAGAAACTGTGGTTATAGACTGAAAATAAACCTCTTCTATTGCACAAGTGTTTTCTCTCTAATTTATTCACACAGTTCATGGATACTTCTGAAATTATCACACACCTGATCAGTTTTGCGATTATTAGCTTGATATTTGCATTGATCTATTTCCCAGTAAGTCTGATACTATCAAGAGCAGAAACTCGTGTTGCTATCAGAAAAATAGTGAAAAATCCCGGCAACTTGAATTTTTTAGTCGACCCGTCTGCGAAAAACCGAAAGAAAACTAAGACGGTGATGAAGCCATATCGTATGCTGTTAATGCTAAACATGACTCTAGTTGTATTATTGCTAGTACAAAATGATGGAATCGAAAAATTCAGTGCCGTTGAAATGATTGATAAATTAAACACTGAAATGGTATTACTTGCATTTGGAGGACCATTATTGATCTCATTTATGGCCCCTAGATTAGTGTATGAATACTGCCCAATGTACGTATTAGATGTAAACTCAGAATCGCTATTCAGATTTGGCAAATTGAAAAACCGTTACATTGAGCCAATCATTGGAACTGGAGTAATTATCTCTACTTTCCAAATTCTGTTCAGAAAAACTGGTGTAGAAAACATAGCTTCTGTATTCGCTTTCACCTTGGCTTTCGCTATTTGTATCTCAATGGGACAATTTCTTCTGCTATTCTTACTCAATGGCAGGATGCGAAGTGATTCGATTGAGATTGTTGACATTTATCTGGCATTAGGAATAGCAGAACAAGTCTCAATTCGTTGGGATGATCCTAAAAATCTGATAAGCGAACGAAAATTGTCCCAAAAAGCCCAGAAACTCAAGCCAGATATTATCAAAAAATATCGATTAGAACGTTTTGTCGATTAAGCAAGGAGCCAAGGATCAATATTCACTAACATTCCAACCTGCTACCTATAGTGACCAAATGCTTGAAGGCTAGACTATCAATCAAGAAATATGGCCGCACATACCTATGTTGTAACCGGAGCATCTAGAGGTCTTGGCAAATCAATTTCTACACAATTAGCGAAGACTGGAGTTAAGGTTGTATTGTTGGCCAGAAGGTCTGAAAATCTGAATTCAGTCGTAAACTTAGTGAAAATCAATTCCCCAGAATCATTTGCTGTTGCTTGTGACTTGTCCAGTGCTACAGATATCGATGAAGCCATTACCAAAATTTGTTCTGAATGTCAAAGAATAGATGGAATAATTCACAATGCTGGAGTGATAAATCCAGTAATCCCTGCTTCAATGGTAGAAAATGAACAATGGAATCTGAATTTGCAAGTTAACTTACTCTCAGTACAACAACTGACAAAGGGCCTGATTCCACTGATGGGTGGTGATGCTCAAAGTAGAATCACAACTATCTCTAGTGGTGCTTCACTTAGGCCAGTGCAATCATGGTCTGCTTACTGTGTTGCAAAAGCAGGGCTAGATATGTGGACAAGGTGCATAGCTAGCGAATTGGAAGAGAAGAAGATTAGTGCAATCGCAATCGCTCCGGGAATTGTTGATACTGGAATGCAAGAAGATATTCGCGCCAGTAATCCTCAGAATTTTCCAGACCATTCCAATTTCGTCTCCTATCACTCAGAGGGTATGTTGGTCGATGCGGATGAGGTTGCTAGTAAATTGATACCACTGATTACCAATCATGAGATGAGCCAAACTGGAGAGCGTTTTGACGTTAGAGAATTGGATTGAATTATTTGGATAGCATACAATGGAAATGGTGTACACCTGTCTCGTGTTGTGGAGAGTAGCGCCCCCTGTCATAAGTCGCTGAATTCATGCCTCTCTGTACCCCTGCAACTACCGTTTGATCTTCCAACTCTACTTTATCCAAATCACCTCCTGCACCAATACCGATTTTGTTCTGATCAGTGACGTAACCATGGTAAATCACACGGGTGCGGTTAACCGATTCTGGAATGATTATGTTCACAGACATGCCCCATGGGTAAACATTGAGCATTAATCCTGGGAAGAACCACCAGTAATAGGCAGCAATGCGCTTGCCATAATCGATAGAATCCTGAGGTAAATCGAAGCAAGGCTCGCCTTCGCGAGCAATTCCAATCTGTAGAACCGAACCATCGAATAATTCGGTCTGATAATCATCGTGATCAAGGGTAGCGTGCAAGTCACCATGAACGAAGGGTATGTGAAAACCCTCGAGGTAGTTGTCAACATAGGCGATCCAATTGGCTTCGATGCTATGGTCCCGATGTCTTGATGGATCATAGGTTATCGAAGAACTAGCAGGCCACCATGACATACGTTTAGTGAAAGGAGCAAACCAAGTAGCGAAATCTTTGGCCTCAAAGCTAGCGAAGAAAAATCCATTCCATTCCCCAGAGTCAAAGGTAGCGAGATTGTCTTTGTCAGTAGGAAAATCTTCGACTTCTGCAAAACCTGGCATTGCGCGAAAGCAGCCGTCGAGCCCAAAAGTTCGCCCATGGTAAGGACATTGAATCATCTTTGTTTTGTAGGGTCTGTCAGTAAGAATCATGCCGCGATGTGTACAGACTCCTGAAAGGATTCGGACCTCTTCATTCTGTACGGTCAACAACATCGGCTCACCGGTTTGCGCTTCAATGTGAGGCAGAGGCAGGACGTTGCTTTCTTGAGCCTCGCATCGATGAGCGGCGAAGCACCATTGTTGCTTGAAATGTTTCAGCAATCCAGTAAACAATTCTGAGTCCGTATAGTATCTCGAGGGCAGAGTAGAAGCCCTTCTGATATCAGCATCCACTTCTCCCATGCAAAGCCTAGAGCGAGATTCATTGAAATAACATACTTTCAACTAATTGTGAACTGAAATACACGAATTTGTGGTTTCAATCTTACAATCAAACGCGCCTACGCAATTTCTCCATCAGACCATCAGCATTACCAAGCGCCTTGAGGCACTCTTCCCAACGACTGTTAGAATGCTCCTCCACTGCTTCTCCAACCGCAGCCTCGCACTGTCTTCTCTCATCATCCTTGACGTCTATACCGCTGGCCTCAAGTTGATTTCTCAGACGCATCCATTCCTCTTGCACGAATTCAAGCAATTCCTTGGCCTCAGCGCCTGCGCTGGATTCCTTATCCAAATCATTGGTCAAACTTTCCAACAGCGAAGCTGAATGGGACCATTGCATCTCATCTGCTGCCTTCTCAACCTCATCGTATCTAGCCTGCCATTCATCTGCATCTGGGCGTTCACTCCAACGCTTCTTCAATTTGCTATGCTGACGCATGGCTCGGCGGACATCTTCCATCGCCTCTCTCTCAGCGGTTATCTCTCGCACCACTCCATCTGAAAGGCCTCGGGCCAAAGCATGGTCACCATCCTGCAAGGCGGTATTTGCACTCTGCATCCTAGACTGCCAAAGATCAGTATCCATACCATCGACTCCATCTAGTACGCGCTGCGCTTCTTCGACTGCCTGTTCTGCATTCTCTACCGCTTCACCCACCGCCTCAACCTGCTGTGGGATGACAGAAGCGAATTCCCAGGCTTTCTTGGCATTCTCATCTTCAAGACATTCTTCTGCTTCGGTTAGAATCTTTCTCAATCCCTTGCCTTGTTCACCCTCTAAATCGTTGATCAAACGCTTTGCTTCTGCAATGGCTTTCTCAGCCTTTTCCCACCATTCTATGATGTCCATAGCCCGTTTCTTGGCTTGACGATAAAGCAGTTCTCCTTCGCGTAGACTACCCAATTCGACTTCTCTATCACCTTGTACTAAAGCCGAACGTGGACGTTTAGCAGTGACTGCGATATCCTCTGCCTCTTCAACCGCTTTTGCAGCATCCGCACGGATAGCATCAACGTCATCTGCGAAGGCG